>CAYTWU010000467.1:0-2627 GCA_964442175.1 uncultured Rubrivivax sp.
GGCAGCCGGGGCGCGGCGCTGGCCCATGTGAGCCGCACGATCGCGCGCCGCGCAGAGCGCGCGGTGGTGGCGTTGCACGCGGCCGAGCCGGTGAACGACGCCCCGCGCCAGTACCTGAACCGGCTCTCGGACCTGCTGTTTGTGCTGGCCCGGGTGCTGAACCGGCAGGACGGTGGTGACGATGTCTACTGGCGCAGCGAAAAACTCGCGCGCCAGCAGGACCCGGGCAGCTGAATCAGCTGTTCCAGACCACCTTCTTGCGCTGGCCGACCCAGCGGTCGTAGTTCTTCGCGAACATGTCCTCGATGCGGTTGCGCTTGACCTTGAAGGTCGGCGTGATCAGGTCGTTGTCCACCGTCCAGGCCTCGCTGGTGATGACCAGGCACTCCAGCTGTTCGTGCGGGTCCAGCGTCTCGTTGATGTGTTTCAGGTGCTCGGCCAGCGAAGCTTCCAGCTCGGCCTTGCCGGCGCCCTGGGCCGCCTTGCTGGCGTCGGCGTTCAGCATCAGCAGCGCCAGCGGCTGGCCCAGGTTGGCGCCCGTCACGCAGCAGGCCTCCACGGCCGGGTGCATCACCAGCTTGTCCTCGATGGGTGCGGGTGCGACGTACTTGCCCTTGCTGGTCTTGAACAGGTCCTTCACACGGCCGGTGATCTTCAGCCGGCCCTGGGCGTCGGTGCTGCCCTTGTCGCCGGTCTTCAGCCAGCCGTCGGCGGTGAAGGCCTCCTTCGTGAGCTCGGGCTCCTTGTAGTAGCCCAGCATGTTCCACGGCGCCTTGACCTGGATCTCGCCGGTGTCGGGCGCGATGCGGCACTGCACCGGCGCGTACGGCCGGCCCACGGTGCCGAAGCTGCCCGGGTCGCCCAGCGTGATGTGGCTGGCGCCGATGTTCTCGGTCATGCCGTAGCCCTCGGCCACGTTCAGGCCCAGGCGGCTGTACCAGGCCAGCAGCTCGGCCGGCATCGGCGCGGCGCCGCCGGCGGCGAACTGGCACTCGTTCAGGCCCAGGGTGTTCAGGATCTTCTTCTTGACGATGCCGCTCAGGATGGGCAGCTTCAGGAACAGATCGAGCTTCTTCTGCGGCATCTTGTGGTTCACGCCCTGCTGGAACTTCACCCACAGGCGCGGCACCGAGAAAAACACCGTCGGCCGGGCGCGCTGCAGGTCGGCGGTGAAGGTGTCCAGGCTTTCAGCGAAGAACACGTGCATGCCGGTGCGCAGCTGGGCATGCTCCACCAGCGCGCGCTCCACCACGTGCGACAGCGGCAGGTAGGACAGCATGCGCGAGTTCTCGTTTTGCGGGATGCGCTCCAGGCCCGCGTCCACCGCCGCCATGAAGTTGGCGAAGGTGTGCATCACGCCCTTGGGCGCGCCGGTGGTGCCCGAGGTGTACATGATGGTGGAGAGTTCGTCGCCCGGGCGCACCGGGTCACCGGCCAGCGGCGCGGTCTTGGCGACGATGTCGTCCCAGGCCGTGTAGGCCTTCTTGGCGTCGTCGGGCGACAGCGGGTGGCTCACGCAGGGCAGGCCGGCGGGCACGCCGGGCTTCATGCCGGACCAGCCGTCGAGCTTGCCGACGAAGAGCAGCTTGGCGCCGCTGTGGTCCAGGATCTGGCGGATGGTGCCGGCGGCCAGCGTGGGGTACAGCGGCACCGAGACGGCGCCCGCCATCCAGATGGCGTAGTCGGTCATCAGCCAGTGCGCGGTGTTCTTGGAGAGCATCGCCACGCGGTCACCCGGCTGGATGCCCTGGGCCTGCAGCCACGCGGCCACGCGCCGGGCCTGGTCCACGACCTGGCTCCAGGTGTAAGTGGTCACTTGCCCATTGCCGATCGGCTGCGTGAAGGCAACGCGGTCGGGCGCGCTGCGGGCCCAGTGGTACAGGCGCTGCAAGGGCAACTGGTCGGCGGCGATGGTGGCGGACATGGCAGTGACTTTGGAAGACGGAAACTTCCTAGCCTAGCCCAAGCGCCACAGCCGGGCCAGCGGGTCAGCCCGCCCCACCTTCGGGGGGGTGACTCAGCGGCCGTGTGCGGCTGCAGCCGCCAGCTGCTCCTGGATCTGGCGCGTCGCGCGCAGCATCAGGATCGGGTCCAGGTCGGCCTCGGGGGCGAGCCGGGCCGCCACCTCGTCCAGCTGCCCGGGGGCCGTGAGCAGCGCGTGCACGGTGGCCGAGAGCACCACCAGGGTGCGCCGGCCGTTGGTCAACACCGTCGGCAGCGCACCGCCCGCCTGCACACCCACGTGGTAGCGCACGCTGGCCACGGCGGTGGCCGACAGGCCCCAGCTCTCGCACAGGGCCGCGCCCAGCGCATCGTGGCTGACGCCGAAGCCGGCGTGCTCCAGCGTCAGCAATTCGGCGTCGCTGCCGGCGGCGCGCAGCATGGCCTTGTAGTGCTCGGCCGCGTGGCGGAACAGCACCGCCTTGCCGCACTCCTCGAACAGCCCCGCCGAGTGCGCCGCCCAGGCGTCGAGCGACAAGCGCGCGCCCAGCCGGCCCATCAGCAGGCCGCGGCGCGCGGCGCGCTGCCACAGGGGTTCGAGTTCAATCGCCGGCGGGAAGGCCGCGCGCAGGCCCATCTCGACGGTGATGGCCGCCACTTCGCGCATGCCGAGATAGGTGACGGCC
>CAYTWU010000468.1:0-2623 GCA_964442175.1 uncultured Rubrivivax sp.
GGTACGGCCGGCCCTGGCGAGCTCAACATCCCCGCGATCAAGGGCATCGGCGACAGCTTGATCTACCTGGTCGACCGGTGGCGCGGCAAGGGCGGTGCGCAGCCGGGTGAGATCGGCAACATCGGCTTCTTCGATGTGGACTTCGAGCCGCTGCCGGGCGCGAGCCTGCAGCCTGCGGGCCACGGCCTGACCTACATCGACCACCTGACCCACAACGTGCACCGCGGGCGCATGGGCGAGTGGGCGGAGTTCTACGAGCGCTTGTTCAACTTCCGCGAGGTGCGCTACTTCGACATCGAAGGCCAGGTGACCGGCGTCAAGAGCAAGGCCATGACCAGCCCTTGCGGCAAGATCCGCATCCCCATCAACGAAGAAGGCAATGAAAAGTCGGGGCAGATCCAGGAATACCTGGACCGTTACCACGGCGAAGGTATCCAGCACATCGCACTGGGCTCGACCGATCTGCCGGCCACGGTGGATGGCCTGCGGCGCAGTGGCATCAGCCTGCTGGACACCATCGACACCTACTACGAACTGGTGGACAAGCGCATCCCCGGCCACGGCGAAGACGTGGCGGCGCTGCAGCAACGCAAGATCCTGATCGACGGCAAGGCCGGTGAGTTGCTGCTGCAGATCTTCAGTGAAAACCAGCTCGGCCCCATCTTCTTTGAGTTCATCCAGCGCAAAGGTGACCAGGGCTTTGGCGAGGGCAACTTCAAGGCCTTGTTCGAGAGCATGGAGCTCGACCAGATCCGGCGCGGCGTGCTCAGTCAGTGATGCAGCAGGGCTGAAGCTTCAATCGCTCAGGCGGCGCAACAGCTCCTGTCGAGGCTCGGGTCGCCAGACCAGAGCGACATGGGCCACGCCCTCCAGATGGTGGTTGTTGGCCTGTGGCCATGTCGCGTTGTGGGCTGGAAAGACGATGTTGTCGCAATGACCGTAGTAGCAGCTGGTGCGCCTGGCGTGATCGGCAGGTTCCGCGCGCTGCAGGGCGTGCAGCCAGGCGCTGCGTTCGCGCATCTCGCGCGCGTTGCGTGAAAACGCCCAGCGCGCCAGCCGTGTGCCTTGGTGGGGTGTGCCCAAGGTGACCAGGTGCCGGATGCGCCGGGAGTTGCCGGGCAAGGCCCACCACCATCGAACGGCCAGCCCGCCCATGCTGTGTGCCACCACCACTGGCGCCTGACCTGTGCCTTGGGTCAAGGCACTCACGGCACGGTCGATGCAGGCCGCGTAGTCGGTGATCGATCCGAACACGGGCTCCAGGTCCACGGCGACGACAGGGTGACCGGCCTCGCGCAGGGGCTGCAGCCAAGGGTTCCACAGGCCACGGTTGCAGACAAATCCGTGAACCAACAGGACGCCCCGCTTGCCCGGCACTGCTGTGATGTCAGCGAACCGATGGCTGAGGAAGGGCTGCTGCCAGCAGAACACCTGCGGCGCGTGCCTCACCTCGGCCCACCAGGCCCGGAGCACCTGTTGCCAGCTGGCACGCGGCGCAGGATCGGTGTGATTGACCTGGTGCATCCAGCAGAACTCCACCGCCAGCACAGCGGCATGGCCCGCGCCGAGGACAGCGAGACCTGCAGCCGCCAATGGCCAGGCAGCCTGGGTTCCCGTCCACCAAAGCCATGCACCCAGCATCAACAGCCACAAGAGACAGAGGCCTTGCTGCAGCCGGGCTAGCATGGTGGATTCACGGGGCGACGGGACAGGGACACCGGATCATGGCGAGGTCTGCAGACGACTTGGGGCGGGACATCCTGGAACACCTGGGCACTGTTGACGCCTTGCGTCGTCAGCGGCGTGTCGACGTTTCGCTGGAGGTCCGCGTCTCGGCGGTCAAGGCGTTCCAGCACCAACGCTTTGCGCGCAGCTATGCGGACCTGATGACCGGGTCGGTTTACGCCCCGGCGGCGCGGTTTTTTCTGGATGACTTGTACGGCCCCAGTGACTTCACGCAGCGGGATGCACAGTTTGCCCGCATTGTTCCGGCCTTGATCCGGCTGTTTCCACCGGAGTTGGTCGGCACAGTCGCCACGCTGGCAGAACTGCACGCCTTGTCGGAGCAATTGGACGACGAACTCGCCCGGCATGTGGTCGAACTGCCGTTGCAGCTGCCAAGCTACCGCGCGGCTTGGCAGCAGACCGCGTCGCCCGTCCACCGCTTGCAGCAGATCGATTTGATGATGCAGGTGGGGCGGGCCTTGGTGAGGTACACCCGCAATCCCGTGTTGCGCGGAACGCTGCGGGTGATGCGCGTCCCGGCGAGACTGGCTGGTCTGTCGGCCTTGCAGAATTTTCTCGAACGTGGGTTCGATACCTTTGGCCAGATGCCGGAGCCGGAAAGGTTCCTGGGCACCATTGTGCTGCGGGAGCAAAAGATTTCGGATTGGCTGTTTTCCGACGAGCGGATGGTGCCACCTGACTGCGGGCTGGAATGAGCCAGGTTCGGTGGTATTTGGGGTTCCCAAAAGGCGAAACCCCCAATCCTGGAGGACTGGGGGTTTCAGATAAATAGCCTGACGATGTCCTACTTTCACACGGGAACCCGCACTATCATCGGCGCAAAGGCGTTTCACTGTCCTGTTCGGGATGGGAAGGAGTGGTACCACCTCGCTATGGT
>CAYTWU010000469.1:0-2610 GCA_964442175.1 uncultured Rubrivivax sp.
CCGCGGCCACGGCGGCCAGCAAGGAGCTTTCGCCGCCTTCGGGGCAGCCCAGCAGGTAGCTTTGGCCGAGGATGGTGACTTCCATCTGCTTCATCGCGGGCTCACTCGGTTCCGGTGTCGGCCGGCAGGCGCGCCAGCAGGGCGTCGATGCGGGCGCGGGCGGCTGCCAGGCGGGACTTCAGGCTGTCGCGCTCGCCGGTCACGCTGGCCAGCTCGGCCTCGAGCAGCGCGTTCGCGCGCTTGAGTTCCTCGTGTCGAACCACCAGGCGTTCCACGCGTTCGGCCAGATCTTCGAGCGTCGCCATCGTCACCCCCTGGCCAATTGTAGGGGGCGAGGTCCGCGGCGGCCCTCGTCGCACTGGGCCCGCACGCTGCAAGCGCTGCACTGGGGCTGGCGCGCCTGGCAGACGTAGCGGCCGTGCAGGATCAGCCAGTGGTGTGCGTCCACCAGGTAGCGCGCCGGCACACGTTGCATCAGCGCGTGTTCCACCGCCAGCACGTCCTTGCCCGGTGCCAGGCCGGTGCGGTTGGACACGCGGAAGATGTGGGTGTCCACCGCCATCGTCGGCTCGCCAAAGGCCACGTTGAGCACCACGTTGGCGGTCTTGCGGCCCACGCCGGGCAGCGCCTCCAGGGCCTCGCGCGAACGTGGCACCTCGCCGCCGTGGCGCTCGATCAGCAGCCGGCAGGTCTCGACGAGGTTCTTCGCCTTGGTGCGGAACAGGCCGATGGTGCGGATGTGTTCAGTCACCGCGTCGACGCCGAGCGCCAGCATCGCCTGCGGCGTCGGCGCTTTCGCGAACAAGGCCCGGGTGGCCTTGTTCACCGACACATCGGTGGCCTGTGCCGACAGCAGCACCGCCGCCAGCAGCTCGAAGACGCTGGTGTAGGCGAGCTCGGTCTGCGGCTTCGGGTTGGCCGCGGCCAGCGTGGCGAAGAAGGTCTCGATCTGGGCCGGGCTCATGGCGCTCCGGGGTTGTCGCGGCGGGCACGGGCGCGGGCCAGCGCGGCTTCGATCACGGCGCGCTTGCGTTCGATCGTGGCCGGGTCGGTGTGCTGGGTGTGGGCCGGCAGGTCGGCCAGCTTCTGCGCAGCCTTGGCGGCCAGGCGTTCGTCGTTTTCGCGCGCGGCGCGCTCGACGCGGAAGCGGTGGAAGTCGTAGCGTCCGCGCGCGGCGTCGGCGTCGGCGGCACTCCAGGCGGCCCAGCCGGTGCGCTCGCCCGTGACCGGGATCATTGCGATGCAGTCCACCGGGCAGGCCGGCACGCAGAGTTCGCAGCCGGTGCATTGCGCGTCGATCACGGTGTGCATGCGTTTGGACGCGCCGACGATGCAGTCCACCGGGCAGGCCTTGATGCACAGCGTGCAGCCGATGCACCAGGCTTCATCGATCACCGCGAGCGTTCGCGGGCCTTCGTGGCCATGGGCCGGGTCCAGCGGCTTGGACGGCCGGCCGGTGAGGGCGGCCAGCCGTGCGATGCCCTCGGCGCCGCCGGGTGGGCAGCGGTGAATGTCGGCCTCGCCGGCGGCCATGGCCTGCGCGTAGCTGCGGCAATCGGGGTAGCCGCAGCGTGTGCACTGGGTCTGCGGCAGGGCCGCGTCCAGCGCGTCGGCGAGGGTGGGCAGGGCGGCGGTGGGCGTCACCGCCACATTATCGGCGGCTGCCCGTCAGCGGGCGCGGCGGACGCGTCTGGCCGGCGCAGGCAGCGCGGGCACGGTGCCGTTTTCGTGGTGGAACTTGGCGATGAAGGCCTTGACCTGCGGGTAGACCTTCTCGCGCCAGCGGCGGCCCGAGAAGATGCCGTAGTGGCCCGCGCCCGCCACGTCGTAGTGCAGGCTGCGGCCGTCGGGGATGCCGGTGCACAGCTCGTGCGCGGCCTTGGTCTGGCCCGAGCCGGAGATGTCGTCCAGCTCGCCTTCGATGGTCAGCAGTGCGGTGCCGGTGATGTCCTGCGGGCGCACCAGCTGGCCATCCACCACCCAGGTGCCGTTGACGAGCGCAAAGTCCTGGAACACGGTCTTGATGGTGTCCAGGTAGTACTCGGCCGGCATGTCCAGGACCGCGTTGTACTCGTCGTAGAACTTGCGGTGGGACTCCGCGCTGTCGTCGTCGCCGCGGATCAGGTCCAGGAAGTAGTCGTAGTGCGACGTCAGGTGCCGGTCGGGGTTCATCGCCACGAAACCGGAGTGCTGCAGGAAGCCCGGGTACACGCGCCGTCCGGCGCCCGGGAAGTTCTGCGGCACGCGGAAGATCACGTTGTTCTCGAACCAGCTGTGGCTCTTGTTCACCGCCAGGTTGTTGACGGCCGTCGGGCTGCGGCGCGCGTCGATGGGGCCGCCCATCATCGTCATCGTCTGCGGCAGCACATCGCCGGCCGTGGCCTGCAACGACACCGCGGCCAGCACCGGCACCGTGGGCTGGCAGACTGAAATGACGTGGACCGAGGGGCCGATGTGGCGGATGAATTCGCGTACGTAGGCGACGTAATCGTCCAGGTGGAAGGGGCCGGCCTCGGCCGGCACCATGCGGGCATCGGTCCAGTCGGTGATCCAGATGTCGTGGTCGGGCAGCAGTGCGCGGACCGTGTCCCGCAGCAACGTGGCATGGTG
>CAYTWU010000470.1:0-2608 GCA_964442175.1 uncultured Rubrivivax sp.
GCGCTTGTCGGCGAACGGGTTCTTGCCCTTGATGTTGCTGTACTTCAGCTCCGGGCTGCCCACGTCGGGTGCCAGGTAGATGGTGCGCACCTCGGGGCCTTCCAGCACCTTGAGCTTGCTGTCGGCACGCAGGCGGGCCACGTCCTGCGTGGGCAGGTCGGTCAGCAGGTCGACGTCGCCCGACAGCAGCGCGGCGATGCGCGTGGCGTCGGACTTGATGGGGGTGTAGATCACCTCGTCGATGTTGCCGTCGAGCTTGCCCCACCAATCCTTGTTCACCGTCATCGTGACGCGCTGGTCCGGCGTCCAGCCGGTGATCCGGTACGGGCCGGTGCCCATCACGTTGCGCGAGGCGAAGTTCTCTTCCTTGGCCTTGTAGTCCTGCGTGTTCAGCGTGTTGTTCTTCTCCGCCCAGGCCTTGCTCATGATCCGGAAATCGATGATGTTGCGCAGCAGGATGGGGTTGGGCGCCGACAGGATCATGTCGATCGTGTGGCTGTCGATCTTCTTGATCTCGCTGATGCCGGTGACATAGATCTGCATCGTGCCCTGCGGCTGCTTGATGCGGCCGAAGGAGAAGATCACGTCGTCGGCGGTGAAGGGGCTGCCGTCGTGCCACTTCACGCCCTTGCGCAGCTCGAAGCGCACCTGGGTGGGGCTGATGTAGGTCCACTTGGTGGCCAGGCCGGGCTCGACCTCGCGTTCCTTGCCGTAGCGGGTCAGGCCTTCGTAGGCGTGCATCAGGATCGCGTTGGTCGTCGCATGGTTCTGCGAGTGCGGGTCCATCGTGAGGATGTCGTTCTGGGCCGCCCAGCGCAGGGTGGCGGCCTGGGCCGGTGCTGCCAGCGCGGCGGCGACCGCTGCGGCGACGAGCAGGGCTTTCATCTTCATGGAGAAACTCCTAGGGTGAACGGAAAGGGGCAATCGTAGAGCGGCCGCGCGCGGCCGCGTTCGGTATCTACCCGGGAAGCAAGCCGCGTACCGCCCGCGGCGGCGCCGTTCAGGCGGTGTCGAGTTCGGCGTCGCAGCCCTGCGCAGCGGCGATCCAGCGCCAGGCCAGCCGGCGGGCCAGCGCGGCCGGCAACCACGGCAGGTGGCGGCGCGGCGCGGCCAGCACGCCACAGCGGTAGCGGTCGTCGGCCCACACCAGCGCCGTGCACGGCCCGGTGCGGCGGCGCGAGAGCAGCATGCCCAGCGGGCAGGGCGCCCAGGCACAGCACACGCCGCAGCCGTTGCAGGGCTGCCCGGTCAGGGGCTTGACCGATGCGGCGGGGAGCAGGTGGATGACGGACTGTCGCATTCAACACACAGTCTGCGCAAGCTTCCCCGCCCTTGTCAGCCGATGAAAGGCCCACAAGGCGTTCAATTCAGTGCATGGAGAGCGCTGCGGCGGGTGTTAAAGTCGCGGCCGAGATACAGAAGGCCGCTGGTTCGCTGGCGGTCGTCTACACGGTCCTTCCCCGTCCCCTTGCCTGCATGCTTCATGCAGCAAGGCGGGTCGCAATCCGCCAACCGGTGCAGCCGGGGCCGCGGAAGGTTGAGCAACCCATCGGAGTTCTGGCAGAGCCGGAACGAAAGGTGAGCGAAATATGATGCAGCAACACAGGGCGAACTCGCACCTGTTCGGTGGCAACGCCCCGTACGTCGAAGAGCTCTACGAGGCCTACCTCGACAACCCCGGCAGCGTGCCGGAAGCCTGGCGCGCCTACTTCGACAACCTGCAGCACGTGCCGGCGGTCGACGGCTCCGAAGCGCGCGACGTGGCCCACGCACCCGTCATCGAGTCCTTCGCCCAGCGCGCCAAGTCCGGCGGCTTCGTCGTCAAGTCCACCGGCGACGACCTGGCCATCGCACGCAAGCAGCTGCATGTGCAGTCGCTGATCGCGGCCTACCGCTCGCTCGGCGCCCGCTGGGCCGACCTGGACCCGCTCAAGCGCACCGAGCGCCCGAAGATCCCCGAGCTGGAACCCGCGTTCTACGACCTGACCGAGTCCGACATGGACATCACGTTCAGCGCCACGAACACGTACTTCAGCAAGGCCGAGCAGATGACCTTGCGCGAGATCGTGCAGGCCTTGCGCGAGACCTACTGCGGCACCATCGGCGCGGAGATCATGCACATCACCGAGCCGGCCGAAAAGCGCTGGTGGCAGGAGAAGCTGGAAAGCGTGCGCGGCAAGGCCAGCTTCAGCGGGACGGAGAAAAAACACATCCTCGACCGCCTGACGGCCGCCGAAGGCCTGGAACGTTACCTGCACACCAAGTACGTCGGCCAGAAGCGCTTCTCGCTGGAAGGCGGCGAAAGTTTCATCGCCTCGATGGACGAGGTCATCCAGCGCGCCGGCAGCCACGGCGTGCAGGAGATCGTGATCGGCATGGCCCACCGCGGCCGGCTGAACGTGCTGGTCAACACCCTGGGCAAGCTGCCCAAGGACATGTTCGCCGAGTTCGACCACACCGCGCCGGAAGACCTGCCCTCGGGTGACGTCAAGTACCACCAGGGCTTTTCCAGTGATGTCAGTACGGCCGGCGGCCCGGTGCACCTGAGCCTGGCCTTCAACCCCAGCCACCTGGAGATCGTCAACCCGGTGGTCGAAGGCTCGGTGAA
>CAYTWU010000471.1:0-2603 GCA_964442175.1 uncultured Rubrivivax sp.
CTCACCGAGTACTACTTTCCGGAAGAGGCGCAGCAGATCCGCCAGCTGGTGGCCAAGGGCGGCCCGAACGCGTCGCAGAAGGCCGCCGTGCAGGTGCTGGGCCTGAGCTTCCACGACCTGGGCGTGGGCGTGGCCCGCAGCTGGGGCCTGCCCGACAACCTGCAGCGCATGATGCAGCCGCCCGACGGCGACCCGCCGGCCAAACCCGTGCCGAACGGCGCGGAGCGCCAGCGCTGGGTCAGCCGCATCGCCAACGAACTCACCGAGCAGATGCTCAGCGACAGCCGCGAGCCGCTGGAACTGCGCCTGGGCCGGCTGGCCGAGGGCGCGGCACCCGCGCTCGGCACCACGGCACGCAGCGTGCTGCTGGCCACCGAAGCAGCCCGCACGCGGCTGGCGCAGCTGGCCGAGGCCCTGGGCGTGAAGGTGGCCATGGGCGAACCCGCCAAGCGCCTGATGGCCGCGCCGCCCGTGCCCGATCCCGACACGCTGGCGCCGCACGAACTGGCGGCCACGGCCCACGCGCCGCTGGACGATGCCACGGTGGTGGTCTCGCCGCAGGGGGCGGCTGTGCCCGCCCGGCCCGTGCTGGCCGAGGTGCTGGCCGCCGGGGTGCAGGACATCACCAACTGCATGGTGGCCGACAACTTCAAGCTCAACGAGGTGCTGCGCATGGTGCTGGAGACCATGTTCCGCGGCCTGGATTTCCAGCGCGTGGTCTTCTGCCTGCGCGACCCCAAGACCGAGACGCTGACCGGCCGCTTCGGCCTGGGCCTGGACGTGCCCCGGCTGGCCCCGGCCTTCCGCATCCCGCTCAAGCCCGCGGGCGCGCCCGACCTGTTCAGCGCCATCTGCGTCAAGGGCATGGACACGCTGATCGCCGATGCCACCAGCGCCGCCATGGCGCAGCGCTTGCCGCCCTGGTTCCGCCAGCAGGTGAACGCACCGACCTTCTTGCTGCTGCCGATGGCGATGAAGGGCGCGACCTTTGCGCTGATCTACGCCGACAAGGCCACCTCAGGCGGCATCGAGGTGGACGAAAAGGGCCTGGCGCTGCTGCGCACCCTGCGCAACCAGGCCGTGATGGCCTTCAGGCAGCTGGAATCCCGCTGAGGGATTCCGCAAAGAGGTGCCGAGCCTGACCCCGGCACTGGTTGCAACGCTGAGGGCTGCTTGGTTCCCCACCTGACCCGGTTGGGCGCGCTTCCATGCGGGGAGGCCCGGCACAGCGGATTCTAGCGGAGCTGCAAGGCGTCGGCGTCCCAGGTGATGCCCAGCGGTTCGATGAGCAGGCGTTTGGGTCCGGCTTCGACGCTGCCCGCCAGCCAGGCGCCCAGGCCCAGCCCGCGTGCGATCTGCACCGTGCGCTCGGCGTCGGCCGCGGCCACGTGCAGCGCAAAACCCGCGCCCATGTTCAGCGTGCCGTAGGCCTCGGCATCGTCCTGCCCGGCCTGCTGCTGGATGAAACGCAACACCGGCGGCACCGGCGGCACGGTGTGGATGCGGTAGGTGAACTCACCCGGGTGGCGCAGCAGCTTGCGCCAGCCATGGCCGGTGATGTTGGCGGCGTAGTGCGGCACGATGCCCGCCTTGGCCAGCGCTTCCGTCACGGGTGAGTACAGCACGGTGGGCGCGAGCAGCGCTTCGCCATACGTTTGGCCGCCGTCGATCGGCGTCAGGTAACCCTGCGGCAGCCGTTCCACCAGCTTGCGCGCCAGGCTCAGGCCGTTGGCGTGGATGCCGCTGGACGCCAGCAGCACGATCTGGTCGCCCACCGCGAGCTGGTCGCCCAGCGTCAGCCGCGACTTCGGGTTCACCAGCCCGGTGCAGGACGCAGCCAGGTCGATGCGCCCGGCTTCGACGATGCCGGCCAACGCCGGCGTCTCACCACCGCCCCAGGCCACGCCGCAGGTGTCGCAGGCGACCTTCCAGCCGGTCACCAGGGCCTGGGCACGCTCGGCATCACCGAACCAGTCGCTGCCGCCGGCGGCCCAGTAGGCCTGCACCACCAGCGGGGTGGCGCCCACGGTGATCAGGTCGTTCACCGCCATCGCGATGGTGTCCTGCGCGATGCCGGCGTAGAAGCTGCGGCCCGTGAGGCGCTGCATCTCGTCGGCCACCAGGGCCTTGCTGCCCAGGCATTCGACGATGCTGGCCAGGTAGAACGGACCGACGTCCACCACGTAGGCCGATTCCCCGCGCGAGGCCGGCACCTCGCTGAAACCGTGCGCCGCCAGGTGCGGCGCGGTGGCCGCGGCGGCGCGCTGGGCGGCCACCTTCAGCGGGTCGATCAGGTCGTAGACGACCCCGGCTTGTTCATAGGTGAGCGGGGGCGTGGAGGGGGTCGCGGCAGTCATGGGCCGGGATTATCGCCGGGGGGCCACCCGTAGAATGCCGGTCATGCCCTACGTTGTCCTGGCGCGCAAATACCGGCCCCGCAGCTTCACCGAGATGGTCGGGCAGCCGCATGTCGTGCAGGCCCTCGGCAATGCGCTGGAGCAGCAGCGCCTGCATCACGCCTACCTGTTCACCGGCACGCGCGGCGTGGGCAAGACTACGCTGGCGCGTATTCTGGCCAAGTCCCTCAATTGCGAAAAAGGCAT
>CAYTWU010000472.1:0-2594 GCA_964442175.1 uncultured Rubrivivax sp.
GTTGTCGGCGTTGCACAGGTCGGGCTTGGCGCTCGCGGTGCCGGCCACCCACTGCCAGCTGAGGTGGTTGCTGGCCAGGTCACCGTCCAGCAGGTGGCCGTAGAGCCAGTCGGCCCCCGTGCGCCAGTGCACGCCGCGCAAGTGCACCAGGTAGCTGGCCAGCCACATGCGCGCATGGTTGTGCAGCCAGCCGGTGGCGTGGAGCTGCTGCACGGCACGGTCCACCACGGGCAGGCCGGTGCGGGCCTCGCGCACATCGGCCGGCATCTCGCGGCTGTAGGCCGCTTCCGGCCGTGGCCCGGCGTGCCAGGACTGCAGGATGCCGTCGCCGCGGTCCGCCCAGGCCTGCTGGAACCAGGCCCGCCAGCCCAGCTCGGCCACGAGCCGGTGCTGCACCGGCAGCGGGCCGTTGGGCAGGTTTGCCAGCACGCCGCGCAACACCTCGGGCAGGCTCAGCAGGCCGTGCGTGATGTAGGGCGACAGCTGGGTGACGGCGCCGTCCAGCGCGTTCCGCGTCTGCGCGTAGGCGGCCGGGCACACGGCGGCCAGGCGGGCCTGGGCCGCGGCCAGCGTGGGCGGGAAGAGAGCGCCGGACTGCATGGTTTCAGATTGAACCACACAGTCATGATTGACAACCCGAAGGGGAAATGATCAGGGTCGAGGCAGCACCCGCACCTCGCTGCGCACCGAGTTGGCGATGAAACACGCGGTGTGGGCCGCGTGGTGCAGGCGGGCCACCTCGGCGGCGTCTGGCCGGCGTTCGCCGCCAAACGCCACCGCCGGCTGCAGCGTGACCTGGGTCATCGCGAGCCGGCCCCCGCCATCCTGGGCCATCACGCCTTGTGCGTCGTCGTCGTAGGTGTCCACGCACCAGCCGGCGCGGCAGGCCAGGTCCAGGAACCAGAGCATGTGGCAGCTGGACAGGCTGGCGACGAACAGCTCTTCCGGGTCCACCGCGGCGGCATCGGAGTACGGCAGCGGCACCACCTGCGGCGACGACGAACCAGGGACCTCGGCGCCGCCATCGAAACGCAGACGGTGGGCCCGGCTGTAGCGGCGGTCGGTGAAGACCTGTTCACCGCGTTGCCAGAGGATGCGGGCGCTGTAGTGACTCATCGCGATATCGTCCCGGGGCCAAACACCCCGAGGATTGTTCACCATGGCCCTGACCCTGCACTACTACCCCGGCAACGCCAGCATGACCCCGCACCTGCTGCTGCGCGAGCTGGGCGTGCCCTTCACATTGCAACTGGTGGACCGCGCGGCCAACGCCCACAAGTCGCCGGCCTACCTGAAGCTCAACCCCAACGGCCTGATCCCGGTGCTGCAGGACGGCGACCTGGTGCTGTACGAAACCGCCGCCATCGTGCTGCACCTGCTGGACACCCACCCGCAGGCCGGCCTGGCGCCCGCGGTGGGCACCCCCGAACGCGCGGAGTTCTACAAGTGGCTGATGTGGCTGAGCGGCAGCGTGCAGGCGCTGATGCCGCACTACTTCTACACCGATCGCCTGGTGGCACCCGGCAACACGGCGGGCGCGGCCGAGGTGAAGGCGCAGGTGGAAGCCAAGCTGAACACGCTGTTCGACCAGATCGAGCAGCGCTTGTCAGAACACCCGTGGATGGGCGGCGCGCAGTTCAGCGCGCTGGACCCCTACACCTTCATGCTGTGCCGCTGGACGCGTGGCATGCAGCGCCCGGCGCGCACGCTGCCGCACATCGGGCCCTACCTGCAGCGTTTGCTGGCGCGGCCGGCGGTGCAGCAGGTCATCGAAGCCGAAGGCCTGAGCGCACCGCTGGTGTGACCAGGCCCGTGCCTCACATCTTGCAGCCGCGGCCCGGGTCGGCCAGGGCCTTGACGGCCACGCCGGTGACGACGTTGTAGTTGCCCTTGACCTCGCGGATGTAGAAGTCCTGCGTCGGGTTGTGCTGCGGGCTGAGCGTGAACTTGCCGCGCGGGCTGTCGATCTGCGCCTTGCGCATCGCCGCGACCAGCGCATCACGCTTGCCGGTGATGTCGCCCTTCACGGCGTTGGCGCCGGCCAGCAGCATCTGCGCAGCGTCGTAACCCTGCAGCGCGTACACGTCCGGGTTGGCCTTGTAGGTGACGGCAAACTTGTTGCGGAAGGCGTTGTTGCGCGGCGTGTTGATCTCGTCGCCGTAGTGCAGCGCGGTGATCAGGCCCTGGGCCGACGCGCCCTGCGCCTCCAGCGTGCCGTCGGTCAGGAAACCCGAGCCCATCAGCGGCACGGTCTTCTTCAGGCCTGCGGCGTCGTAGTCCTTGACGAACTTGACGGCGCCGCCACCGGCGAAGAACGCAAACACCACGTCGGGTTTCTCGGCCGCGATCTGCGTCAGCAGGGCCTGGAACTCGACGTTGGGGAAGGGCAGGTTCAGCTCCTTGCTGACCTTGCCACCGCCTTTCTCGAAGGCCTCCTTGAAGCCCTTGACCGTCTCCGAGCCGGCGGCGTAGTTCCAGGTGATGGTCATCGCCTTCTTGTAGCCCTTCTGGGCTGCGACGACGCCGGTGGCGTACCCCGGCTGCCAGTTGCTGAAGCTGGAGCGGAAGATGTTGGGCGCGCACATCGGGCCGGT
>CAYTWU010000473.1:0-2594 GCA_964442175.1 uncultured Rubrivivax sp.
GGCGGATGGCCGGCAGGCTGGCACGGATGCGGGTGTCTTCGGTGATCACACCGCTGTCGTCCTGCGGCACGTTCAGGTCGGCGCGGATGAACACGCGTTGGCCGGCCACGCGGCCCTGGGCGATCAGATCGGCAAATCGGAGGACATTCATGGGGTGTCTCGCAGCAGAGTTGAAATCGGGTTCACCAGCCCAGGCCGAGCCGCAACGCGAGCAGCACGGCGGTGCCGGTGACGATGGTGCCGAGGATGCCCCGACGCCAGAAGTACCAGGCCGCGCCGGTGGCGGCGGCGTAAATGCGGGCATCCTGCCAGGTGCCGATCAGCTGGCCCTGCGTCATCAGCACCTCGGGCACAACCACCGCGGTGAGCGCGGCCACCGGCGCATAACGCAGGCCCTGGCGCAGCCAGCCGGGGATGGGCACCTCGCGGCTGGGCAGGATGAAGAAGCCGCGCGTCAGCAAGGAGATGACGCCGAGGCCGACGATGGTGAGCAGGGCTTCCCAGGTGGTCATGGCGGGCTCAGGTGGGATCCGTCGCGGGCAAGGGTGTGCGGGGTGTCGTGTGGTCGATCAACAGGCCAATGGCCACCGCCGCCGCGATGGCCACGACGATGTTGAGCTTGAAGGGCAGCGCAAAGGCCGCCACCGCGGCGCAGCCGGCCACGGCCGCGGCGATCCAGGTGCCGCGGTCCACCAGCAGCGAGCACACCAGGCCCAGCAAGGCCAGCACACCGGCGAAACCGAAACCCCACTCGGTGGGGATCACCGACGCGAACACGATGCCGACGATGGACATCACATGCCAGGCGCCGAAGTTCATCAGCGAACCACCCCAGAAGTACGGCACCTGGCCGGGGCCGGGCACGGGGTCGGGGAAACGTGCCATGAACAGCACGTAGTTCAGGTCGGCCGCCACATAGGACATCAGCGCGCGCTGGCGCAGCGGCAGGTGGGCCAGGTAGGGCCGCCACTGCGCGCTCTGGATCACGAAGCGCAGGTTCACGCAGATGGCCGTGGCCCAGACCACCCAGATCGGCGCACCCGCCACGATGAGCGGCAGCGCCGCGAGCTGCGCGCTGCCGGCAAACACCAGCAGCGACATCGCCAACGCCACCGGCACGGACAGCCCGGTCTTGACCATGGCCACCCCGGTGACCAGGCCCCAGGCGGCCACGCCGAGCGCGATGCCCGACATGTCCGACGCACCGCGCCGGAACTCAGGGTGGCGGCGGATGCGATCCCATTCAGACATGGGCCGAATTGTCGCCCACGGCCGGTGGGTCAGCGTCGGCGCACGTCCCCGCTGCCGACGATGCTGGTCTTCACCGCCGTGACCTTGCCGCCATAGCGCACATCGCCGCTGCCGGCGATGGACACCGACAGCGCCTGCTCGGCGCTGACCTGAGCGTCGCCACTGCCAGCGATGCTGACCTTCACGTCATCGGCGGTCAGGCTGGACAGGTCGGCGTCGCCGCTGCCCGCGATGCTGACCTTCACCCGCGCGGCACGGCCGCCGGCCTTCACATCACCACTGCCGGCGATGCTGGCGTCCACCTCGTCGGCGCTCAGGTCCTTCACCTGCACATCGCCGGACCCGGCCACGTTCATGCGCAGCCGGTCGGTCTTCAGCAGGGCGGCTTCGATGCTGCCCGAGCTCGAGACCGACAGCGCGCGCACCCGCACGGCATCCACTGTCACGACGATGGCCTGGTGGCTGCGGATGGATGTGTTGCGCTTCCACCGCACCACCAGGGTGGGCTGGCTGCTGCGGGATTCGACCACGGTCTCGATCAGCGGCAGCAGGTTGTCATCGGCCTGGACCTGCACACCTTCCTGCGTGCCCTGGCGCAGCACCAGCTTCATCGAGGATTCCAGTTGCACGGCCTCAAAGCCGCTGACGCTGCGCGTCTCGCTGAGCATGCGGCCGGAGCCGGTGACGGTCTGGGCATGGGCGCAGCCGATGGCGGACAAGGCCGCCGTGATCAACAGGGCGCGGCGGGCAAAGGTGGTCATGGCAGGAACTCCCGGGTGAAACATGGGAGCAGACTGTGCCGCGTGCGCCGCGGTCCGTCCTGCGGGCTGCGACAGGCTGCGCCGACGGGCGACCAGGCGTCGCCAGCGCAGCGTCAGCCGCCTTTGGCCTTGCCGTGGGTGCCCTTGGCAGGCGCCGGTTCTTCCTCTTCCGCGCCTTCGGCCGGCGGCTTGGCAGCCAGTGACTCGGGCGACGGGATGGTGGGTGACACGACCTCGATCTTGTTCTCGGTCATGTAGTCGTTCATCTCGCGCCAGCCGGCGAAGACAGCGGCCTTGTCGGCCTTCTTGTTCAGCGTGTAGCAGTCTTCGATGGCCCGGCCGGCGTGCCGGCAGGCACTGCCGATGGCTTTGCCTTCGGCCGCCTTGCGCTCCTGCACCTGGCTCATGCCCTCGATGCCCAGCAGGTCGCAGCCGGCCAGCAGCAGCGGGACGAGCAACAACAAACATGGACGCACATGAGGAGGCATGCCGGTGCTATCGGCCGCGGTGGCCGCGACTTGAGCCCGCGGCGCTCAGGCCAGCCGGGTGCCGGCCGGCAGCGGGTGGGCCGCCAGGAAGGCT
>CAYTWU010000474.1:0-2590 GCA_964442175.1 uncultured Rubrivivax sp.
AGCGCCTGGGCCAGCTCGGCGGCGCTGGCGTAGCGCTGCTCGGGCGCACGCGCCATGGCCTTGGCGGCCACGCCGGCCAGCCCGGGCGGCACGGCTGCTTGCAGCTCGTTGGCCGGGGCCGGGTGGCCGTGCAGCACGGCGTTGATGATCTGCTCCAGCGAGCTGCCTTCAAAGGCCTTGCGGCCTGCCAGCAGCTCGTACAGCACCACGCCGAGCGCATAGACGTCGGTGCGGCCGTCGATCGGGCCGCCTTGCAGTTGCTCCGGCGCCAGGTAGTGCGGTGAGCCGGCGACCAGGCCTTCCAGCGCGGGCACGACCGCGCTCTGCGCGCCATGGGCCACGCGGGCGATGCCGAAGTCCAGCACCGTGGGCCTGTCCTTGCGGGTCAGGAAGATGTTGGCGGGCTTGATGTCGCAGTGCACGACGCCGCGCGCATGCGCATAGGCCAGCGCATCGGCCACACGCCGCACCAGCTGCGCGGCCTGCGGCGGCGCCGGGCGCCAACCGCTGGCCAGCGCCTGGCGCAGGTCGCGGCCCTGCAGGCGTTCCATCGCGATGTAGACGCCGTGGGCCGACAGCCCGGCGTCGTACACCGTGACGATGTGCGGGTGGCTCAGCCCGGCCACCGCCCGGGCTTCGTTGAGGAAGAGCGCGTCCAGCGCCACGCGCTGCGGCGTGCTGAGCGAAAACTGCAGCGTCTTCACGGCCACGGTGCGCGACAGCAGCGGGTCCCAGGCCTCGTGCACGCTGCCCAGGCCCCCCTCGCCCAGCTTGTGCTTCAGTGCGTAGCGGCCGATGTGCTGCAGCGTGGGTTCGTCCGACAGGTCGATCGGCGTGGTGACGTCCGGCTCGGAATCCGGCGCTGCGGGCGCTTTTGCGTCGGGCAGGCGTTCGTCCCACTCCGTTGGCAGCGAGGCCACGGTGGCGGCGAAGTCTGAATGCGCATCGTCGTCATGGGCGACGGCGCTGGAAGAGGGTTGTCCCACGGAGCCGAAGCTTAGAAGCCCCGCCGCGGGGGCAGCGCCCGAAAAGCGTGGGAATCGACCGCCGGTTAACGGCTTGTCACCAAGCGACACGGGCGTGACGGCACTGTTTCACATGCCAGGCCCGCTGGGGCTGGCTCAGGTGAGTTCGCGGCGCAGGCGGGCCAGCGCGGCCTCGATCTCCGGCAAGCTGCTGGCAAATGACAGCCGCACGTAGCGCTCGGCCGCCGCCGGCCCGAAATCGCGCCCCGGTGTCAGCGCCACATGGGCGCGTCGCATCATGTCGAAGCAGAAATCCCAGCTGCTGGCGTTGAAGCGGCTGCAGTCGGCCCAGACGTAGAAGGCGCCGTCGGGCACCACCGGCACGTCCAGGCCCAGGGCCTGCAGCGCCGGCACGACCACGTCGCGGCGCTGGCGGAAGGCCGTGCCGCGCGCTTCGTATTCGGAGATGCTGGCCGGCTCAAAACACGCCAGCGCCGCCTGCTGCGCCAGGCTGGACGCGCAGATGTAGAGGTTTTGCGCGAGTTTTTCCACCGCCGGCACCAGGGCCGGTGGCAGCACCAGCCAGCCCAGGCGCCAGCCCGTCATGCTGAAGTACTTGCTGAAGCTGTTGATCGAGACCACGTCTTCGCCCAGCGCCAGCGCGCTGCCGCCGTAGGTGCTGTCGTAGCTCAACCCCAGGTAGATCTCGTCGACCAGCGTGACGCCGCCGCGGGCGCGCACCGCCTGCACGATGGCCGCCATCTCGTCCGGCGCGATGGACGTGCCGGTGGGGTTGGAGGGTGATGCCAGCAGCACACCGCGGGTCTGCGGCGTCCAGTGGGCAGCGACCGACGCCGCGTCCAGCTGGAAACGTGCGCCCGGCCCGGCCGGCAACAGCCGCGGCGTGGCGCCGGTGGCGCTGACGAAGTGGCGGTTGCAGGGGTAGCTGGGGTCGGGCATCAGCACCTCGTCCCCGGCCTCGAACAGCGCCAGCGTGGCCAGCTGCAGTGCGGCTGACGCACCGGCCGTGACGACGATGCGGCCCGGGTCGATGGCCAGCCCGAAGCGGCTGCCGTACCACGCCGCGATGCGCTCGCGCAGTTCGGGGTCGCCTGTGGCCTGGGTGTACTGCGTGCGGCCCGCGTGCAGCGCCTGTTCGGCGGCGGCCACCACCAGGGGCGGCGCAGTGAAGTCCGGCTCGCCGATGTTCAGGTAGATCATCGGCTCGCCGCCGCGGGCCGGGTCGCATTCGGGGCTGTCGTCGATGGCGCGCGCGGCCTTGGCGCACTCCATCACATAGAAGGGCTCGATCTGGTCGAGCCGGGCGGCCAGCTTGATCGGCATGCGCTGCGCGCTCAGCGGCCGCGCGCGGCCACTTCCACCGGCCGCAGATCGGCCGCGGCCTTGTCCAGCACGCCGTTGACGTACTTGTGGCCATCGGTGCCGCCAAACCCCTTGGCCAGTTCCACCGCCTCGTTGATGGCGACGCGGTAGGGGATGTCCACGCAGTGCGTCAGCTCGTAGGCGCCGATCAGCAGCACGCCGTGTTCGATGGGCGACAGCTGGCTGGTGCGGCGGTCCACGTGTTTGGCGAGCACGGCGTCCAGCGCGGCCGCCTCGTTGAT
>CAYTWU010000475.1:0-2576 GCA_964442175.1 uncultured Rubrivivax sp.
CGCGAACTCGACGATCAGGATCGCGTTCTTCGCACTCAGCCCCACGGTGGTGAGCAGGCCGACCTGGAAGAAAACGTCGTTGTTCTGCCCGCCCAGGTGGCTGGCCGCCAGTGCGCCCAGGATGCCCAGCGGCACCACCAGCATCACGCTGAAGGGCACGGACCAGCTTTCATACAGGGCCGCCAGGCACAGGAAGATGAACAGCACCGACACCGCGTACAGCAGCGGCGCCTGGTCACCCGACAGCCGCTCCTGGTAGCTGCGGCCGGACCACGCGTAGCCGATGCCGGGCGGCATCTCGCGCAGCAGCTCGGTCATCGCCGCCATCGCCGCGCCGGAGCTGACGCCGGGTGCGATGTCGGCCTGGATCTCGTAGGCCGAGCTGCCGTTGTAGCGCACCAGCTGGCGCGGCCCGTTGACCCAGCTGCTGCTGGCAAAGGCGCTGAAGGACACCATCTGCCCGCTGCTGTTGCGCACGTACCAGTGGCGCAGGCTGTCGGGCGCGGCGCGGTAGGCGGCTTCACCCTGCAGCAGCACACGTTTGACGCGGCCGCGGTCGATGAAGTCGTTGACGTAGCTGCCACCCAGCGCGATGGACAAGGTGTCGTTGATGGTGCTGGTGGCCACGCCCAGCGTGCCGGCCAGGCGGTCGTCGATGCGGATCGCCAGCTGGGGTGTCTCGGTCAGGCTGTTGGTGCGCGGGCGGCTGAACTCCGGCCGCTTGGCGGCGGCGTCGATCAGATGGTCGCGCGCGGCCACCAGGGCGGTGTTGCCCAGGCCGCCCAGGTCCTGCAGGAAGAGCTGCACGCCCGCACTGCCGCCCAGGCCGCGCACCGTGGGCGGCTGCACGACGAAGACGTTGGCGTCGCGCACACGCCGGCCCAGTTCGCGGCTGAATCGCTCCGCCAGCGCGCCGGCCGACTGTTCTTCGCCCGGGCGCTCGGCCCAGTCCTTCAGCCGGATGAAACCCTGGCCGGAGCCCTGGTCACCCCCCGCGCCGCGCACCAGGTTGTAGAACATCACCTCGGGCTGTTCGGCCAGGTAGGCCTCGATGCTCTGCGTCACCCCCTCCAGCCGCTCGGCGGTTGCACCGGGCGCCATGCGCACCTGGATCTGCAGGCCGCCCTGGTCCTCGTCGGGCAGGAAGGACGTGGGCAGGCTGCGGTACAGCATCGCCGTGCCGGCGACCAGCACCAGGAACACCGCGAATGAGCGTTTGCCGCGCGCACCCAGCCAGTTCACCTGGCGGACATAACGTTCGGTGAAACGGTCGAACCACCGGTTGAAGCCGCCGAAGAGTTTGTCCAGCAGTGGGCCCATTGGGCCGCCATGGGCCGCGTGTTCGCCTTGGTGCACGGGCTTGAGCAGCGTGGCGCACAGTGCGGGCGAGAGTGTCATCGCCACCAGCACCGAGAGCACCATCGCACTCACCACCGTGATGCTGAACTGCCGGTAGATGATGCCGGTGGAGCCGCCGAAAAACGCCATCGGGATGAACACCGCCGACAGCACCACGGCGATGCCGACCAGTGCGCCGCTGATCTCGCCCATGCTGCGGCGCGTGGCTTCGCGCGGGCTCAGACCCTCTTCGCGCATCAGGCGTTCGACGTTTTCCACCACCACGATGGCGTCGTCCACCAGCAGCCCGATGGCCAGCACGAGGCCGAACATCGTCAGCGTGTTGATCGAAAATCCCGCCACCGCCAGCACCCCCATCGTGCCCAGCAGCACCACCGGCACGGCGATGGCCGGCACCAGCGTGGCGCGCAGGTTCTGCATGAACAAATACATGATGGCCACGACCAGCAGCATGGCCTCGATCAAGGTCTTCACCACCCCTTCAATCGACACGCGGATGAAGGGCGTGGTGTCGAAGGTCACCGTCGCCTTCATGCCGGGCGGGAAAAACGGCGCCAGCTCGTCCAGCTTGGCCTTCACGGCATCGGCCGTCACCAGCGCGTTGGCGCCGCTGGCCGGGAAGATGGCCATGCCGGCCGCGGTGCGGCCCCCGCTGCGGATGTTGGTGGTGTAGCTGTCGCGGCCCAGCTCCACGCGGGCCACGTCGCCCAGGCGCAGCGCCGAGCCGTCGGCCTGCACACGCAGCACGATGTCGCGGAACTCTTCCACCGTCTGCAGCTTGGCGCGCGCGGTGACGATGGCGGTGAGCCGCTGGCCTTCCGGTGCCGGCAGGGCGCCGATCTGGCCGGCCGACACCTCGGCGTTTTGCGCCAGCAGCGCCGTGCGGATGTCACCCGGCACCAGCGCGTAGCGCTGCAGCTGCACCGGGTCCAGCCAGATGCGCATCGCGTAGCCGGAGCCGAAGACGTTGACGTCGCCCACGCCTTCGATGCGGCTGAGGATGTCCACCAGCGTGCTGCTCATGTAGTCGCCCAGGTCGGCCGAGCTGACGGCCGGGTCGTCGCTGGTGAGCGTGACCACCATCAGGAAGTCGGTGCCCGATTTGGTGACGCGCACACCTTGCGCCTGCACCGCCTGCGGCAGGCGCGACACCGATTGCTGGACCTTGTTCTGCACCTGCATCTGCGCCGTGTCGGGGTCGGTGCCGGCGACGAAGC
>CAYTWU010000476.1:0-1081 GCA_964442175.1 uncultured Rubrivivax sp.
GCCTCCACGCCCATGCGCCTGAGTGGCACATGCTGCTTGAGCCTGGGGATGATGGCCTTCATCGCACCGCCGTAGGTGTCCATGCCGCTGGAGGCGATCCAGCCCGGCGCCACCGCGTTCACGCGCACGCCGGCATGGGCCCACTCGTAGGCCGCGGTCATCGTCAGGTTGCTCATGCCGGCGCGGGCGGCGCCGCTGTGCGCCATGCCGGGCATGCCGTTGCGGAAGTCGGCCGTCATGTTGACCACCGCGCCGCCGTGCTGCTGCATGCTCTGCAGGAAACACTCGCGCATCATCAGGAAGCCGCCGGTCAGGTTGTTGGCGACGACGGCGTCAAAACCCTTCTTGCTGATGGCCATCATCGGCGCGGGGAACTGCCCACCTGCGTTGTTGACCAGGCCAGCCACCGGCCCGTGCTGGGCCACCACGGAGGCCACGGCGGCCTTGACGGCGTCTTCGTCGCGGATGTCGAAGGCGCGGGTGTCACACTGGCCGCCATCTTCGCGGATCTCGGTCGCCACGCGCTCCAGCTTCTCCTGGCTGCGGCCGCTGATCAGCACCGTGGCGCCCAGCGCCGCCAGCTCGTGCGCCACACAGCGGCCGATGCCGCTGCCACCGCCAGTGACCCAATGGAGTTGCCCGCGGAACAGGTCGGGCCGGAAGACGCTGCGGTAGCCGGTGTGCATGCCCCGCATTGAACGCGAGGGTGACGTTAACGTCAACGCTCTGCCTTCTAGGTGATTACACGGAAGTACACGTCATGCGCCGGGGCTAGCATCGGTGGGCCTCCACTGAAAGCTCCTCGCCATGGACATGCCCGCGATCACCGAACAGCTGCGCACCAAGGCGGCCGAGGCCGCCAGCCTGGGCGCCTCGCTGAAGTTCGACTGCGGCGGCGACGGCGTGATCGTCATCGACGGCCACGCGCTGCCCTGCACCGTGGACAACACCGACCGCGCCGTCGATTGCACGGTGCGCATCACACGGGAACACCTGGTGGCGCTGTTGAAGGGTGAGCTCGACCCGGTGGCCGGCTTCATGACCGGCAAGCTGAAGATCGAGGGCGACATGAGTGTGGCCC
>CAYTWU010000476.1:1091-2551 GCA_964442175.1 uncultured Rubrivivax sp.
GAAGCTGCAGCGGCTGGTGTGATGCTGGACGCGGCATCCCGCCGCCGTGCGGCCAGCGAGGCCGAGGCCGTGGTGGCCTCGCACCGCAGCGAAGACGCGGGCGAGTTGTTCGGGATCACCGAGCTGTGCACGCAGTTCGGCATCACGCTGCGCACGATCCGCTTCTACGAAGACAAGGGCCTGCTGAGCCCGCGCCGCATCAACGGGGCACGTGTCTACACCCGGCGCGACCGTGCGCGCCTAGCGCTGATCCTGCGCAGCAAGGCCATCGGCGCCTCGCTGGAAGAGATCAAACATTACCTGGACTTGTACGGCACCCACGGTGAAGGCCGGGTGCAGCAACTGCAGTGGGTCCGGCAGCGCACCGACGCCTCCATCGCCGAGCTGGAGGCCAAACGTGCCGCCATCGACGCCACGCTGGCCGAGCTGCGGCTGATCAACGCCGACGTACGCCGGCAACTGGGATCGCGATGAGCCTGCCCGTTTTCCCCTCGCCCTGGATGGGTGAAGAGCACCTGCAGCTGCAGGACAGCGTGGCGCGCTACATCGCGGAACGCTGGGTGCCGCGCGCCGCCGAGTTCCGCGCAGCCGGCCGCATGCCCGCCGAGGTCTGGCGAGAGGCCGCGGCGAACGGCTTGTTGTGTGCCTCTACGCCCGCGGAGTACGGTGGTGGCAGCGGCGACTTCAGCCACGAAGCGGTGATCCTGCTGGCGCAGGCGCGCGCCAACTGTTCGGGCTGGGGCGGCGGCCTGCACTCGGCCATCGTCGCGCCCTACCTGCTGCAGTACGGCACCGAAGAACAGAAACAACGCTGGTTGCCGAAGATGTGCACGGGCGAGCTGATCGGTGCCATCGCGATGACGGAGCCCGGCACCGGCAGCGACCTGCAGGCCATCCGCACCAGTGCACGGCGGGACGGCGATCACTATGTGGTCAACGGCGCCAAGACCTTCATCACCAACGGCCAGAACGCCAACCTGGTCATCGTGGTCTGCCGCACCGGCGATGCCGGGGCCAAGGGCGTGTCGCTGCTGGTCGTGGAGACGGAGCAGGCGCCGGGCTTCCGCCGCGGCCGCCTGCTGGACAAGGTGGGCCTGCACGCGCAGGACACCTCGGAACTGTTCTTCGACGACATGCGCGTGCCCGCCGCGAACCTGCTGGGTGCGCACGAGGGCCAGGGCTTCTTCCAGCTGATGGCACAACTGCCGCAGGAGCGCCTGATCATCGCGCTGCAAGGGGTGGGCGCGATGGAGCGTGCGCTGGACGAAACCATCCGCTACACCAAGGAGCGCCGGGCCTTCGGCAAACCGATCTGGGATTTCCAGAACACTCGTTTCAAGCTCGCCGAGGTGCAGGCCGTGGTGCTGGCGGCGCGGGCCTTCGTGGACGCCTGCATGGTGGCCCACCTGAAGGGCGAGCTGGACGCCGCGCGCGCCGCGCTGGCCAAGGCCTGGGTCAGC
>CAYTWU010000477.1:0-2535 GCA_964442175.1 uncultured Rubrivivax sp.
TGCCCAGCGCGCCTTCAGCGGTCTGCGCCAGCGAGATGCCGTCGTTGGCGTTGCGCACCGCGACGTTCATGCCACGCACCTGGGCGTTCATGCGTTCGGCAATCGCCAGGCCGGCGGCGTCGTCCTTGGCGCTGTTGACACGCAGGCCCGAGGACAGGCGCTGCATCGAGGTCATCAGCGACGACTGCGAGGAATTGAGGTTCCGCTGCGCGTTCAGCGAAGCGATGTTCGTGTTGATCGTCTGCGGCATTTTGAGCACTCCACAAGAATCTAGGACTCCCGGCGAACGTGCCTCATCGGCCATGCTTCCGGACCACGTGCCGCTCGGGATGAGAGGTCACGTTGAAACGGATTTTTCGGCAGATGGCGCCGGGACGATCGGTGGAGAAAGGCCGGAATTTCCAGCCAGTTCGCTACAGTTTTCCGACGCAGTTCGGGGCCCCGCAGCGGCAGGCCAGGCGGCCTTCGTGGTGGGTTTCGCCGTAGTTGACGGTGAGCTCTTCGCCAGGCGCGATGGCGCGCAGTGCGTAGAACTCCACCCGCCCGTTCTGGATGCTCAGCCGCGCATTGGGGGCGCAGCTGTGGTTGGTGTAGCGCATCGGATCGGCCGAGCGGCTGAAGTCGATGGCACGGCGCGCCGACAGCTCCACGATCATGATGCGCTCGGTGCGCGTGGCGCGGATGCGGGCTTCGTCGACGCTGATCGCCTCGCCACGGATCTCGCCGATCTTGCGGCGCGCCGGGATGGCCTCGCTGGCATAGGCCCCCTGGCCGTCGATGGCGCTGGGGGCCACGTGCACGGCGTACTTCTGGTACGCGGGGCGGGGCGGCAGGGTGTCGTCGTTCATCGGGTGAGCCTGTTTTCCAGCCGGCCGGCCCAGAGGGCAAGGCCCGTGCCGATCAGCGCCGCGCTGGCCGTGACCCACAGCGCGCTGCGCCACTGGCCGCTGGCCGCCACCACCGCCGCCACCAGGGGCGTGCCGATGAACTGGCCGAGCTGCGCACCCTGCATGTACAAACCCTGCAGGGTGCCGATCTGCTGCGGCGAACGCGCCAGCACGGTGGACGACGACATGATGGCCGCCGGGATCACGCCGCCCGCAAACGACACCCACACGGCAGCCGCGTAGCGCAGCGGGTCGGGCAGCGCGGCCATCGAATACACCACCGCGCCCAGGCCGGCAGACAGCTGGCCGCCCAGCAGCAGGTGGCCGCGCTGCACCCCGCGCTGCACCAGCCAGCCACCCACCAGGTTGCCCGGCACGCAGGCCAGCAGCATCACGCCAGTGAGCAGCGCGGTGGCCGCCGGTCCCAGGCCGCGCTGTTCCTGCAAATAGGTGGGCATCCAGACGATCAGGGCAAAGTGCTGCGTCGCCCAGACCCCGAAGCTCAGCGCCAGCAGCCAGGGCAGCGGGTGGCCCAGTGCGGCCTTGACGGGGCCGAAGAAGCTGCCACCGGCCGCCGCCGGCGCCGGTGCCGTCGCGGCAAAGTGGCGGCGCTGGGCCCACAGCCCCAGCGCCGCCAGCGCCATCGCCCCGGCCGTGAGCCACCACAGGCCTTGCCAGCCGGTGCGCGGCAGCAGCAGCGGCGAGGCCAGCATCGCGATGCTGGCGCCGGCCGGCATGTAGGCGCTCCAGAAGCTCAGGGCCAGGCGGCGGTCCGCCGGCGCGCTGGCGGCGGTGATCAGCGCCGGGCAGGCCACGGCCACCCACATGAAACCCAGGCCCTCCACCAGGCGGCTGGCCATCAGCGGTGCCCAGCCCGGCCACAGCGGGGCCAGCGCCGACGCGGCGGTGCACAGCAGCAACCCGGCCAGCACCATGCGCAGTGCGCCCACGCGCCCCACCCACATGCCCACCACGGCCGCGCCCAGCAACGCCAGCGTGGTCAGCATCGACGACACCCAACCGGCCTGCACCAGCGTGAGCCCCAGTTCGGCCCGCAGCAGCGGCAGCGCCACCGGCACCTTGCCCACGTTCAGCGCGGCCGCCAGGCCAGCGGCCAGCACGGCGGCCACGGCGGCGGGGTGGGTGGACACGGGCGGGGCGGCGGCGGTGGCGTGGGCGTTCTGCAAGGGGTCGCGATGCTATCATCGGCACGCGCAGGCGCTCCGGGATGGAGCGTTTTTTCCTTGTCGAATCAAGCACTTGCAGCGCTGCTGCAACAAGAAGAACGAAGCGGCCGATGCGCCTGAACCAGATCAAGCTTTCCGGCTTCAAGTCCTTTGCCGAGCCGACCACCTTCCAGCTGCCCGGCCAGCGGGTGGGCGTGGTCGGCCCCAACGGCTGCGGCAAGTCCAACATCATGGACGCCGTGCGCTGGGTGCTGGGCGAGAGCAAGGCCAGCGAACTGCGCGGCGAAAGCATGCAGGACGTGATCTTCAACGGCTCGGGCCAGCGCAAGCCCGCCGGCCGCGCCAGCGTCGAGCTGGTGTTCGACAACGCCGACGCGCGTGCCGGCGGACAGTGGAACCAGTTCGCCGAGATCGCCGTCAAGCGCGTGCTGACGCGCGACGGGACGTCGAGCTACTACATC
>CAYTWU010000478.1:0-2505 GCA_964442175.1 uncultured Rubrivivax sp.
TCGACCGGTGTACTCACCGGGCGAGGGGCCGACATGAAACCGATGCTGCACATCGAAGGGGTCGGCATGACCTTCCCCACCAAACGTGGCCCCTTCGTCGCGCTGCGTGACATCGATCTGGATGTCGAGCGCGGCCAGTTCGTCACGCTGATCGGCCATTCCGGCTGCGGCAAGTCCACGCTGCTGAACCTGGTGTCCGGCCTGACCACACCGACCTCCGGCGTGCTGCTGCTGGACGACCGCGAGCTCAAGGGCCCGGGCCCGGACCGCGGCGTGGTGTTCCAGAACCACTCGCTGCTGCCCTGGCTGAGTTGCCTGGACAACGTCTACCTCGCGGTGGAGCGTGTCTTCGGCGAGAAGGAGTCCAAGGCCCAGTTGCGCGACCGGTCCCTGGCCGCGCTGGAACTGGTGGGCATGTCACACGCCGTGGCCAAACGTCCGCACGAGATCTCCGGCGGCATGAAACAGCGCGTGGGCATCGCCCGCGCGCTGGCCATGGAACCCAAGATGCTGCTGATGGACGAACCCTTCGGCGCGCTGGACGCGCTGACCCGCGCCCGGCTGCAGGACGAACTGCTGAAGATCGTGGCCACCACGGGTGCCACGGTGATGATGGTCACGCACGACGTCGACGAAGCCGTGCTGCTGAGCGACCGCATCGTGATGATGACCAACGGCCCGGCCGCCACCATCGGCGAGGTGCTGCGCGTGGACCTGCCACGCCCGCGCGACCGCGTGGCCCTGGCCGAGGACCGCGACTACGTGCAGTACCGCAAGGAGGTCATCGACTTCCTGTACATGCGGCACAGCCATGTGGAGAAGGCGGCATGAGCGCCATCGCCACCACGCCCACCTTCATCCGCGTCGTCGAGGTCTGGGTGCCTGATGCCAGCGGCACGCTGCTGGAGCCGGGCGGCGCCTGGTACGGCACGGCGACGCGTTTTGGCGCGCTGAGCCGGCAGATGTGTTTCGGGCGCGGCGAAGGCCTGCCCGGACAGGCCTGGGAGGCCGGCCGGCCCCTCGTGCTGAAGCAGTTCGAGGGCTCCGCCTTCCGCCGCACGGCCGCGGCCCACGCCGACGGCCTGACCTGCGGCATCGCCTTGCCGGTGTTCAACGGCGCCACGCTGAAGGCCGTGGTGCTGATCTTCTGCGGCGACAGCCCCGATCTGGAGGCCCAGCAGGCCGGTGCCATCGAGCTCTGGCGCAACCAGCCGGCTGTGTCCAAGGACATGGTGCTGGACGACGGTTATTACGGCACCACCAGCAACGTCTTCGAGTTCATCTCGCGCCGCACCGCCTTCCGCCCCGGCACCGGCCTGCCGGGCCTGGCCTGGGAAAGCGGCCTGCCGGTGTTCATGGACGACCTGGGCAAGGGCGGCCGCTTCCTGCGCGCCGACAGCGCGTTGAAGGTGGGCATCAACCGCGGTTTTGCGATCCCCTGCGCCACGCCCGGCCCCGATGTCTATGTGATGGCCTTCCTGTCGGCCTTGGCGACGCCGCTGGTGCGCCGCTTCGAGACCTGGTTGCCCGATGCGGCGGGCAGCCACCTGCTGCGGCGGGAAGGTTTCTGCGAGGTGGACGGCACGCTGGACACCGGCCCGGCGAGCGACCGCATAGACGCCGGCCAGGGCCCGCTGGGCCAGGCCCTGGCCACGGCCGTGCCGGCGGTGGGCAGCTCGCCGGTTGCGGGCTTGAGCAGCCTGGTGGCCTTGCCGGTGCTGCAGGCCGGCCGTGTGGTGGCCGTCGTGGCCTGGCACTTCTGACGAGACGCTGCGATGAAGAAGATGAAGCTGGTGATGGTGGGCAACGGCATGGCCGGTGTGCGCACCCTGGAAGAACTGCTGAAGATCGCGCCCGACCTGTACGACATCACGGTCTTCGGCGCCGAGCCGCACCCCAACTACAACCGCATCCTGCTCAGCCCCGTGCTGGCCGGTGAGCAGACGCTGGACGAGATCGTCCTCAACCCGCTGTCCTGGTACGCCGAGCACGGCATCACGCTGCACACCGGCCGCACGGTGACGCAGATCGACCGCGTCAAGCGCGTGGTGCGGGCCGACGATGGCACCGAGGCGGCCTACGACCGGCTGCTGGTCGCCACCGGCTCCGTGCCCTTCATCCTGCCCGTGCCGGGCAAGGACCTGGCAGGTGTGATCGCCTACCGCGACATCGCCGACACGCAGGCCATGATCGACGCTGCCGCGAAGTACCGGCACGCCGTGGTCATCGGCGGCGGCCTGCTGGGCCTGGAGGCCGCCAACGGCCTGATGCTGCGCGGCATGCAGGTCACCGTGGTGCACGTGATGCCCTGGCTGATGGAGCGCCAGCTGGACGACGTGGCCGGTGGGCTGCTGCGCCAGTCGCTGGTGCAGCGTGGCATCCGCTTCGAGATGGGTGCGCAGACCGAGGCCTTGATCCCGGACAAAGAGGGCAGGGTGATGGCCGTCCGCTTCAAGGACGGCCGCGAGATCCCGGCCGACCTGGTGGTGATGGCCGCCGGCATCC
>CAYTWU010000479.1:0-2491 GCA_964442175.1 uncultured Rubrivivax sp.
CGGCCTTGTACTGGGCCTCGTTGAGTTCGTACGGATCCTTGATGCCGAGCGCCGGATTCTTCTTCTTCAGGTACAGCGCCGCGTCGGCGATGTAGATCGGGCCGTCGAAGGCCTGCACGCGGCCCTTGTTGCTCTTGCCGTCGGGCAGCGTGGTCTCCTCGAACACCACGCTCCAGCTGGTGGGGGCCTTGTCGCCAAAGACCTTGGTGTTGTACATCAGCACGTTCCAGCCCCACTGGTACGGAACGCCGTAGTGGGCGTTCGCTTCGAAGTGCCAGGGCGCCTTCTGCAGACGCGGGTCGATGTTCTTGTAGCTGGGGATCAGGTTGACGTTGATAGCCTGCACCTTCTTGCCGCGGATCAACCGCGTGCTGGCGTCGCCCGAGGCGGTGACGAGGTCGAAGCCCCCTTCGTTCATCAGCGCGACCATCTCGTCGCTGGTGCCGGCGGTCTTGACGTTGACCTTGCAGCCGGTCTTCTTCTCGAAGTCGGTCACCCAGTCGAAGTTCTTGTCGGTCGCGCCGCGTTCGATGTAACCGGCCCAGGCCACGATGTCGACCTGGCCTTCGCCCTTGCCGATCTTCTGCAGCGGGGCTTTCTGGGCCGACGCCGCGCTGTGCGCAGCCAGGGCCACGGCGGCCATGCCGGCCAGGATCAGGGGGTTCGTACGACGGCTCATGCAGCGCTCCTCAGTGCGTTCGATGGACGGACGGGCTGCACGATAGGCGGGCCGGGCGCGGCTGTGAAATGCCATCTGCCGTCGCCGTGCTATCTACAAAAGAGATAGATGGGGTTAACCATAGGCTTTGGGCGAAGGCTTCGCGGCTAGCCAGAACAGTGCCAGGCTGACCAGCCCCAGCGGCAACAAGGAGCCGACGTTGAGCCAGAACCAGCCCTGGGTGGTGACCAGCGCACCGGAGGCAAACGAGGTGACCGCCATCGTCGAAAAGACCCAGAAGTCCATCGCGCCCTGCACGCGGGTCTTTTCTTCCGGGCGGTAGGTGGTGGTCAGCAGCGTCGTGGCCCCGGTGTAGAGGAAATTCCAGCCGACGCCCAGCAGCAGCAGCGCGGCCAGGAACTGGTGCAGTTCGACGCCACTGAGCGCGATGGCGACACAGCCGAAGTTCAGCAGCGCGCCCACGCCCATCACCGGCAGGGCACCAAAGCGCTGGATCAGGTGGCCGGTGAAAAACGCCGGCACGAACATGCCCAGCACATGCCACTCCAGCACCAGGGCCGCGCTGTCGAAGGGCAGACCGCACTGCTGCATGGCCAGCGGCGTGGCGGCCATCAGCAGGTTCATCACGCCAAAGCCCAGCGCCCCGGCGGCCACCGCCACCACGAAGGCCGGCTGGCGTGCGATCTCCGCCATCGGCCGCCCCGTGCTGGCCCCCGGCACCGGCGCCACATGGGCCGGGAAACGGATCATCGACATCACCAACAGCCCCAGCAGCGCCACGCCCACCAGCGCCACATAGGCGCCGGCGAAGGGCACGTCCAGCCAGGTGCGCGTGGCGCTGGCCAGGTTGGGGCCGATGAAGGCCCCGGCCACACCGCCGGCCATCACCAGCGAGATCGCCTTCTCCTTGAAGCCGGGGCCCACCAGCTCGGGCCCGGCAAAGCGGTACAGCGCGGCATTGGCGTTGTAGAAACCCGCCACCACGGTGGCCGCCACCAGCAACCAGAAGCTGCCGATGCTGACGGCCAGCGCACCGACGGCGGCGGACAGCGCCGCCACCACCAGGCCGATCTGGAACGAGGCTTTGCGCCCCAGACGTGCCTGCAAGCGCGCCACCGGCGTGGTGGACAAGGCCCCGCCCACCACATAACCCATCACCGGCAGCGTGGCCATCCAGCCCAGTGGCGCCAGCTGCAGGCCGACCAGGCCGTTGATGGCGATGAAGGTGACGTTGTTCGTCAGGAACAGCGCCTGGCAGATGGCCAGCAGCAGCAGGTGTGTGTTCATAGGTCACCGCCGGGCCGCCCCAAGGTGACCGATCGCCCCCTCGGGGGGCAGCGAAGCGTGGGGGTTCTCATCTCAGCATTGTGGTGCGGGATGGCGTCGTCATCGCGCCAGCGCAGTGCAGCGTTGTGCTGCCATGGGGCACCTGACGGTGTGCAACGCAGGGCACGCCTCTTGCGTGTGCAAGGTCAATGTCTCAAAACCGCAAACGGGGTAAATTGACACGCGATCACGGGGTTCATGTGCGCTTGCCCCGGCGCAGAATGAACCAAGCTGACGTCATGCCACCGGTGCACTGCGCACCGCGGTGACAGGAAAGCTCTGATGGCGCCCGGGCCTGTTCAGCCGGGACTCCATCAGAACTTCCCGTGCAGCCCGGCCCCCGCCGGTCTGCCGCTGTCAACGCAGGAGATCGCATGGACGTGATCAGCAGTTTCGCCGCGCGCTACGAGCGCACGCGCGAAGAAGAGCTCTCGCTCGAGGACTACCTCGCCGAGTGCAAGCGCAACCCACTGGCCTACGCCACCG
>CAYTWU010000480.1:0-2487 GCA_964442175.1 uncultured Rubrivivax sp.
TCCACAACTGGACCGGCAACCGCATCACCTGCCGCGACTGGTTCCAGCTCTCGCTGAAAGAAGGCCTGACGGTCTTCCGCGACCAGGAGTTCTCGATGGACATGGCCGGCAGTGCCAGCGCGCGCGCCGTGATCCGCATCGAAAACGTGCTCGACCTGCGCCGCGCGCAGTTCACCGAAGACGCCGGGGCGATGGCGCACCCGGTGCGGCCGGACAGCTACGTGGAGATCAACAACTTCTACACCGCCACCGTCTACGAAAAGGGGGCCGAGGTCGTGCGCATGATGCACACCCTGGTCGGCCGCGACGGTTTTGCGCAGGGCATGAAGCTGTACTTCCAGCGCCACGACGGCCAGGCCGTGACCTGCGACGACTTTGCACAGGCGATTGCCGACGCCAACCCCGGCAGCGCGCTGGCGGAGCACCTGGACATCTTCAAGCGCTGGTACGCCCAGGCCGGCACGCCGCACCTGCAGGCCCGCGGGCACTGGGACGCGGAGTCGCAGCGCTACACGCTGACACTGAAGCAGCACAACGCACCCAGCGCGGCCCAGCCGAACAAGCTGCCGCAGTTGATCCCGGTGCAGGCTGGCCTGCTGGCCGCCGACGGCCGCGAACTCGCACAACGCCTGCTGGTGATGACCGAAGCCGAGCAGAGCTTCGTTTTCCACGATGTCCCGGCCGAGCCGGTGCCCTCGCTGCTGCGCGGTTTCTCGGCGCCGGTGGTGCTGGACGACGGCCTGGACGACGCCGGCCTGCTGACCCTGCTGCGCCACGACAGCGACGCCTTCAACCGATGGGAAGCCGGCCAGCGCCTGGCGCTGCGCCGCATGCTGGCCGCGCTGCCCGGCGACGGCCCGGTGGCGCTGGACGACGCCTTCGTCGGCGCCATGCGCGAGGTGCTGCACCACCCCGGCCTGGACCCGGCCTTCAAGGCCCTGGTGCTGACGCTGCCGAGCGAGCTCTACGTGGCCGAACAGGTGCAGCCGGTCGATCCACAGCGCATCCACGCGGTGCGGGAGTCGATGCGCGACCAGCTGGCCGAACGCCTGGCCGACGACTGGCAGGCCGTCTGGGACACGCACCAGGTGACCGGCGGCTACGCCCCGACACCGGAGCAGGCCGGCCGCCGTGCGCTGGCCAACCTGGCGCTGGCCATGCGCGTGCGCCACGCCGTGGCCACCGGCGACGAGGTCTGGCCTGGCCGCGCCTACCAGCGTGTCAAGGACGCCGGCAACATGACGGACCGGCATGCCGCGCTGTGGGCCCTGGTCGGCGCACGCGCTGCATTGGGACCGCAGGCCCTGGCGCGTTTCCACGCCAGCGCCCGCGGCGACGCCCTGGTGGTCGACAAATGGTTCTCGGCGCAGGCCGAAGCGCCAGAGCCCGTGGGCGGCGGGCCGGGCCAGGTGTTGGCGCAGGTGCGGGCGCTGCTGAAGCACCCCGACTTCACGCTGAAGAACCCGAACCGCGCCCGCAGCCTGGTCTTCTCCTTGTGCATGTACAACCCCGCTGCCTTCCACCGGCCGGATGCCTCGGGCTATGTGTTCTGGGCTGAGCAGCTGCTGGCCATCGACGCCATCAACCCGCAGCTCGCGGCGCGCCTGGCGCGGGTGATGGACCGCTGGAGCGTTTTGGCCGAACCGTGGCGCAGCGCCGCGCGCGAGGCCATTGCCCGCGTGGCCGCCAAACCCGATCTGAGTGACGACGTGCGAGAGATCGTGAGCCGCGCATTGGAGGTGAACTGACATGGCCCGCCGCATCAGCCTGACGCAGTACCTGGTCGAACAACAGCGCGAACACGGCCACATCCCGGGCCAGCTGCGGCTGTTGATCGAGGTGGTGGCCCGCGCCTGCAAGCGCATCGCGATCGCGGTCAACAAGGGCGCGCTCGGTGACGTGCTGGGCAGCGCCGACAGCGAAAACGTGCAGGGCGAGATCCAGAAGAAGCTGGACGTCATCAGCAACGAGGTGCTGATCGAGGCCAACGAGTGGGGCGGCCACCTGGCCGCGATGGCCAGCGAGGAGATGGACTCCATCCACGTCGTGCCCAACCGCTACCCGCAGGGCGAGTACCTGCTGCTGTTCGACCCGCTGGACGGCAGCAGCAACATCGACGTCAACGTCTCCATCGGCACCATCTTCAGCGTGCTGCGCAAGGTGGGCCACAACCGCGGCGTGGCAGAAGAAGACTTCCTGCAGCCCGGCAAACACCAGGCCGCCGCCGGGTACTGCGTCTACGGCCCGCAGAGCATGCTGGTGCTGACCGTGGGCGACGGCGTGGCGATGTTCACGCTGGACCGCGAGACCGGCTCCTGGCTGCTGACCGAGGACGACGTCAAGATCCCGGAGGACACCAAGGAGTTCGCGATCAACATGTCGAACATGCGCCACTGGGCCCCGCCCGTGCGGCGCTACATCGACGAATGCCTGCAGGGCCAGGAAGGCCCGCGCGGCAAGGACTTCAACATGCGCTGGGTCGCCAGC
>CAYTWU010000481.1:0-2487 GCA_964442175.1 uncultured Rubrivivax sp.
GGGCGCATCCTGCGCCAGGGCAATGAGTGCGAGGACGTGGAGATCTTCCGCTACGTCACCGAAGGCAGCTTCGACAGCTACATGTGGCAGGCCCTGGAGACCAAGGCACGCTTCATCGCCCAGGTGATGAGCGGCGACAAGGGGCTGCGCTCGATCGAGGACGTCGAACTGGCGGCGCTGTCGTACGCCGAAGTGAAGGCCCTGGCCTCGGGCAACCCGCTCGTGATCGAGAAGGCCGGCGTGGACGCCGAGGTGGCCAAGCTGTCGACGCTGTTCTCGGTGTGGCGCAACCAGCGCTATGCGAACGAGAGCGAGGTGGCGCGGCTGCCGATGCTGATCGAGGCGCTGGAGCGCAAGCTGGCTTTGCTGGAGCAGGACTGCCAGCGTGCGGAGCCGGCCGCGGCCGGTGACATGCGCGTCGAGCTGGCCGGCCAGGTGCTGGTCGGTGCTGAGGCGGTCGGCGAAGGCTTGCGCCAGTTGGTGCGCACAGCGAAAGGCGCGCAAGCCAGCGTGGAGCAACGGATCGGCCGGTTCGCCGGCTTCGACCTCGGACTGCGCGCCAGCCGGGGCGATTCCGTCCCCGGCCTGTACCTGGAAGGACATTGCCGGTACGACGCCGATGTGTACCAGACGGCGCAGGGCCTGGCGGCTGCGCTGCTCGCGGCGCTGGCATCGGTCCCGAAGGAGCGGGACGCGGCGCGTCAGCAACTGGCCGCGCGCGGCAAGCGCCTGGCCGATCTGCGGCTCGAGCTCGAACGCCCGTTCGAGCATGAGGGTCGCCTGGCGGACCTGCTTGCCCGGCAGCGCCGTCTGCAGCGCCAACTCGACCTTGACAAGGACTCGGCAGGCGTGAGCCGCATGGACGCCGAGGACTCGAAGCTCGCCGCCTGAAAGCGGTTTTGGCACCCTCCCCGCTGCGGCGGGGAGGTCTCTCTTGATCGCCTCAAGCCCGACGTCCTTGCTGTCAGGTCGGCTCGTCCGCAAACAGTTCAGGGAACAGCAGCCTGACGAGCGCATCGTGCGCCGTGTCCGCGATGTAGGCAGGATCGCCGTGGGCGATGCGCGCCTTGTACTCCGCCACTTTCGCTGCCCACTTGCCGGACAGATCCTCGGAGCGGATCAGCTCTGCTCGCTCGAAGGCCTTCAACGCGGCTCGGAAATAGTGGAGGTACTGGCGCAGCCCCGGTTCGACGTGGTGGGCGATCTGGATGAAGTTCGAGTAGTCCCATCCGATCACGCGACCATGCTTCGTCGAGTACAGGACGTTGAGCAGGCCCCGCGGGAGCATCCCAGGGTACTCCGGCAGCACAACACCCTCGCCGGCGCAGTCGCGACGCAGCTGCCCCCAGGTCTTGTGGTCGTCCTTGCGGGCCGCGACATGGGCGACGTACCAACCCTCGAACTTGTCCCGCAAAGGCTTCAGACGGGCCAACTTGCGCTCCCGGACCTCCCTGGCCAGCCGGCTCCGCTCCCGATCGAAGTCGAAGTGGTAGGCACGCTGCGTGTCGGTATCGAGCGTCAACCCGTCGAAGGGAACGAGCTCGCGGCGCAATTCGCTGACGCCTCCCCCCAGCGTCGGCTCGGCCCAGATGCACTCGAGCAGGAACCGGCGCTGGCGAACTGACTCATCACGCGTGGCCTGCGTGACAACGAACGCGTTGCGGTTGTTGTTGTAGAACACATCCTCCTGGGTGAGACGGCGCGCGCCGATGTCGAAGTGCGCGAAGACCCAGAACAGCAGCCCACCTTCCTGGCGATAAAACTCACGGCGCTGCGCGATGACGTTGATATAGGTTGTCGACAACTGGATCTCGAACGCGACCCGAGTACCGCCGTACAAGGCGCGCACATCCGGCTTGCGCCACTCCCCGGAAAACGCCCCGGTCCACCGCCCCTCCACCACCACCTCCGAGAAGCGCGTATCGGCTTGCAGGCAGGCCGCGATCCACGACTTCATCTCCAGGTGCAGCCAACTCTCCTTCGCCCCGTTGTACTTGCGAGCGTCGATCTCTTCTTGCGACAGCAGGCCCCGGGTCACCGCCGAGCAGCGGCCGTCTTCCAGCGAATGCCGAAAGAAGAACTTGCGGCCCTCTGGTCGCGACACCAGGTAGACCGGCGTCATGCACATGGCGCACACGAACCGTGGCTGTTCGCGCCGCAGATCGGTCTGCAGTTGCATACGCAACTGGAGCGCCTTCTCGTAGTCGTCGCCAATGACATCGGCATGCCGCTCGCAGCGACCTGTCGAGAGGTCCAGCAGTTCAGCGACCTCGGGGTCTTCGACCGCGAAGTGCCCCAGGGCGCGCGGCAGCGGCACCTGCCCGTGGCCGCCTGGGGTTGCGGGCTTCCCGGTCATGTGCGCTCCAGTGACCGTCCCGCTGACTGCCGTCAGGCTTCTGCGACCAGCAGCGCCTCGCGCACGGCGCGCACCAGCAGGGCTCGACGCGGCGACCGCCGCAGCGCAAGCGACACCTCCAACTGCACGCC
>CAYTWU010000482.1:0-2484 GCA_964442175.1 uncultured Rubrivivax sp.
GAAACCGGCCTGCCGGTGCTGGTGGCCGAAGACCCGCTGACCTGCGTGGTGCGCGGCTGCGGCATGGCGCTGGAGCGCATGGAGCGCCTGGGCTCCATCTTCACCTCCGAGTAAGGAGCGGCCGTGCCTCTGGGCACCCTGGACCGCACACCGCCACCCTTCTTCCGACAAGGGCCGTCGGCCATCACCAAGCTGGCGGTCTGCGCCGCTGCAGCGGTGTTCCTGATGGCGGCCGACACCCGGTTTGCGCTGGTGGCGCCGATGCGCGCTGCGCTGGCCACCGTGCTGCTGCCGGTGCAACAGGCGTTGCTGGTGCCCGTGGCCCTGCTCAGCGGCGGCGGTGGCTACCTGCAGGGCCTGCAGCAGGCCCAGGCCGGCGAGGCCGAGGCGCGCCGCGCCCTGTCCGCGCTGGCCGAGAAGGCCACACGTGCCGATGCGCTGGCGGCTGAAAACGCCCAGCTGCGCGGCCTGCTGGTGCTGGGGCCGGCCTTGGTGGCCCGGCACCAGGCGGCCGAGGTGATGTACGAAGCACGCGACCCGTACTCCCGCAAGCTGGTGATCGACCGGGGCCAGGCCCAGGGTGTGCGACCCGGCGCGCCGGTGATCGAACCCGCCGGTGTGCTGGGCCAGGTGACGCGGGTCTACCCGCTGAGCGCGGAGGTCACGTTGCTGAGCGACCGCGAGGCCGCCATCCCGGTGCTGAACCGCCGCACGCGCCAGCGCGCCGCGGCCTTCGGCGGCGTGCGCGGGCCGGACGGCGCGATGATGGAGCTGCGTTTCATGTCGGCCAACGCCGATGTGCAGGCGGGCGACCTGCTGGAGACCAGCGGCCTGGACGGCCTGTACCCACCCGGCCTGCCGGTGGCGCGTGTGACTGCGGTGGAGCGGCGCGTGGAAGGGGGCTTCGCGCGGGTGCTGCTGACCCCGGCGGCGCCGGGCGATGGGGTCCGTCACGTGCTGGTGCTGGAGCCCACCGCACTGCAACGGCCCGGCGGCGCGGCATCGGCGCCGGGCGCAGCCACGGTGGCACGGGCTGCGGCCTCTGGCGCATCCGGTGCGGCGAGCGCCGCCCCTGCCGCCTCCGGGAGGCGCCGGCCATGATCATGCGCCCTGGGGACCCGCTGCTGCTGCCGGCCAACCCGCTGTTCATCGTCTTCACGCTGCTGCTGGCACTGGCCGTGAACCTGCTGCCGCTGGGCCGCCATGCGGCCGTGCCCGACGTGCTGGCCCTGGTGCTGGTGTTCTGGGCGGTGCACCAGCCGCGCCGCGTGGGCATCTTCGCCGCCTTCGGGTTTGGCCTGGCGATGGACGTGCACCAGGGCGCGCTGCTGGGCCAGCACGCCCTGGCCTACACGCTGCTGTCCTTCGGCGCCATCGCGATGCACCGGCGCCTGCTGTGGTTCGAGTTGCCGGCGCAGATGCTGCACCTGCTGCCCTTGTTCCTGGGCGTGCAGCTGGTGACGCTGCTGGTGCGCCTGGCCGCCGGCGGCATGTTCCCGGGCTGGTCGATGTGGGGGGCGCCGCTGCTGCAGACGCTGCTGTGGCCGGCGGCCGTGTTGCTGCTGCTCGCACCGCAGCGCCGCGCGCCCGATCCGGACCAAAATCGGCCGCTGTGAAATCAGCATGAACCGCACCGCGCTGAAGGACATCGAAAGCGAGCTCGACCGCTTCCGCGGCCGGCTGCTGGCCGCCGCGCTGTTCGTGCTGTTCTGCTTCGGCCTGCTGGCCGCGCGGCTGGTGTACCTGCAGGTGATCCGCCACGACGCCCTGGCCACGCAGGCCGAGGCGAACCGCATCGCGGTGCTGCCCATCGTGCCCAACCGCGGCCTCATCGTCGACCGCAACGGCGTCGTGCTGGCCAACAACTACTCCGCCTACACGCTGGAGATCACGCCGTCCAAGGCTGGTGGCATGGCGGCACTGGATGCGCTGATCGACGACCTGGCGCAGTTGGTGGAGATCGGCCCCAGCGACCGCCGCCGCTTCAAGCGTCTGCTGGAAGAGAGCAAGAGCTTCGACTCCATCCCGCTGCGCAACCGGCTGAGCGACGAAGAGGTGGCGCGCTTCATGGCGCAACGCTTCCGTTTCCCCGGCGTGGACGTCAACGCCCGGCTCTTCCGCCACTACCCGCTGGGCGAGACGGCGAGCCACCTGCTGGGCTACATCGGCCGCATCAACGCGGCCGAGAAAAAGCTGATCGACGATTGGCCCGAGGAGCAGCAGACCAACTACAAGGGCACCGACGTCATCGGCAAGCTCGGCCTGGAACAGCGCTACGAGCAGGAGCTGCACGGCGCCACGGGCTTCGAGGAAGTGGAGCAGACCGCCGGCGGCCGCGCCGTGCGCCGGCTGCAAAGCCACCCGCCGACGCCGGGCGACAAGCTGGTGCTGTCGGTGGACATCAAGCTGCAGGCGCTGGTGGAGCAGCTCTTCGGCGACCGCCGCGGCGCGCTGGTGGCCATCGACCCCCGCAGCGGCGAGCTG
>CAYTWU010000483.1:0-2481 GCA_964442175.1 uncultured Rubrivivax sp.
GGCGCACGATGGCACGGCCCATGGCCACGCGCTGGCGCTGGCCGCCGGAGAGCTGGCGCGGCTTGCGGTCCAGCAGCGCACCCAGCTCCAGGATCTTGGCCGCCTTGTTCACACGTTCGTCGATCTCGGCCTTGGACTTCTTCGCGATCTTCAGGCCATAGGCCATGTTGTCGTACACGCTCATGTGCGGGTACAGCGCGTAGTTCTGGAACACCATCGCGATGTCGCGTTCGGCCGGCTCGAGCCGGTTCACGATGCGGCCACCGATGTGGATCTCGCCGCCGGTGATCTCTTCCAGCCCCGCCACCATGCGCAGCAGCGTGCTCTTGCCGCAGCCCGAAGGCCCGACGATGACGATGAACTCGCCGTCCGGGATCTCGGCGTTGACGCCGTGGATCACCTTCACGGCTTTCGGCCCCTGGCCGTAGGTCTTCTCGACGTTGCGCAGTGCAATGGCGCCCATGTTCGTCTCTCTTATTTTTCCGCGTCGACCAGGCCCTTGACGAACCAGCGCTGCATCAGCAGCACCACCAGCGCCGGCGGGATCATCGCCAGCATCGCGGTGGCCATCACCGCGTTCCATTCCGTCGCGGCATCGCCGCCGGAGATCATGCGCTTGATGCCCATCACCACCGGGTACATGTCCTCGCTGGTGGTCACCAGCAGCGGCCACAGGTACTGGTTCCAGCCGTAGATGAACTGGATCACGAAGATGGCCGCGATCGAGGTGCGGGACAGCGGCAGCAGCACGTCCTTGAAGAAGCGCAGCGGGCCCGCGCCGTCGATGCGCGCCGCCTCCACCAACTCGTCCGGCACGGTCAGGAAAAACTGGCGGAACAGGAAGGTGGCGGTGGCCGACGCGATCAGCGGCACCGTGAGCCCGGCGTAGGTGTTGAGCATGCCCAGGTCGGAGATCACCTTGTAGGTGGGCAGGATGCGCACCTCCACCGGCAGCATCAGCGTGATGAAGATCATCCAGAAGACCAGCGTGCGGCCCGGGAAGCGGAAGTACACCACCGCAAAGGCCGACAGCAGCGAGATCACGATCTTGCCCAGCGCGATCACCAGCGCGGTGACCAGGCTCACCAACATCATCGGCGCCACCGGCGCGATGGTGCTGCCGTACGCCGTCTGGCCGCCGAACAGGGCGAGCTTGTAGCTCTCCACGATGTTGTCGCCCGGGATCAGCGACATCGGCACGTTCTGCACGATCTGCTCGGCCGTCTGCGTGCTGGCCACGAAGGTGATGTAGACCGGGAAGGCCACGATCATCACGCCCAGCACCAGCACCAGGTGCGACAGTGTGGTCGCGAGGGGGCGGTTCTCGACCATCAGGCTTCGCTCGGCCGCCCGAAGAAGCCTGATCCCCCTCGGGGGGGCCAAGCCGCAGGCTTGTAGGGGGTAGACATCAGTAGTTCACTTTCCGTTCCACGTATCGGAACTGGACAACGGTCAAAGCCACGACGATCAGCATCAGCACCACCGACTGCGCAGCCGAGCCGCCCAGGTCCATGGCCTTGAAGCCGTCGAAATACACCTTGTAGACCAGGATCGCGGTGTCCTTGCCCGGGCCGCCGCTGGTCGCCGCATCGACGATCGCAAAGGTGTCGAAAAACGCGTAGACGATGTTGATCACCAGCAGGAAGAAGGTGGTCGGCGTCAGCAGCGGGAACTGCACCGTCCAGAAGCGCCGCCAGGGGCCGGCGCCGTCGATGGCCGCGGCCTCGACCAGGCTCTTGGGGATGCTCTGCAGCCCGGCCAGGAAAAACAGGAAGTTGTAGGACACCTGCTTCCACACGGCGGCCATCACGATGAGGATCATCGCGTCGGTGCCGTCCAGCAGGTGGTTCCAGTCGAAGCCCACGGCATTGAGCCAGAAGCTGACGACGCCGATGGACGGCGCGAACATGAACAGCCACAACACCCCGGCCACCACGGGTGCCACGGCATAGGGCCAGATCAGCAGCGTGCGGTACAGGCCCGAGGCCTTGACCACACGGTCGGCCATCACCGCCAGGGCCAGCGAGACGGTGAGCCCGATGCTGGCCACCAGCAGCGAAAACACGGCCGTGGTCTTGAAGGAGGCGAGGTAGGTCTCGTCGGCGAACAGCGCCGCAAAGTTCTCCCAGCCCACGAACTCGCTGCTGGTGCCAAAGGCATCTTCACGCAGCACGCTCTGGTACAGCGCCTGTCCGGCGGGCCAGAAGAAAAAGACGATGACGATCGCCAGCTGTGGTGCCACCAGCACCCAGGGCAACCACGCAGAACGGAAGCGGACGCGTTTTTCGACGGCCAAGGCCGAACCTCTCGCAAGAAAACATCAACGCCCTGACCGGTGGCCGGTCAGGGCGCAAAGGTACCCGGCGCCATCGGCGCGCGGGCAGCGGCGGGCGCTCAGCCCTTGTTGGCCTTCTCGAAGCGTTCGAGCTGCTCGTTGCCGCGCTTGACGATGGCGTCCAGCGCGTCCTTGGCCGTCTTCTT
>CAYTWU010000484.1:0-2478 GCA_964442175.1 uncultured Rubrivivax sp.
TGCTCGTGCAGCATGCGCGGCACCTTGTAGATGGTGTCCACATCCCACATGCTGATCACCCCGTGCCGCTGCACGTTGGTGAACAGGCTGATCTTCTCGCGTTCTTCTTCCGGCACGGCGCGGTCGGCCCGGCACAGCAGCACGTCGGGCTGGATGCCGATCTCGCGCATCTTCTGCACCGTGTGCTGGGTGGGCTTGGTCTTCAGCTCGCCGGCGGCGGCGATCCAGGGCACATAGGTCAGGTGCACAAAGGCCGCGTTGTTGGGGCCGGCGCGCAGGCTCATCTGGCGCACCGCTTCCAGGAAGGGCAGGCTCTCGATGTCACCCACGGTGCCGCCGATCTCGACGATGGCCACGTCCACATCGGCCGCGCCGCGCTTGACGAACTCCTGGATCTCGTTGGTGACGTGCGGGATCACCTGCACCGTCTTGCCCAGGTAGTCGCCCCTGCGCTCTTTCTCGAGCACGCTCTTGTAGATCTGGCCCGTGGTGAAGTTGTTGGCACGCTTCATGCGCGTGCTGATGAAACGTTCGTAGTGGCCGAGGTCGAGGTCGGTTTCCGCACCATCATCGGTGACGAAGACCTCGCCGTGCTGGAACGGGCTCATGGTGCCCGGGTCGACGTTGAGGTAGGGGTCGAGCTTGATCAGCGTGACCTTGAGCCCGCGCGACTCGAGGATGGCCGCCAGCGATGCGGATGCGATGCCCTTGCCCAGGGAAGACACCACACCGCCGGTGACGAAGACGTACTTGGTCATGGAATCTGCTTGGTGGCTGTGGCCGGCACGAAGCGGCGCCACACAAGCCGAGTTGGTAAAGCGAGAGTATACGGTCGGGGGGGTGCCGCATTGGCACCCCGGCCGATACACTGCGCCCGTGAACAGACCGCCGGCTGCCACCCCGTGAGCGCGGACGACAGGCCAGCCCTGCAGGCCGAGATCACACGCCTGCGCCAGCAGCTGGACACCGTGCAGCACTTCGGCCGCCTGTGCGTCTGGGAGCGCGACATGCTCACCGGCCGCGGCCGCTGGGACCCGCAGATCTTCAGCCTGTTCGGGCTGCCGCCAGAGGCCGAGTCGCCCGGGCCGGAGCAGGCGATGGCCTTGCTGCACCCGTTGGACCGGGCGCGGTCGGTCGCGGCCTGGCGGGCCTCGCTGGCCCGGCCCGGGCGCCACGAACTGCGCTACCGCATCCAGCGGCCCGACGGCAGCGTGGCCTACCTGCACTCGATCTGGGAGGTGCCGGCCGCCGGCAGCACCGTGCGCGGCGTCGTGATCGACGACACCGCCAGCGTGCAGATGGCGCAGGACCACGAGGTCACGCGCACCCAGCTGGCCCTGGTGTCCAAGCTGGTGGGCATGTCCCTGTGGCGCACCGACCTGGCCACGCAGCGCATCTTCCGTGGCGACCAGGTCTGGCATGCCACCGGCATCGACCCCGGCGAGGCCGGCATCCCGGTGGCCGAGGTGCGCACCCTGATCCACCCCGACGACCTGGCGAGCGCCGACCGCGCCTCGCGCGCCGTGCTGGACGGCCGGGACACCGCCGATGCCGAAACCCGCTACCGCACCCCGGAAGGCGGCTGGCGCTCGATGCTGACGCGGCGCATCGCCCAGCGCGACGCCGAGGGCCGGCCCGTGGCGGTGCTGGGCGTGGCGCTGGACATCAGCGAGCAGGTGGCCGAACGCGAGCGCTACCGCCGCCTGCTGGAACAGTTCGACCTGGTGGTGGAGGCCGCCGGCGTCGGCCTGTGGACGCTGGACCCTGCCACCGGTGCGCAGCACTGGAACCCGGCCATGCGGGCCATCCACGGCCTGACCGCCGACGAGGCCATCCCTGACGACGGTGCGCACGGCGTGTCCGACCCGGTGCTGCCGGAAGACCGCCCGATGCTGGTGAACCTGCTGCACCGGCTGAACACCGGGCAGGCGCAGCAGATCGAGTCCACGTGGCGCATCCGGCGTCCGGGGGGTGAGGTGCGCACCCTGGTCGGCCGGGCGCGTCGCCTGGGGGGCGAGCAGCCCCTGGTGGCCGGCGCCGCCATCGACGTGACCGAGCTGCACCGCGCCGAGCAGACCGCGCGCGACAAGGAGACCGCCGAACGCGCCAACCGTGACAAGAGCGCCTTCCTGTCGCGCATGAGCCACGAGCTGCGCACGCCGCTGAACGCCGTGCTGGGCTTTGCTGCCTTGTTGCTGGACGACCCGCGCGAGCCGCCCAGCCCGCGCCAGGCCGAGCGCCTGCAGCATGTGCAGCGGGCCGGCCGCCACCTGCTGGCCTTGATCGACGACGTGCTGGACCTCTCCCGACTGGAGAGCGAGGCCCCCACGCCCGGCGCCACCACCGATCTGGCGGTGGCGCTGCACGAGGTCCTGCCCTGGATTCGCGACGACGCGCGGGCCGCCGGCCTGTTGCTGGACCTGCAGTTGCCCAGCGCCCTGGTGCCGGGCGACGCCCGCCGCTGGCGCCAGGTGTTGA
>CAYTWU010000485.1:0-2473 GCA_964442175.1 uncultured Rubrivivax sp.
ACCCGGGCAAGAAGAAGCTGATCCTGTCGGGCTTCCACGAGGCCGCGCTGGCCGCCTTCGGCGCCAGCCCGTATGTGTTCCCGGAAAAACGTGTGCTGCTGCAGTACACCACCACCAGCCCGAAGCTGCACAAGGTGCTGGGCGTCGAAAGCCCGGTCTTCGACTGACACGGCACCCCCACGCTCACGCTGTTCGCTGCCCCCCATGGGGGCGCAGGCTTGCCTTGGGGCGGCCCGGCGGAAAGCCTGGCGTTATCATTCCTGCTCGCTAGGGGTGTTGGCCTTGCTCACGCAGGGGCGACTGAGACAGTCCCTTTGAACCTGATTGAGGTAATCCTCGCGCAGGGAAGCAGCGTCAGACGAAGGGGCCGCTCCAGGCCTCGGCCATCGACCTCGCCTTCCTGCCATCGCCGCAGGAGAGGCACACGATGGCATCACGACACCTTGTTTTCACGCTCACCGCGCTGGCTTCGGCCGTCTCGGCACAAACCAGCCCCACGACCACCGAACGGGTGGTGATCACCGCACGCAGCCTGCCCGGCGTCAGCGGCTTCGGCAGCACGCCCCTGGCGCTGAGCCCGCTGCAGGCCAGCGTCATCGGCGCGGCCGAACTGGCAGACAGCGGCATCGGCTCCTTGGCGGGCATCGCCACGCTGGACGCCGGCATCTCCGACGCCTACAACACCGAGGGCTACTGGAGCTACCTGACGGTGCGCGGCTTCGTGCTGGACAACCGCAGCAACTACCGGCGCGACGGCCTGCCCATCAACGCCGAGACCGCGATCGGCCTGGCCAACAAGGAACGCGTGGAGGTGCTCAAGGGCACCAGCGGCGTGCAGGCCGGCATCAGCGCGCCGGGCGGCCTGGTCAACCTGGTGGTGAAACGCCCCACTGGCAGCCTGCACAGCGCCCGGCTTGAAGCGCGCCAAGGCGGCACCGTGGCCGCCAGCGTGGACCTGTCGCAGCGCTTCGGCGAGGGCCAGCGCTTCGGCCTGCGCGTGAACGCCCATGCCGCCGACCTGCAGCCGCAGGTGCACGACAGCAACGGCAGCCGCCGGCTGCTGGCCGTGGCGGGCGATTGGCAGCTGGGCCCGGACACCCTGCTGGAGGCTGAGTTCGAGAGCAGCCGCCAGCGCCAGCCCAGTGTGCCCGGGTTCAGCCTGCGCGGAGATGCGCTGCCCGAGGCCAGCCGCATCGACCCGCGCACCAACCTCAACAACCAGGCCTGGACCCAGCCCAGCGTCTTCGACGGCGAAACGGCGTCGTTGCGCCTGCGCCAGCGCCTGTCGGCCGACTGGCAGTTCACGGCCCATGGGGCGACGCAGCGGCTGCGCACCGACGACCGCATCGCCTTCCCGTACGGCTGCTACGACGCCGCGGCCGACACCTACTACGCCGACCGCTACTGCCCCGACGGCAGCTTCGACCTCTACGACTTCCGCAGCGACAACGAACGGCGACGCACCGATGCGCTGGACCTGCAGTTCGCCGGCACGCTGCGCACCGGTGGCCTGGCCCACGACATCCGCGCCGGCGTGATGTTCAGCCAGCGGCGGGACCGCTTCCAACGCCAGGCCTACAACTACACCGGCAGTGGGCAAGACGACGGCAGTGTGCAAACCCCGGCCGCCCCGGACCTGACCGACGAAAACACCCACCGCGACGAACGCAGCACCGAGTTCTACCTGCGTGACACGCTGCAGCTCAGCCCGGCCTGGTCGCTCTGGGGCGGCCTGCGCCACACGCGCCTGAACCGCCAGAGCGAGCGCACCGACGGCTCACGCGCCATCGACTACCGCCAGAGCTTCACCACGCCATGGCTGGGCCTGGCCTGGCGCGCCACCCCGGCGACGATGCTCTACACCAGCTGGGGCCAGGGCATCGAAACCGATGTCGTGCCGAACCGGTCGCGCTACCAGGACCCGGGCGCGCCGCTGCCCGCGCTGAAGAGCCGGCAGTTCGAAACCGGCGTGAAGCACAGCGACAACGGGCTGGAGGCCGGTGTGACGGCCTTCGTCATCACGCGCCCGCTGGCCGTGGACATCGGCAACTGCGACGCCGACAACAGCTGCGTGCGCCGCATCGATGGCAGCGTGCGCCACCAGGGCCTGGAGGCGCAGTTGAGCCAACGCCACGGCGCCTGGCAATGGGGTGGCAGCGCGATGTGGTTGCATGCCCGCCGCCAGGGCGCCAGCGACAACAGCCAGAACGGCCTGCGGCCCACCAACGTGCCGCGTTACGCGGTCAAAGCCCGCATCGGCCACGATCTGTCCGCCCTGCCCGGCCTGCGCCTGCAGGCGGCGCTGGTGCATGAAGGCGAGCGCGAGGTGCTGCCCGACAACAGCCAACAAAGCCCGGGCTGGACGCGCCTGGACCTGGCGGCCCGCTGGCAACACAAGGCCGGCCAACACACCCTGGTCTGGCAACTGGCGTTGGACAACGCCAGCGACAGCCGCGCCTGGCGCGAGACCCCG
>CAYTWU010000486.1:0-2469 GCA_964442175.1 uncultured Rubrivivax sp.
CATCATGGTGTTCGCATTCGCGCCCATCGTCGCGCTGCTGCTCGGCCTGTCGTCGATCACCGTGCCCTGGGACACGCTGATTACCTCGGTGGTGCTGTACATCGTGATCCCGGTGGTGATCGCGCAGCTGTGGCGCACGGCGCTGCTGGCCAAGGGACAGGCGGCTTTCGAGGCCACGCTCGCGAAGATCGGGCCGTGGTCCATCACCGCGCTGCTGGCCACGCTGGTGCTGCTGTTCGGCTTCCAGGGCGAGGCCATCCTGAAGCAGCCGCTGGTGATCGCCATGCTGGCGGTGCCGATCCTGATCCAGGTGCTCTTCAACTCCGGACTGGCCTACTGGCTCAACCGCCGGCTGGGCGAATCGCACAGCGTGGCCTGCCCCTCGGCGTTGATCGGCGCCAGCAACTTCTTCGAGCTGGCGGTGGCCGCCGCCATCAGCCTGTTCGGCTTCGAGTCCGGCGCAGCGCTGGCGACCGTGGTGGGCGTGTTGATCGAGGTGCCCGTCATGTTGCTCGTGGTGCGCGTCGTGAACCAGAGCAAGGGCTGGTACGAGGCCGGCGCGCGGGGTTGAACCCGCCCGCAGGATGGATAGACCGCACCGATGAGGTGATCGCCTGGCGCAGGATCGAAGTCAACGTGCCGCAGGCGCGCCAGCGCACAGTGGTCACAAAGGATGCGTCATGCAGACCAAGGTTCTAGGGTCGGGCTGCAGCAAGTGCCGCAGCACGATCGGCATCATCGAACGCACGGCCCACGATGCGGCGGTCGAGGCCGAGTTCTTCGGCTACAAGAAGAACGCCTTCACCGGGGCAGCGCGCATGCACCGCGGCTACTTGGAGCGCGCGGACGGCGGCACGCTCTTCCTCGACGAGGTCGGCGAACTGCCGGCCAGCATGCAGGCCAAGCTCCTGCGCGCGCTGCAGGAGCGCAGCTTCTTCCGCCTGGGCTCGGAGAAGGTGACCCGCAGCGACTTCCGCATCATCGCGGCGACGAACCGCGATCTGCACGCCGACATGGCGGCCGGCACCTTCCGCGAAGACCTGTTCTACCGGCTCGCCGTCATCCGCATCGGTCTGCCGCCGCTGCGCGAACGGCCGGAAGACATCCGCTGGCTGACCGAACGCATGCTGCAGCAGATCGCTATCGAGCAGGGCTGGCCCGCGGCGCATGTCGGAAGCGTTCATGCGCGACGTGACGGCCCGGACCTGGAAAGGCAACGCCCGTGAGCTGAGATTCCTCCTGGAAAAAGCGGTGGTGCTCAGCGAAGCGGGCATCCTGGACGTGCCCGATGCCCCGGTTACGCAGCGCGGCACGGCGCCTGCCGATGGCACGTCGGGCGCGTTCGCGCCACTGCACGCGATGGTCGAGGAGGCAGGACGTCGGCACATCCGCAGCGCCCTGGAGCGCACAGGGGGCAGCGTCATCAAGACCTCGGGGGTGCTCGGCATCAGCAGCAAGACCCTGTGGGAGAAGATAAAGAAGCTGAAGGTCGAGAGCGGGCCCGGCTCCGGGGAGCGTCACGCCTAGCGGATCTCTCGGCCAACGTCGCGACCGCGCCGGCACGGTCGTCGACGAACGCGCCTACCTTCTTGTTCGGATGCTCGCCCGCCGCAGGTCGGCCGGTTCCGACCCTTGCTGCGGCAGCGGCGCCGCTCGACGCCTGCCCGGTCAGGCTCACAGTGCGCGCCGCGCACATGCTTGCGCCTGCCCTGGGCCGCGACGTGCGCCCCCGCTTGGTCGATGCGCTTCAGGATGTCGCAATCGGCCGCCGCATGCGGTGACGACCACGCGTCCCTGACGCTGCGCAGTTCCTCCTCGAGGGCACGTGGTTCCCGGTCGCGCTCGGCCGCGCAGCTCGATGTGGGCATCGAGCAGGCCGTTCATTTCGCCCCAGTCCGCCAGCGAATCGTCCTTGAACCGCAGCACCCGCATTGGCACTGTGAGCACCCTCCTGGGAGCCGGTCCCGCGAGATCCGGCGAAGCAGATAGGACGTCGTTCCACCTGAATCGGCAACATGTCGCGCCACGCGGGCACTTGACTTCCACGGGAATGTCCCCGATGAGGTCAGGCAAGCAGCGTTCCGTCCGTGTCCGCTAAACTCTTGTTGTGCGTCGCTTGGTCCTACTCTTCCTGTTGGCCGTTCTGCCGCTCCAGTTTGCCTGGGGTGCGGCAGCGACCTACTGCGGCCACGAGAAGGCCCCAAGTTCAGGGCACTTCGGGCACCACAGCCATCAGCACCAGGCGAAGGCTGAGTCCGATTCAGGGTCCGCTGCCAAGAAGGCCTCGGTGCTCGCAGACGACCCGGACTGTGCGTTCTGCCACCTGGGTTGTGTGCAACCTTGTGCCAGTCAGACCGCTTCGGTTTCTGCGATCCAGTCCTCCGTCTTGGCACTGCCCACGATTCTTCTTCCGGATTCCGGTCGCCCTGGCCGAATCGAACGCCCCAAATGGCTCCTCGCCGCCTGATT
>CAYTWU010000487.1:0-2459 GCA_964442175.1 uncultured Rubrivivax sp.
CTTGCCCTGCTCGGGGCGCTTGACGTAGGTCAGGCCGTGCTGGTCGAACCAGGCCACCGCGGCGTCCAGGTCGGGCACAGAGAAGCAGATGTGACCGAAGCCCTGCGGCTGTGCGTTGCCGTCGTGGTACTTGAAGTCGGGGTTGTTCTCCGTGCCCCAGTTGTGGGTCAGTTCGAGGATGCCGCGCTGGGCGAAGGTCCAGGCGGTGCGCTCGCCGATGTCTTCGGGCGGGTGCTGGTCGCCGTCGTTGCGGTGCAGGAAGTACAGCGAGAACTGCATCTCGGGAAAGTCCAGCTTGCGCAGCACCTTCATGCCCATGACGCCGGTGTAGAAGGCCAGCGAGACCGCGGGGTCCTTCACGCGCAGCATGGAATGGTTGAGCACAAAGCCATGGGAGGCGTCGGGCGCGTCGGCCACGACGCCGGGGTGTTGTTCCGTGTTGAAACTCATCGTCGGGAGAAAGGAAGGTTGAACAAAAAGCAGTGCGGTGTCAGGGCGCGCGCACCTCGATGCGCACACTGCTGTACCAGTCGGCCAGCTCGGTGATTTCGGTGTCGGTCAGCGGCCGGGCGATCACGTTCATGACGGCGTGCTTGCGCTCGCCGCTTCGGAACGCCTTGAGCTGCGCCACCAGGTAGATCTGCGGCTGCGCAGCGATGTGGGGCGTGTCGGGCGTGGCGCCCATGCCCAGGGCCCCGTGGCAGGTGACGCAGAGGCCGGTTTTCACCGGTGCTCGGGCCTGCCCGGGTTCCTGGGCGCCCACCCCGCCGGCCAGGCCCAGCAGGCCGGCCAGCAGGAGGCGCGCGCGCAGCGCCCGCACGGTGTTGGTGAGGCGCATCCCCGTCACGGCGCGTAGGTGACGCGGTAGATGGCGCCGGCAAAGTCGTCGCTGATGAGCAGCGAGCCGTCCTTCATCACCGCCACGTCCACCGGGCGGCCGCGGTACAGGCCGGTGTCGGGATCGAGGAAGCCTTCGGCGAAGACCTCGCTCTTGTCGGCGCTGCCATCGGCCTTCATGGACACATAGTTGATCAGGCCGCCGCTGGCCTTGGTGCGGTTCCACGACCCGTGCGCCGCCACGAAGGCGCCGCCCTGGTATTTGGCCGGGAACATCTTGCCGTTGTAGAAGGTCATGCCGAGCTGGGCCTGGTGGGCGGGGAACTCGATCTGCGGCTTGGTCCACTGCGCCGGCGGCTTCATGTCTTTGAGGTCGGGCGCGGCGGCGGTGCCGGCGATCTGCACGTTGTTGCCGTGGATGAACGGGTAACCGAAGTGCTCACCCAGTTTCGACACGCGGTTCAGCTCGCCGGGCGGGATGTCGTCGCCCATGCCGTCGGTCTGGTTGTCGGTGAACCAGACCGATTTGTCCTTCGGGTTGATGTCCATGCCGACCGAGTTGCGCACGCCGCGCGCCACCACCTCGCGGCCGGTGCCGTCGAAGGCGTTCATGCGCACCATGCCGCCGATGCCCAGCTCTTCGTACAGCGCGACCTTCTCCTTCGGCTGCACGTTGTGCGGCTGGCCCAGGGTGATGTGCAGCTTGCCGTCATCGGCCACGCGGCAGGTGCGGGCACCGTGGTTGTAGCTTTCTTCTTCGGGCGGGATCAGCTTGCCCTGGCCCACCACCTCGATCACGGCCACATCGGGGCCTTCGTAAAAGAACTCGGCGGCCGGGAAGTTGAGCACCCGGTTGTGTTCGGCCACGATCAGGAAGCCGTCCTTGGTCCAGCACACGCCGTTGGGGTTGGTGAACTTCAGGCTCGGCGCGAAGCTCTTGACCTCGTCGGCCACACCGTCGCTGTTGCGGTCGGTCACAGCCCAGACGGTGGTCTTGCGGGTGCCGACGAACAGCATGTTGGTGCTGGGCGCGACCGCCATGTGGCGCGCGTCGGGGACGATGGCGAACAGGTCGATGCTGAAGCCCGGCGGCAGCTTGACGCGCTTGAGGTTGGCGCGGATGGCGTCGGCGTTCTTGCCGGTCTGCGGTACCACCGGGATGTTGAGGTCGGTGGTGGCGACTTTCATCTGTTTGAGCTTCTCGATGTTCTGCTGCGCCTGCGCGCCCAGAGCCACGGCCGCCGCGATGGCGCCCAGTGCCCACACCTTCATCGTCTTCTTCATCTTCTGTCTCCTAGGGTGGTTGCCCCTTGCGGGGCGGGTGATGGCCGACCGGTCCACACCGGAGCAACCTCTGAAGGCAGTGTGTGGTTCAGCTGCGGCCGCCCAGGGCCACCAGCTTGGGAGCGGACACCGCAGCCCCCGGCCCGATGGGGGCCGGGGGCTGTTCGCTGGTGAGCGCCTTTTCAGCCTGGATCATCTTGCGGTGCAGGTAGCGCATGCAGGTCACCCGCAGAAACGAAGCGAAATTGGGCACCTCGCCCCGGTGCGCGAGGATTTCGTCGTGGAACTTGGCGATGAGCGCATTCGTGGTGCAACTTTCTTCCTCGGCCATCTCGGCC
>CAYTWU010000488.1:0-2454 GCA_964442175.1 uncultured Rubrivivax sp.
GCTGGTTCAGCGCCTGCTGCAGCGGGAAGTCCTCGGCGCTGCCGAACTCGGGCAGGGGCTTGGGCGCCTCCTTGCTCTTGGCCAGTTGCTCTTCCACCTTGCGGCGGGCTTCTTCGCGCGCCTTGCTGGCGGCGTCGTCCTTCTTCTCGTCGGCGCCTTGCAGGTGTTTTTCGAGATCGGCTTCGCGCATGCGCAGCGCGGCGTAGACGTTGCCTTCGGCGGTTTCGTCCAGCCAGATGTCGGGCACGATGCCCTTGGCCTGGATGGAGCGGCCCGACGGCGTGAAATAACGCGCGGTGGTGATCTTCAGCGCCGTGTCGGCGGTGAGCGGGCGCACGGTCTGCACCGAGCCCTTGCCGAAACTCTGCGCGCCCATGATGGTGGCGCGTTTGTGGTCCTGCAGCGCGCCGGCGACGATCTCGCTGGCGCTGGCCGAGCCTTCGTTGACCAGCACCACCAGCGGCACGGTCTTCAGCGCGGCCGGCAGGCGGCGCAGCGGGTCACCCGAGCCGCGGCGCGCGTAATGTTCCGGCGTGGCGCGGAAGGTGGCCTTGGATTCGTCGATCTGGCCGTTGGTCGTGACCACCACCGCGCCCTCGGGCAGGAACGCCGCCGACAGCGCCACGGCGCCATCGAGCAGGCCGCCCGGGTCGTTGCGCAGATCGAGCACCAGGCCCTTGAGGTTGGGGTCCTGCTTGTAAAGCTCTTCGACCTTGCGGGCGAAATCGTCCACCGTGCGGTCCTGGAACTGGCTCACGCGCACCCAGCCGTAACCCGGGTCGACCAGCTTGGCCCGCACGCTCTGCATGCGGATCTCTTCGCGCACGATGGTCACCGGGAAGCTGCGGCTCTCGGTCTTGCGGAAGACCGTGAGCTGCACCTTGGTGTTGGGGTCGCCGCGCATGCGCTTGACGGCCTGGTCGACCGTCAGGCCCTTGACGGCGGTGTCGTCGATGCGCGTGATCAGGTCGCCGGGCTTCAGGCCGGCGCGGAAGGCGGGCGAACCTTCGATGGGGGAGACCACCTTCACGAGGCCGTCTTCCATGCCCATCTCGATGCCGATGCCGACGAACTTGCCGCCTGTGCCTTCGCGGAATTCCTTGTAGCTCTTCTTGTCGAAATACTGCGAGTGCGGGTCCAGCCCGGACACCATGCCGCTGATGGCGTCGGAGATCAGCTTCTTCTCGCCCACCGCCTCGACGTAATCGTTCTTGACGATGCCGAACACTGCGGCCAGCTGCTGCATCTCTTCCAGCGGCAGGGGCCCGAGCGTGCTGCGGGCCGTGGCCTGCAGCTGCATCGTGGTCAACGCGCCAGCGACGGCACCCACGGCCAAAAGGCCCACGACCTTGAAATTGCCACCCATGCGATCACACCTTTCGGCCACGACGTCCGATGTTCCAGTATAGGACCGGTCCCCTCCTCAGAGGGTGTCCAGGGTGCAAAGTTCACCCCCGGGCTGCGTGGATTTGGGGCGTTTCCCGGGGGAAGGTCACGACGTGGTCGACCGCCGGACGGATGCCGATCCACTCGCCCAGCGCGTGGTCGTGATGCGAGGGCACGTGCGCCATCACCTGCTCGCCGGTGGCCAGGCGCAGTGTGTACAGGAACTCCGAGCCGCGGAAGGCCTTGCGTTCGATCTGGGCTTTCACCGGGCTGTTGTCGTCGTGCACCACGTCGTCGGCGCGCAGCAGCAGGTCGCACTGGCCGCTGGGGTAGGCGCTGGGCAGCGGGCACTCGGCCGGGTCGTCCAGCTCGCCGAAGGGCGTGTGCACGCAGGGGCCATGGGCGCAGGCGACGATCTCCGCCGGCGTGAACACCCCGTGGCCGATGAAACGCGCCACGAAGCGGCTGGCCGGGCGGTGGTACAGCGTGTAGGCGTCGCCCCATTGCTCCAGCCGGCCGGCGTTCATCACGCCGATCACGTCGCCCAGCGCAAAGGCCTCCATCTGGTCGTGCGTGACGAACAAGGCGGTGGTGCCGCTGGCCTTCAGGATGGCGCGCAGTTCCTGCGCCAGGTGTTCGCGCAGGTCCACGTCCAGGCTGGAAAACGGCTCGTCCAGCAGCAGCAGCCGGGGCTGCGGCGCCAGCGCCCGGGCCAGCGCGATGCGCTGCTGCTGGCCGCCGGAGAGCTGGTGCGGCGCCCGTTTGGCCGCGTGCGCCAGGCCCACCAGGTCCAGCATGGCCTGTACCCGGGCCTGCCGCTGCGCGCGGGGCAGGTGGGCCAGGCCGAAGCCGATGTTGTGTGCCACGCTCAGGTGCGGGAACAGCGCGTAGTCCTGGAACACCATGCCGATGCGGCGTGCTTCGGGCGGCAGGTGCAGGTCGGTGGCGGCGTCGTCCAGCAGGTGGCCATCGACGCTGATGCGGCCGGCGCTGCAGCGCTCCAGCCCGGCCACCGCGCGCAGCAGCGAGGTCTTGCCGCAGCCCGAGGGGCCGATCAGCACGCCGATC
>CAYTWU010000489.1:0-2453 GCA_964442175.1 uncultured Rubrivivax sp.
AGGTGCAAGGTGACGATGGCCGGGTACAGCTTGAGCGTGACGGTGTACTTGCCAAACGCACCCTGCACCAGCACCCAGACCAGGGTGACCAGCGCCAGGCCCGGCCCGTGCGGCAGGCGGCGGCGCTCCACCCAGCTGAACACGGCCGCGACCAGGATCAGCACGCCGACCGTCATCGCCAGGTAGCGGTGGATCATCTCGATCCAGGCCTTGGACCAGGTCACCGGGCCCGAGGGCATCGCGGTCTGGGCCGCATGGATCTCTTCGCGGGCGCCCAGCGGCGTCGCGGCACCGTAACAACCCGGCCAATCCGGGCAACCCAGGCCCGAGTCGCTGAGCCGCGTGAAGGCGCCGAAGACGATCAGGTCGAAGGTGAGGAACAGGGTCAGCGCCGTCAGGGCTGCAAGCCGGGTGCGTGGGTCTGCACGGCGTTGGCGCAGCCACCACCAGGACAAGGGCAACAAGGCGATGACCGCCGCCAGCGCCATCAGCGGCAGCAGCGGGGCCAGGTCCACCAGCGGCACGGGTGTGTCCATCGCGGTGTCAGCGTCCCGCCCGGTCCCAGGACGACGAAGCGCGCAGGAGTTTGTCCAGGTCGCGCTTCAGGCGTGCAGGCTCGGGTTTCACGGGCGCACGCAGCATCCATTCACCCATCGGGTCGACGATGTAAACATGGTCTTCGAGTGCCCGGCCCTCGGCCGGTGCCAACCAGGCCGCCAACGCGGCACGGTCCACCCGCAGCACCGTCAGCGGAGACTTGGCAGAAGCGGCCTGGATCAGCTTGTCCGACGGCACACCGGAGCCTGTGACAAGCCAGACCCGGTCCACACGGTCGCGCTCGCGCCCCAGCATGTCGCGCAGCTGCCGCTGCAGGTAGATGCGCTCTTCGCAGGCGGCATCGCAAGCGGCGTCGCCGGTGACCACCATCAACCACTGCCCCCGCAGCGATGCAGGCGCCACGGTCTGGCCGTCCAGGGTCTGCAGGGCCAGCCCGGCCGGCAGCGTGCGCGACGGCAGGATCAAGGTGCTGTAGTTCGTGCGCCCATCGGGCCGGATCACGTAGTAGGTGAAGTACGACGCGATGACCGGCGCCGCACAGGCCAGCAACAGCAGCAGCATGCGCCAGCGGCCCGTGACCACGCGGCGGCGCTGCGCAGCCACATCGGGCGCGGGCAGGTTGTGCACGGTGAGGCTCAGGGCCTCAGGCGCGGTGGCGTCGGGGGCGGATGATTTGGAACCAGACATGGAGACCACCAATGAGGGCGCACAGGGCGAACCACTGGAACGCGTAGCCGTGGTGCTTTTGAAGGCCGAGGTCCGGGCGCGGCCAATCGCGCGCCAGGCCATCGTCCGTGGACACATCCGTCTGCAGCAGCAGGAACGGCCTGAGGGGCAGGCCGGTTTCGCGGCCAAATGCGTCCAGCGCAAGATTTTGCCGGATCGGTCCCGACGCAGCGGCATCGAACTCGTACAACCGCGCTGGCCCGCGGGCCAATCGGCCGCTGACCCGCACTTCACCGGCCGGCGTCGGCACCGGGGCCAGACGGGCGCGGTCGATGAAGTCACGCGCGCGCCAGCCGCGCTGCACGAGCACCACGCTGCCATCGCGCAGTTGCAGCGGCGTCAGCACAAAAAAGCCCACACGCGCATTCATCTGCCGGTTGTCGAGGAAGACCGTGTGCCCGGGTCGCCAGGTGCCTGTCACCGTGGTGCGGCGATGCTCCTGCGCCTCGGCTTGCGTGGCGTCGCGCGCGAGCATGGCCTCGTCCAGGGCCGGCAGGGCCTCGCGCTGATCGATGGCCGCCTGCAGACGCTGCTTCTGTTCGGCCCGGTCGAGCTGCCAGATGCCGAGCCGGGCCGTGACCGCCATGCCCACCAGCGTGGCCAGCAGCACCAGGCCCTTGCGCCAGGTCATGCGCGCTGGCCGCGCGGATAATCGCAGCCGATGAAGATCGTGATGGTGGTATTGATGGTGGCAGTGCTGGTGGCACTGGCCGGTGCAGGTGTGTTCATGCTGCGCAAGGGCCGCACACCAGGCGACACCAACAAGGCCATGGCGCGTGCGCTGGCACTGCGCGTGGGGCTGTCGGTGGCACTCTTCCTGTTCATCCTGCTGTCCTGGCACATGGGCTGGGTTCGCCCCACCGGCATCCCGGTCGGGCCCTGAGACAAAAAACGCCGCGTGATGCGGCGTTTTGCTGAGGCTGTCGACCGGTCAGAGCCAGTACACCAGGAAGTACAGGCCCAGCCAGACCACGTCCACGAAGTGCCAGTACCAGGCTGCGCCTTCGAAGCCGAAATGACGCTCCGGCGTGAAGTGGCCGCTCATCAGCCGCAGCGTGATGAACAGCAGCATCAACATGCCGACCAGCACGTGGAAGCCGTGGAAGCCGGTCAGCATGAAGAAGGTGGAGCCGAAGATGCCGGAGCTGAGCTTGAGGTTCAGGTCGGTG
>CAYTWU010000490.1:0-2453 GCA_964442175.1 uncultured Rubrivivax sp.
CGTGCGATGGTCTGGCCCTGTTGTTCGGCGTTGAACCAGGCGCGCACCTTGGCGCGCGAGCGCCCGCTCTTGAGGTAACCCAGCTCGGCGTTCAGCCAGTCGCGCGAGGGGCCGCCTTCCTTGGTGGTGACGATCTCCACCGTCTGCCCGCTGGCCAGTGCGGTGTTCAGCGGCACCAGCGCACCGTCGACCTTGGCGCCGCGGCAGCGGTGGCCCAGGTCGGTGTGCAGCTGGTAGGCAAAGTCCACCGGCGTGCCGCCAGCCGGCAGCTCGATGATGGTGGCCTGCGGCGTGAAGACGTAGATGCGCTCGTCGGCAGCGCCGTCCGCGGGGGCATCGGCCGCGGCGGGTTCGGCCAGGTCACGTTCCCAGGCCAGCAGCTGGTGCAGCACGGCCTTGCGCGCCTCCGCCACCCGGTCTTCAAAGGCGCCCGCGGCACTGACGCCGGCATAACCCCTGGTGCCGGCTTCCTTGTAGGCCCAGTGGGCGGCCACGCCGAACTCGGCGTGTTCGTGCATGGCCCGCGTGCGGATCTGCACCTCGAAGACCCGGCCGTCATCGCCACGCACCACGGTGTGCAGCGACTGGTAGCCGTTGGGCTTGGGCCGGGCGATGTAGTCGTCGTACTCCTCCGGCAAGGCCTGGAAACGTTCATGCACCCGCGCCAGCGCGGCGTAGCAGGCCGGCACGTCGTCCACCAGCACACGCAGTGCGAGCAGGTCGAACACCTGTTGGATGCCGAGTTGCTTGCCCTGCATCTTCTTCCAGATGCTGTAGAGGTGCTTGGGCCGGCCCACCACCTCGGCCGGCAGGCCGGCGTCGGCCAGCAGCGCGGCCACCTGGGCGCGCGCAGCGTCGATGCCGGCCTCACGCTCGGTGCGTTTCTGGTCCAGCAGCGTGGCGATGTGGCGGTAGGCCTCGGGCTGCAGGAAGCGGAAGGCCAGGTCTTCCAGCTCCCACTTGATCGGCCAGATGCCCAACCGGTTGGCCAGCGGCGCGAACACCTGCAGCGATTCGGCGGCAATGGCCTCCGGGCAGGCCGTGCGGCTGGCGGCGAACCAGCGCAGCGTCTGCAGCCGCGAGGCCAGGCGCAGCAGCACCACACGCAGGTCGCGTGAAAATGCGAGCAGCATCTTGCGCACCCGTTCCAGCTGCTGCTGGCGCTGCGCGGCGTCCACACCCGCGTTCTGTTGGCCTTCGCGCGCGGCGCGCTGCACCTGCACCAGCCGCCGCGTGGCCTGCACCAGACCGGCGTAGGACGGACCGAAGGCCTTGCCCACCACTTCTTCGGGCCGGGTCAGCCAATCACCCGCGTAGACCAGGTAGGCCGCAGCCTGCACGCTGGGCGCGGCGCCGATGCCGGCCAGCACCTCGGCCACGCCCTGGGCATGGCCAAAGGCTTCTTCGCCGGTGTCCAGCAGGCGGCCGCTGAGCAGCGGCTCGGCAAAGGCGCGCGCCCGCAGCAGCGCGGCGGCGCCGTCTTCACCGGGCTGGGCGGCCGGTGTGTCTGCGCCGGAGAGCGTGACGATGGGCGCGGCCTCGCGGGCCTGCGCCGCCTGGGTCTTCATCGCGGCCGCTTCATGGCGACAGCAGGAAGTCGCGCACCACCTGCCGTTGTTCCGGCTGCACCAGCGTCGGGGCATGGCCCACACCGGCGAAGCTGTGCAACTGTGTCCGCGGGCCCCGCTGCAGCATCTGCGCCGCCGTCTCGGCCGACAGCAGGTCGGACTCGGCGCCGCGCAGCAACAGCACCGGGCACGTGACACGGTCCCAGCTCTGCCACAGGAAGGCCTCGCCCGCCGCTGCGACCTCCGGCGTGAGGGCGCGGAAGGGCACGGCGATGGCCGGGTCGTAATGCGGCTTCAAGCCGTCGCCATCGGGTTTGACCTGGGGCGCGGACAAGGCCAGCCACTGCTCAGGCGTGTGCGGGCCGAAGCCCTGCGACACGGCGGCCATCGCCGCAGCCGCCTCTTCCAGGCTGCGCCAGTGCGCCGGCAGGCCCAGGTAGGTGCCGATGCGCTGCAGCGCCGACCACTGGATGCTGGGGCCGACGTCGTTGAGCACCAGCCGGCGCAGCGGGCTGCCGGGCAGGCTGGCCAGGCCCAGGCCGATCAGGCCGCCCATGCTGGTGCCGACCCAGTCCACCACCTCGGCATCCAGGCGCGCCAACAGCGTCACCATGTCGGCCACGTAGGCCGGGATGGCGTAACCCTGCGGGTCGGCCAGCCAATCGCTCTGGCCGCGGCCGACCACATCGGGGCAGACCACACGGTAGGTGCCCGCCAGGTCTTGCGCCAGCGTGTCGAAGTCGCGGCCCTGGCGCGACAGGCCGTGCACGCAGACCACTACCTGGGCGGCCGTGCGCTTGCCCCAATCGAGATAGGCGATTCGGTGGAATCCGCCCGGTGAAAGACTGAGGAAGCTGTGCCGAGAAAAGCTCATGGACATGTGCC
>CAYTWU010000491.1:0-2444 GCA_964442175.1 uncultured Rubrivivax sp.
CTGGATCGAGATCGTCCAGCCCGATCGCCTGAAGAACCTGGGCCGCTGAGCGTCGATGAAATACCTGCACACCATGGTCCGCGTGACGGACCTGGAAGCCTCGCTGCGCTTCTACCGCGACGGGCTCGGCCTGCGCGTGGTCCGCTCCATGGACGTGCCGCAAGGCCGTTTCACCCTGGTCTACCTGTCGGCCCCGGGCGACGAGCAGGCCCAGGTCGAGCTGACCCACAACTGGGACCCCGAGGTCTACACCGGCGGCCGCAATTTCGGCCACCTGGCCTACGCGGTGGACGACATCTACGCCGCCTGCGAGCGCCTGCAGCAGCACGGCGCGGTCATCGTGCGGCCGCCGCGCGACGGTCACATGGCCTTCGTGCGTTCGCCCGACCAGATCTCCATCGAGCTGCTGCAGCGGGGCTCGCCCCTGCCGCCGGCCCGCCCGTGGACCGACATGCCCAACGTCGGGAGCTGGTGATGGACTGGCCGCAGACACGGGTGGTGGCCCGGCTCACCGGCTCGCTGCCCATGGGCGGCGTGGTGCCCGACACGCCCATTCACGCCTTCGCCCAGACCCCGGCCGCCCTGGCGCTGGGGCCGGCGCCCGGGCTCCAGCCGCAGCGGCGCGACATCGACCTCGGCGGCCTGCTGGCCTTTGCCATCGACGAGGTGGTCACGGCCGAGGAGGCCGACGGCATCGTGGCCGCCAGCGAGGTGTTCGGCTACCGCGACGAGGCGCCCGGCATCGCCACCCCGCCGGGCATGCGCATGAACAAGTCGGTGCACTGGGTGGCCGACGAAGCGCTGCTGGGACCGATCCTGGCGCGCATCCGGCACCTGCTGCCGCCCGAAATCGACGGCGCGCCGCTGCATGGGCGCCTGAGCCACCGCATCAACATGTACCGCTACGACGACCAGGACGTCTTCAACCGCCACATCGACGGCGACTGGCCCGGCTACGGCCTGGACCCGGACCGTGCCGAGATGCTGGAGTGGGGCGGGGCGCTGCGCTCCAGCCTGTCGATGCTGCTCTATCTCAACGGTCCGGAGGATGGCGTCGTGGGCGGGCAGACCCGGCTGCTGGCGCGCGACGGCACATGGACCGACGTGACGCCGCGCAAGGGTGCGGCCCTGTTCTTCCGGCACGGCTTTTCGCCCGATTCGGTGATCCACATCGGCGCCCGCGTCAGCGGCCCGGTGCCCAAATACCTGGCCCGCATCAACGTGATGTACGGACGGCCGGACTGAGCGCCGGGCCCTCCGGCCACCGGGGCGCAAAGCCCGGTTACAAACCCGGTCGGCGAATCGTTTCTAATTACCCCCTGCCGCCGGCCCAACCGCCGGACCGGCACCGGCCCTTCGCGGGCCGGCAACCCCCACCAGATTCGATTCACCACCGGCGCCTTCCGGGGCGCTGCGGACCCGTTTTGCGCAGTTCTTTCCACCACGCCCTGCCATCCGCCCTCGCGCGCCAGCTTGCGCGCGGGCTGCCCGCGAGCGCGTCGGCCGACGCGCCGCGGCAGGACGTGGCCGAGCGGCTGGGCCAGTGGCTCAACGTGGCCGAGGCGATCGAGCTGCACGCCGCGCAATCGGCTGTGGCCGCAGCGGGCGCCGCGGCCGCCCGCCGCCCGCCGCGGGTCGAACCCACCGCTCTGCACGCCAGCCTGCGCGCCGAGCTGGACCGCGTGCGGTCGGTGCTGACCCGCTCGATCACCACCCGCCCGGCCCACAAGCCAGACCCCAACGACCTCGACACCGAGTTCGCGCTGTTCCACCAGCGGCTGGGGGACCAGCAGCGGCGCATGGAAATGAGCGTGGACGCCTTGCGTGAGCACGTGCGCCAGCAGCTGGCCCAGTCGACGCCCGCGATGGCGCAGCTGGCCGCCATCGACGCCGTGATGGACGGTTTTTTCGGCGGGCGCGAGCAGCGCCTGCTGTCCCAGTTGCCGGCCTTCCAGAAAGCGCGCTTTGCCGCGCTGCGCCAGGAAGCCGCACCGACCCGGCCCCACGACACCCCCGACGACCTGCGCTGGCTGCACGCCTTCGCGGCCGAGTTCGAGCAGACCCTGCTCGCCGAACTCGACCTGCGCCTGCAGCCCGTCACCGGTCTGATCGAAGCCCTTGCCCATGAGCCCTGACATGCCTTCTTCCCGTCCCTCCCGCGCCCTGAATTTCGCGGCCTTCTTCATCGGCCTGGCCGTGCTGGCCTGGGTCGCCAGCGGTTTTGCCGGCGTTGACGCCTTCGCCCTGGGCATGACGGCGCTGATCGGCGGGGTCTACCTGGGCGGCGCCTGGGAGCTGCGCCGCTTCGGCCAGACCACGGCCGCGCTCCACACCGCTGAGGCGGTTGCCGAACATCAGGCCGTTCTTCTCGTAGCTCAGCTCGCTTGGCAGGGCGCCGACACCCGGGATGACCTGGAAGGCCGTCTCGAACAGGCCCGTGAGCG
>CAYTWU010000492.1:0-2442 GCA_964442175.1 uncultured Rubrivivax sp.
TGGGCTTCGCGCGCGGCGTTGTGGAAGTCGGTCTGCTTGGTGATGTCCTTCACCGTCATCAGGCCGCGCAGCTCGAAGTTGTCGTTGACCACCAGCACACGCTCCAGGCGGTGGCGGTGCATCAGCGCCTTGGCTTCGTCCAGCGACGCGCCTTCGCGCACCGACACCAGGCGTTCGCGTGGTGTCATGACATCGCGCACGGGGGCGTCCAGCCGGGTTTCAAAGCGCAGGTCGCGGTTGGTGACGATGCCAACCACACGCTGGCCTTCCAGCACCGGGAAGCCCGAAAAACCGCGCGATTTCTGCAGGCTCAGCACCTCGCGCACCGGGGTGTCAGGCGTGACGGTGATCGGGTCCAGCAGCACGCCGGATTCGTAGCGTTTGACACGCGCCACCTCGGCCGCCTGCTGCGCAGGCGTGAGGTTCTTGTGCACGATGCCGATGCCGCCCTCCTGCGCGATGGCGATCGCGAGGCGGGCTTCGGTCACGGTGTCCATCGCGGCCGAGACCAGGGGCAGGTTCAGCGTGATGTTGCGGCTCAGCCGGGTGGCGAGGCTGGTGTCGCGGGGCAACACCTGGGAGAAGGCCGGCACCAGCAACACATCGTCGAAGGTGAGGGCTTTGCCAAGAAGGCGCATGAGGAAAGCTCCAGACGCAAAAAGCGATTATACGGACCCTCACGAAGGGTTACCGGCACGCGCGCGCCGCGTGAACGATTGCACAGTCGCCCTCCCGGGGCCGCCGCATACACTGGCCGGATGACTGCATGCCGTCCCCTGCTCGCCGCGCTGCTGTGCGGCGCTCTCGCCGCCAGCCTGAGCCTGCCGGCCGCCGCGCAATGGAAGTGGCGCGACAAGGATGGCCGCATCACCGTGAGCGACCTGCCGCCCCCCCGCGAGGTGCAGGCCAAGGACATCCTGCAGCGGCCGGAGCCGCCGGCCGTTCGGGCGCAGGCCGCAGCGGCGCCCGCGTCCGCAGCGTCGGCGGTGGCCCCGCGTCCGGCCGTGGACAACGAGTTGCAGGCGCGCAAGAAGGCCGCCGAGCAAGAGCAGGTCAACCGCGCCAAGGCCGACGCCGACAAGCTGGCCGGCCAGAAGGCCGAGAACTGCCGTGCGGCGCGTGCCCACCTGGCGGCCCTGGACAGCGGCCAGCGCATCGCGCGCTACAAGGACAACGGCGAGCGCGAAATCCTGGACGATCAGCAGCGCGCGGCCGAGACCCGCCGCGCACGCGACGTCATCGCGTCGGAGTGCCGCTGAGCTCGCGCGCCGGTTTGTCGCGCTTGCGGTAGCGCAGCCGCCGCGCCTCCTTGGGGTCCACGGTGAGCGGGCGGTAGAGCTCCACGCGGTCCCGCTCGCGCAGCACCGTGTCCATGGGCACCAGCTTGAACCAGACGCCGGCTTCCAGGCCCTCGGCCGCCAGACCGTGCCGCGCCAGCACACCGCTGGCCTGCAAGGCATCGGCCACGGTGCTGCCCGCAGGCAGCTGCAACGGTGTCAGGTCCACCTGCCCTGGCGCGGGGCAATAGACCACTTCAACGTGGACCATGCACCTGCTCGGCCCGCTTGACGAAACAATCGACGAAGGTGTTGGCCACGCGGTCGAACACCGGGCTGACCACGGCCTCGAGCGCGGCGCTGGCAAAGGCGTAACGCAAGTCGAACTCGATCTTGCAGGCCTCGGTCTCGCTGCCCGGCCGGCCCAGCGGGTGGAACAGCCAGGTGCCATCCAGCAGTGAAAACGGGCCGTCCACCAACTGCACCACCACCGATTGCCCCGCCACGTGTTCATTGCGGGTGGTGAAGGCGTGGCGCACGCCCATGTAGTGCAGGCCCAGGCGGGCCGTGACGCCGCTGTCGTGGCGCTCCAGCACCTCGGCGCGGTCGCACCAGGGCAGGAATTGCGGGTACTGATCGATGCCGGTGACCAGCTCGTACATCTCCTGCGGCGTGTACCAGAGCAGGACCGACTTCTTGACGTGCTTCACAATGCTGGAATTGTAGGGGCCCGCCCCCACCTCCCCTGCCCATGCCCAACATCGCCGAAAACCGCCGCGCACGCCACGAGTACCACATTGAGGAACGGTACGAGGCCGGCCTGGTGCTGCAGGGCTGGGAGGTCAAGGCCATCCGCGCCGGCCAGGTGCAACTGACCGACGGCTACGTGGTCATCCGCGATGGCGAGTTGCACCTGATCGGCCTGCGCATCAACGCCTTGCGCGCCGCCTCCACCCATGTGCTGCCCGAACCCGACCGCACCAAGAAGCTGCTGATGCGCAAGGACGAGATCAAGCGCCTGATCGGCAAGGTGGAGCAGAAGGGCTTCACCCTGGTGCCGCTGGACCTGCACTTCAAAGGGGGCCGCGTGAAGGCCGAACTCGCGCTGGCCAAGGGCAAGGCCGAGCACGACAAGCGCCACACCGAGAAGCAGAAGGACTGGGAC
>CAYTWU010000493.1:0-2432 GCA_964442175.1 uncultured Rubrivivax sp.
GGCCACCACGCCGCCCAGGCGTTCGGCCTGCTCGCGCAGGCTCTCGGCGGCGGCGGCGGATTGCTCCACCAGCGCGGCGTTCTGCTGGGTCATGCGGTCGAGCTCGCCGACGGCGCCGTTGACCTGGCCGATGCCGCCGGTCTGCTCGGCAGCGGCGGCGGAGATCTCGCCGATGATGTCGCTGACCCGCTGCACGCTGGCCACGATCTCCGTCATCGTGCTGCCGGCCTGGCCCACCAGCGCGGTGCCGGTTTCGACCTTGGCCACGCTGGTGCCGATGAGGGCCTTGATCTCGCGTGCGGCCTCGGCGCTGCGCCCGGCCAGGCTGCGCACCTCGCTGGCCACCACCGCAAAGCCGCGGCCTTGTTCACCGGCGCGTGCGGCTTCGACCGCGGCGTTGAGCGCCAGGATGTTGGTCTGGAAGGCGATGCCGTCGATGGTGCCGATGATGTCGGCGATCTTCTTGCTGCTGGTGTTGATCTCGTCCATGGTCGTGACGACCTGGGCGACGACGGCACCGCCGCGCTGGGCGACCTCGGCGGCGCTGTGGGCCAGCTGGTTGGCCTGCGCGGCCGATTCGCTGGACTGGCGCACCGTGCCGGTGAGCTGCGTCATCGAACTGGCGGTCTGCTGCAGGTTGCTGGCCGTCTGCTCGGTGCGCTGCGACAGGTCGGTGTTGCCGCTGGCCACTTCGCGCGAAGCGGTGGCGATGCTGTCGGCCGAGCTGCGCACGTCGCCGACGATGGACTGCAGCGAGCGCTGCATCTGCAGCAGGGCCGACAGCAGTTCTGCGGCTTCGTCCTGGCCATCGACGCGGATCTGCATCGTCAGGTCACCACCGGCCACGGCCTGCGCCACGCGGCGGGCATAGTCGATCGGCGACAGGATGGAGCGCGAGTTCATCAGCGTCAGCGGCACCACCACCACGACCACCAGCAGCAGCACGCCGCCGAACGCCCAGGCCGTGGTCTGCATCGTGGAGGCGAAGGCGGCCGAGGACTCGACGATCTCCCCGTCGATCAGCCCGGCCAGCTGGTTCACCTGACCTTCCAGCGTGGCCACGTGTTCCTTGGCCTTTTGCAGTTGTTTGTCGGCGGCTTTGGCGGTGTCGTAGGCACCGTCCTGGATCTGGCCCAGCACGTGTTTGGAGGCCTTTTCGTAGGCGTCCAAGGCCTCGACGCCCCGGCGGGCAATGGCGTTGTCTTCGTCTTCTTCGCCTTGCAGCAGCGCGTTCAGCGACTGGCGCGTGGTGTTGATCGACTTTGCCCAGGCCTCGCGGTGCTTCAGCACCTCGACGCCGTTTTCGTAGTCGATCACCATGTTCTTCTCGTGCAGCCGCACCTCGGCGAGGTTCTGGCGGATGTGCGCCACGGTGCGCACCTCGTGCATCGAGTGGTTCACGAAGTCGTGGTTCAGCGTGTTCAGCAGCGCGCCGCCGCCAAAGCCGGCGGCGCCGACCAGGGCAAACAGGGCCAGCACCATGCCGATGGCGCCCAGCATGCGCAGCCGGATGGTGAAGCGGCGCATCAAGGCGTCGATGGATCGCATGGCAGTCTCGCTTTCAGGTTCAGGGTTCAGCCGCGGGAGCGGCGCACGAGCGAGCCGATGTCCAGGATCAGGGCCACGCGCCCGTCACCCATGATCGTGGCGCCGGACACGTCTTCCACCCGGCGGTAGTTGGATTCGAGGTTCTTCACGACCACCTGCTGCTGGCCGAGCAACTCGTCCACCAGCAGGGCCACGCGGCCGCCTTCGGCCTCGACCACGACCATGATGTTGCTCACGTGTTCGAAGTCGAAACGCGGCACGTCGAAGACCTTTTCCAGGTCCACCACGGGCATGTACTCGTCGCGCACCTGCACCACGCGGCCGCGGCCGCCGATGGTCTTGATGGTGTCCGCCTGCACCTGGAAGGATTCGACCACCGAGCCCAGCGGCAGGATGTAGCACTCGTCGCCGACCCCCACGCTCATGCCGTCCATGATGGCCAGCGTCAGCGGCAGGCGCACCCGCACGCTCATGCCGTAGCCCTCTGCGGAATCGATCTCCACCGTGCCGCCCAGCGAGGTGATGTTCTTCTTCACCACGTCCATGCCCACGCCGCGGCCGGAGACATCCGTCACCTGCTCGGCGGTGGAGAAGCCGGGCGCGAAGATCAGGCCCCAGACCTCGCTGTCGGTCATGCTGTCGGTCATGCTGTCGGGCGCGTCCAGGCCGCGCTCGCGGGCCTTGGCCAGCAGCTTGCCGCGGTTCAGGCCCTTGCCGTCGTCGCGCACCTCGATGACGATGCTGCCGCCCTGGTGGCTGGCCACCAGCGTGATCGTGCCGTTGGCCGGCTTGCCCTTGGCCAGGCGCTCGGCCGGCAGCTCGATGCCGTGGTCGCAGCTGTTGCGCACCAGGTGCGTCAGCGGGTCGGTGATCTTCTCGACCAG
>CAYTWU010000494.1:0-2431 GCA_964442175.1 uncultured Rubrivivax sp.
GCTGCTCCAAGGTGCCCGACATCCACAACGTGGGCCTGATGGAAGACCGCGCCACGCTGCGCATCAGCAGCCAGCACATGGCCAACTGGCTGCTGCACGGCGTGGTGGACAAGGCCCAGGTGAAGGCCACGCTCAAGCGCATGGCCAAGGTGGTGGACCAGCAGAACCAGGGCGACCCGCTGTACCAGCCGATGTCCGGCCGGCTGAAGGAGAGCGCCGCCTTCCAGGCCGCCAGCGACCTGGTCTTCAAGGGCGTGGCGCAGCCCAGTGGCTACACCGAGCCGCTGCTGCACGCGTGGCGCTTGAACGTGAAGGCGAAGGTCAAGGCGGGGTGATTTGAAGCCGGGCCGCGAGCGCCAGCAGGCGCTCCATGCCCGGTTCCTTGCGGGGCCAGGTCAGCTCGACGCCGTCGCCGGCAAATCGTGGCAGCACATGCAGGTGCAGGTGCGGCACGGTCTGCCAGCCGGCGGCGCGGTTGGCCTGCAGCACGGTGATGCCTTCCGGCGCAAACGCGGTCTGCACGGCGATGGCGATGCGCCGCGCGGCGCGCATCAACGCGGCAGCTTCGTCTTCGCTGCAGTCCATCAAGGTTTCCACCGGACGCCTGGTGGCCACGATGACATGGCCGTCGTTCACCTGGCCGGCGTCCATGAAGGCGAACACATGTTCGTCCTCGTAAACCTTGGCGCAGGGCCATTCGCCACTGAGCAGCTTCTGAAACACCGTGCTCATCGTTCGGCCGCCAGCCCACGGAGCGCCTGGCGGAACACCTGCCGCGATCTGAACAAGACCATCTCCTGCCAATCGTCGAACGGGGGGTAGAAGTGGTCGCGCAGCGCGTTGCGGATGGCCTCGGCCTCGGGGCCGCGCGGGTCCCCGTGGTTCCACAGCCAGGCGTCGTCGCGCAGGGTCTGCGCGCCCCGCGGCGGCGGGTAGGTGCCGAACTCCAGCGCGACGAAAGCGATGTCGGCATGCGCCAGCGCACGTTCGTAGCCGAACTCCGTCAAGCCCCACTTGGGCTGTGAGCTGGAGCTGCCCAGCAGCGGCTCGGTCACGCTGTCGCCCCACCAGCGCCGCGCCCGTGCCACGCGCTCGCCGCCCGGTGCGTGGTTGCAGATGGGCTCGCCGTAACCGTAGGGGCCCAGGCCGGTGTGCATGTCGACGATGGCCACGGTGCGCGCCGTGGCCAGCTCGGCCTGCAGGATGGCCTCGCTGGTGCGGCGCGCCCAGGTGGGGCCGCTGCCGCCGTAGAACAGGCCGTCGGCCTGCGTGTACTGGCCGCTGGAACGTGCCACACGCTCGGCCGCATCGCCATGCTGCAGACGCCAGGCGTCGATGGCGGCATCGGCCGCAGCGAGCGTGGCCGCATCGCGGTGCGCCGGCAGGAAGTGGGGGTGCAGTTCGGCGTAGGCCGGGTTGGCCGGCAGCGGCTGGCTGAAATCCACCCAGTTGCGGTTGAGGTCGACGTTTTCTTCCGTCACCCGGCGCAGCCAGGCAAAACCGTGCGGGTTGATGGCGTGCACCAGCAGCACGGCGGTGTCCGGCGGCAGCGCGGGCGGGTGGCGCAGCAGGTCCACCTGCGGGCCGCTGCCGGCCAGGCCCTCCACGCCATGCGTGGCGCTCAGCACCACCAGCACGCGGGTGGCGTCGGCCGGGCCCAGGCGGGCGGTGTCACAGGCCAGCGCGCCGCCGTCGGGGCCGGTCAGCGGGTGGGGCCATTCACGCAGCGCGGCGCCGGCGCCGCGGGCCGCGGCCAGGAACTTGTGGCGAGACTCGGGGTACTGGCGGGAGAAGACGCTGAGATCCATGCCGCCAGCTTAAACGCACTCAGGTCGGCGTCGGCAGGCCGTTCATGCGGTCCAGCTTCAGGAAGACCTGCCGTGCCAAGGCCACCAGCTGCGGCGTGGTCGGGTGGTCGATGGTTTCCCAGGCCAGGATGTGCGGCGCCAGCGCGGGGCGGTGTTTGTCGACGTAGTGGCGGAAGTCGGCCTGCGCGGTGTGTGAGCCGGCCACCAGCAGTTCGGGGATGCCCACGAGCGCATCGCACACGGCGCCGAAGAACTCGTGCTGCGTGCGCACTGCGCTGCCATGCTGCGCGGTGTGGTGGCTGTGGGCCTTGATCTTCTGGGCCTGCACATGGTCGGTGTCGAACTGCAGGATCTCGGCGCTCTGGTGGTCGATGCGGACGACGGCGTGGAAGGTGCTCATGGGCGTCTCCTGGGGAGGGTGCAGCCATCATGCGGCGCGGGCCCTGCGCCGCCATTGAGGCCGGTCAAGGCCGCTGCAGCGCCTCCTGGAATCCCCAGGAGCCTGTCGGGCTTTGGGTGGGGCCCGCGCCGGGGTGAGTTGCGGTGGCGGGCTGGGCGCTGGCGAGGCGTGTGGCGGGCCCACACACCGAGCCAGCAACGACGCCCGGTGCCGCAAATCACCC
>CAYTWU010000495.1:0-2427 GCA_964442175.1 uncultured Rubrivivax sp.
ACCGGTGTGGTGGCCGAGCGTTTTGGCGGCCAGACGCTGGACACGCTGGGCATCGAAAACTACATCTCGGTGATGCACACCGAGGGCCCGAAGTTCGCCGCCGCGCTGGAGGCGCAGGTGCGCGCCAACGACGTGGACCTGATCAACGGCCAGCGCGTGGCGGCGCTGGAACCGGCGGGCGCCGACGGCCTGGCCGGCGTGCGCCTGGACAACGGCGCGGTGTTGAAGAGCAAGACCGTGATCCTGGCCACCGGCGCGCGCTGGCGCAACGTGAACGTGCCGGGCGAAGAGCAGTACAAGACCAAGGGCGTGGCCTACTGCCCGCATTGCGACGGCCCGCTGTTCAAGGGCAAGAAGGTCGCCGTGATCGGCGGCGGCAACTCGGGCGTCGAGGCCGCGATCGACCTGGCGGGGGTCGTGCAGCACGTGACGCTGATCGAGTTTGCCGACCAGCTGAAGGCCGACGCCGTGCTGGTGAAGAAGCTGCAGAGCCTGCCCAACGTGAGCATCCACGTGAATGCGCAGACCACCGAGATCACCGGCGACGGCCAGAAGGTCAACGGCCTGCGCTGGAAACACCGGGTGGACGGCAGCGAACACCAGGAAGACCTGGCCGGTGTCTTCGTGCAAATCGGCCTGGTGCCCAACACCGATTTCCTGAAGGGCACGCTGGAGCTCAGCCGCTTCGGCGAGGTCATCATCGACGAGCGCTGCCACACCAGCCTGCCGGGTGTGTTCGCCGCCGGCGACGCGACGACCGTGCCCTACAAGCAGATCGTCATCGCGGCCGGCGAAGGATCGAAGGCCGCGCTGTCAGCCTTCGACCACCTGATCCGGCACGGCTGATCAGCGCAGGTCGCCGGCCAGGCTGGCCAGCGATTCGGGCGCGATCTGCACATGCGCCGGGTAATGGGTGTGGTCGCAGCCGAGCTTGACGGCAGCACCGGCGCGGACGGCGTTTTTCATCGCCGCGCTGAGTTCCAGGCGCACGAAATGCACGGCCGAGGTCTTTTCGGCGTTTTCGCGGTCCAGGTCTTCGTCGGCGATGGCATAGACACGGCCATGGCCCTCCACCTCGACGAAGATGCGGTCCTCCACGCCGATCAGGCGCGCCAGCTCACGTTTGCGCTCGTGCGGATCGGGGTACTCGATCAACAGCGTGGCCTTCCAGTTGCTGCCATCGGGCACCAGCGGGGCATAGGCCTCGATCTCGGACTGGATGCCGGCTTCATCGAAGATCTTCTCGATGTGCAGCATCTCCTGGATCTGGCGCCGGATCGTGTGCTCGTCTTCGAACTGCAGCGTCAGGTGTTCGCCCAGGCGCACGCTGCGCAGGCGCCGGTGCGCAATGGCCTCGGGTTTGGAGCTCTGGCGGATGCGGGCGTAGGCTTCCAGCGTGAGCAGGCTGTCGCGTGTGATGGCCATGCGTGTCACTCCAGGCCATAGGCCAGCCGGACCAGGGACAGCGGGTGCTGCAGCGCCTTGGCGGGGGTCCCGGCCAGCGCCATGCCCTGCGCGATGTGGTGGCCCGCCAGCGCGCAGTCGCTGCTGATGAAATCGGGGCTGTCCTTGGCCATGGCCTTGAAGACCGGCTTGCCGATCTTCATCGCCACCGGGTGCGTGGGGGTCTTCACGCCGTAGGTGCCGGCGTGGCCGGAACAGCGCTCCACCGTGGTGAGCTTCACGCCGACGGTCTGGCCGATGAGCTTGAACATCTCCTCGGTCTTCCTGCCGATGTTCTGCACCCGGCCGTGGCAGGGGATGTGGTAGCTCACCTGGCCCAGTGCGGTCTTGAAGTCGGTCTTCAGCAGGCCGTCCTTGTGGCGCGCGACCAGGTACTCGAAGGGGTCGAACATGGCCGCCTTCACGGCCTGCGTGTCGGCACAGTCGGGGAACATCAAGGGCAGTTCCTGCTTGAACATCAGCGTGCAACTGGGCACCGCGCTGAGGATGGCGTAACCCTCGCGCGCATAGCGCGCCAGCACCGGCATGTTGGCGGCCTTGTGCTCGGCCACGGCATCCAGCGCGCCGAGTTCCAGCTTGGGCATGCCGCAGCAGCTTTCCTTGTCGACGATGACGTACGGGATGTCGTTGTGCGCCAGCAGCTTGAGCAGGTCGTGCCCGATGCCCGGCTCGTTGTAGTTGACGTAGCAGGTGGCAAAGATGGCGACCTTGCCCGGTGTGCGCTGGCCCTTGGTGGCCACGCTGGCGGGTGACTTCGCGGCGCCCCAACGGAAACGCTGCGTGGCCAGTTCGGGCATCCAGGCTTCGCGGTGCACCCCCAGCACCTTGTGCATCTGCTGGCGCGCGAACTTCGTCTTGCTGATGGCGTTGACGGTCTGCACGACGACGGGGATGCCGGCGAAGCTGCCGTGGGTGTCGGTGCTCGCCAGGAACTTCTCGGCCGCACCGACCTCGCCCTAGCGG
>CAYTWU010000496.1:0-2424 GCA_964442175.1 uncultured Rubrivivax sp.
GAAGGCGGCATCGCCAACATGAACTACTCGATCTCGAACAACGCCGAGTACGGCGAGTACGTGACCGGCCCGCGCATCGTCACCGACGAGACCAAGAAGGTCATGAAGCAGGTGCTGAAGGACATCCAGACCGGCGAATACGCCAAGAGCTTCATCCTGGAGAACCGTGCCGGCGCGCCCACGCTGACCAGCCGCCGCCGCATCACCTCGGAGCATTCCATCGAGGTCGTGGGCGAGAAGCTGCGTGCGATGATGCCCTGGATCAAGGCCAACAAGCTGGTCGACAAGAGCCGCAACTGAAGCTGATCCGGATGTCGGGGCGGCGCGAGGCGGTATCCTCGCGCCCCATATGACGACTGAAGAACACGGTTTCGACGATTCGGCCCCGGCGGTGGAACCCCCGCCGCGGCCGCGCCGCAAGGGCATCTACGTGCTGCCCAATCTGTTCACGCTGGCGGCGCTGTTCGGCGGCTTCTACGCCGTGGTGATGGCCATGAACGGCCGCTTCGAGCAGGCGGCCATCGGGGTGTTCTGTGCCATGGTGCTGGACAGCCTGGACGGGCGCGTGGCGCGCATGACGAACACGCAAAGCGCCTTCGGCGAGCAGATGGACAGCTTGTCCGACATGGTCAGCTTCGGCGCCGCGCCAGCGTTGATCCTGTACGAGTGGGCGCTGAAGGGCCTGGGCAAACTGGGCTGGATCGCAGCCTTTGTCTATTGCGCCTCGGCCGCGCTGCGGCTGGCGCGCTTCAACACCAACATCGGTGTGGTGGACAAACGTTTTTTCCAGGGCCTGCCCAGCCCGGCGGCGGCGGCGCTGGTCATCGGCCTGGTGTGGGTGATGGACGACGGCGGCTACCGCAACGTGCACCAGATCGAGTGGCTGGCCTGGACGGCGTTTGCGATGACGCTGTTCGCCGGGTTGACGATGGTGACCAACGTGCCCTTCTACAGCTTCAAGGACCTGGGGCTGAAGAAGTCGGTGCCCTTCATCGTGATCGTGGCCATCGCGCTGGCGATCGCGGTGGTCAACATCCACCCGCCCATCGTGTTGTTCGCGATCTTCTGCGTCTATGGCCTGTCGGGCTACGGCATGTACCTCTACCGCAGGGCCAAGGGCCGGCCTGTGAGCGTGATCGCTGTCTCCACCGACGAGCCGGACGAAGCGGGCCTGCACCGCTAGTGGTATGCTCTTTGCCATGTTGATCCAGCAAGCCCTGCTACTAGGCACACCTCCGGCGCGCCACTGATCAACCTCGTCCCTGCTTTTCCCGATCAAACGGCCCGCCAGCGCAACGCAGCGGGCCGTTGGTTTTTCCGGGTTGTCCGGGCTGCGTTGAACCCCCGAGGAACACGCCATGCCCATGTTGACCCAGCCTTCCGCCAAGTACCGTGCCTTTGCCCCGGTGCCGCTGCCCGACCGCCGCTGGCCCGATGCCGTGCTGACACAGGCGCCGCTGTGGTGCAGCGTGGACCTGCGCGACGGCAACCAGGCGCTGATCGAGCCGATGGACCCGGCCCGCAAGCTGCGCCTGTTCCAGACCCTGGTGAAGATCGGCTTCAAGGACATCGAGGTCGGTTTCCCGGCAGCCTCCCAGGCCGACTTCGACTTTGTGCGCCTGCTGATTGACGAAGACCTGATCCCCGCCGATGTGACCATCCAGGTGCTCACCCAGGCGCGGGATGCCTTGATCGAGCGCAGCTTCGAGGCCCTGCAGGGTGTGCCGCGCGCCACGGTGCACCTGTACAACGCCACTGCGCCGGTGATGCGGCGCGTGGTGCTGGGCCTGGACGAAGACGGCATCGTCGAGCTGGCCACGCGCCATGCGAAGAAGCTGATGGATTGCGCGGCGCAGCAGCCCGGCACGCAGTGGACCTTCCAGTACTCGCCGGAGATGTTCTCCGGCACCGAGCTGGCCTTCAGCCGGCGGGTGGTGGACGCCGTCACCGCCGTCTGGTTGCCCACGCCGCAGCGGCCCTGCATCATCAACCTGCCCTCGACGGTGGAGCACAGCACGCCCAATGTCTTTGCCGACATGGTGGAGTGGATGCACCGGCACCTGGCGCGCCGCGAGGCCATCGTGCTTTCGGTGCACCCGCACAACGACCGTGGCACCGGCACCGCAGCCGGTGAGCTGGCGCTGATGGCCGGGGCCGACCGCATCGAGGGCTGCCTGTTCGGCAACGGCGAACGCACCGGCAACGTCGACCTGGTCAACATCGCGCTGAACCTCTACACGCAAGGGGTGGCGCCGGGGCTGGACGTCTCCGACATCGACGAGGTGCGCCGCACGGTGGAACACTGCAACCAGCTGCCGGTGCACCCGCGCCACCCCTACGTCGGTGACCTCGTCTACACCTCGTTTTCCGGCTCGCACCAGGACGCGATCAAGAAGGCATTTGCCGCGCGCCGCGAAGGCGATG
>CAYTWU010000497.1:0-1538 GCA_964442175.1 uncultured Rubrivivax sp.
GTGCGCTCCATGAGGCTCTTGGTGCACGAAAGCCGCATCTGCTCGATGTGCTCGTTGATGGCGCTGTCCTTCTCGATGAACAGGTCGCGCTGCGGCACATACGCCTCGGGCTGGTAGTAGTCGTAGTAGCTCACGAAATACTCCACGGCGTTCTTGGGGAAGAACTCGCGGAACTCGCTGTACAGCTGCGCGGCCAGCGTCTTGTTGGGCGCAAAGATGATGGCCGGCCGGCCCATGCGGGCGATCACGTTGGCCATCGTGAAAGTCTTGCCAGATCCCGTCACACCCAGCAGGGTCTGGTAGGTCAGGCCGTCCTGCAGGCCCTCCACCAGCTGACCGATGGCCACGGGCTGGTCACCTGCCGGCGGGTAGGGCTGGAACAGCTGGAACGGCGAGTCCGGGTACGAGACGAACTCACCGGCCACCGGAGCCTGCACCACCTCTGCGACATCGGACATCGACCGGCCCACCTAAAATTGCTGCGCAACCCGCAAGGGTAGCGCAAGCCAACACCCCGAAAGCCCCACATGTCGCTCCTCTCCGCCGTCGAAATGGCCCCCCGTGACCCCATCCTGGGTCTGAACGAACAGTTTGCCGCCGACCCCAACCCCGCCAAGGTCAACCTCGGCGTCGGCGTCTACTTCGACGACGAGGGCAAGCTGCCGCTGCTGAACTGCGTGCGCGAGGCCCAGAAACAGCTGCTGGAAGCGCCCAAGCCACGCGGTTACCTGCCCATCGACGGCATCGCCGCCTACGACCAGGCGGTGCAGGCCCTGGCCTTTGGCGGCGCCGACACACCGGCCGTCAAGGCCGGCCGCATCGCCACCGTGCAGGCCCTGGGCGGTACTGGCGGCCTGAAGCTGGGCGCCGATTTCCTGCAGAAGCTCAACCCGGCCGCCAAGGTGCTGATCAGCGACCCGAGCTGGGAAAACCACCGCGCGCTGTTCCAGAACGCCGGTTTCGTGGTCGAGAGCTACCCGTACTACGACGCCGCCACCCGCGGCATCCGCTTCGAGGCCATGCTGCAGGCGCTGGACGCCGCGCCCGCCGGCACCGTGGTGGTGCTGCACGCCTGCTGCCACAACCCCACGGGCTGCGACCTGACGCCGGCGCAGTGGGACGCCATCGTCGCGGTGGTGCAGCAACGTGGCCTGGTGGCCTTCCTGGACATGGCTTACCAGGGTTTTGGCGAGGGCATCGCCGAGGACGGCGCCGTGGTCGGCCAGTTCCTGGCGGCTGGGCTGGACTTTTTTGTCTCCACCTCGTTCTCCAAGAGCTTTTCGCTGTACGGCGAACGGGTCGGTGCGCTCAGCGTGGTCTGCGCCAGTGCCGACGAAGCCAAGCGGGTGCTGTCGCAGCTGAAGATCGTGATCCGCACCAACTACTCCAACCCGCCGACCTTTGGCGCCCAGGTGGTGGCCACGGTGCTGAACACACCGGCGCTGCGCACGATGTGGGAAGAAGAGCTCGCCGGCATGCGCGAGCGCATCCGCGCGATGCGGGTGGCCCTGGTCGCCAGGCTGCAGGCCGCCGGCGTG
>CAYTWU010000497.1:1548-2424 GCA_964442175.1 uncultured Rubrivivax sp.
TGACGCAGGACCTGTCGTACATCACCGCCCAAAAGGGCATGTTCAGCTACTCCGGCCTGTCCAAGACGCAGATGGAACGGCTGCGTTCGGAGTTCGGGGTCTACGGTGTGGACTCGGGCCGCATCTGCGTGGCCGCGGTGAACAGCCGCAACATCGACGCGGTGGTGAAGGGCATCGTCAGCGTGATGTAAGCGCTGTCGCCAGCGCGACAGGACCACCCGGTTAACCGGGTGGATCTACGTGTTTTCAACCATTCGGAGCCGGCACTCTAGAGACAAGATCGACGGTGCGGGCTACATTTGCTGCACCGCACAAATCCAACGGGACAAGAAGGCGACCACCGCATGCTGTACCACCTGTACGAAACGCAACGCGCGCTGATGGCGCCCTTCTCCGAATTCGCCAGCGCCTCGGCCAAGCTGTACGACCACCCGCTGTCGCCGTTTGCCCATTCGCCGATGGCGCAGCGCCTGTCGGCGGGTTTTGACCTGCTGCACCGCCTGGCCAAGGAGTACGAAAAGCCGCAGTTCGAGATCACCAGCGTCAAGGTGGCCACGGGCACCGAGGTGGCGGTGCAGGAGCAGGTGGCGATCCACAAGCCCTTCTGCCGGCTGTTGCGCTTCAAGCGTTTCACCGACGACACCGACGCACTGGCCCTGATGAAGACCCAGCCCACGGTGCTGGTGGTGGCGCCGCTGTCGGGCCATCACTCGACGCTGCTGCGCGACACCGTCACCAGCCTGCTGAGCGACCACAAGGTCTACATCACCGACTGGACCGATGCACGCATGGTGCCGGTCGAGGCCGGCCACTTCCACCTGGACGATTACGTCGCCTACGTACGAGAATTCATCCGCCACATCGTCCCCTCGGTCC
>CAYTWU010000498.1:0-2411 GCA_964442175.1 uncultured Rubrivivax sp.
TCATCTTGAAGGTCTTCGCGCCCGAGGCCAGCGCCATGATCTGGTGACCCAGGCAGATGCCGAAGGTGGGCCGGCCTTCTTCGATCAGTTCGCGCGCGGCGGTGATCGCGTAATCGCAGGGCTCCGGGTCGCCCGGGCCGTTGGACAGGAAGATGCCGTCCGGGTTCAGCGCGCGCACGGCGGCGGCGGTGGTCTTGGCCGGCACCACGGTGACACGGCAGCCGCGGCTGGCCAGCATGCGCAGGATGTTGTGCTTGACGCCGAAGTCGTAGGCCACGACGTGGAAACGCGGGTTCTCGAGCCGACCATATCCGTGGCCCAGCGCCCACTCGGTGGTGTGCCACTGGTAGGCCTGGTCGACGCTGACCACCTGGGCCAGGTCCAGCCCGGCCATCGCGGGGGCGCCCTGCGCAGCGGCCACCGCCTCGGCAATCTGCGCCGGCCCGACGGTGCTGCCGACCGGGAAGGCGACGATGCAGCCACTCTGTGCGCCGGTGCGGCGCAGCACACGCGTCAGGCGGCGGGTGTCGACATCGGCGATGGCCACCGTGCCCTCGCGCTGCAGGTAGGCGCTGAGGGTCGTGTCGGCGCGGAAGTTGGACGCCCGCACCGGCAGATCCCGGATGACGAGGCCAGCGGCGTGCACTTGGGTGGCTTCGACGTCTTCCTCGCTGACCCCGTAGTTGCCGATGTGCGGGTAGGTCAGCGTGACGATCTGCCGGCAGTAGCTGGGGTCGGTGAGGATTTCCTGGTAGCCGGTGATGGCGGTGTTGAACACCACCTCGCCGACGGTCTGACCGGCAGCGCCGATCGAGGTGCCCAGGAAGGTCGTGCCGTCTGCGAGTGCCAGGATTGCGGGGGGCAGGACGGGCAGCAACAAAACAATGGCTCCGGGGTGTTCGCGGCCCAGCACGGCAAGCAGAACTTGCCATCCTTGGGGGAAACCGGTACGGAGTTTCGCTAGGCTGCGGTGTTGACGGGTAAACCGCCGGAGTATAGCCGACGGCAGCCCGCCCCTCGGGTCAACCCGCAGTCAGCGCCGCGATGCCGGCGCGTGCGATCTGCGCATCCTCGGTCGACTTGACACCGCTGACCCCCACCGCCCCCAGGCAATGCCCGTCCACGAGGATGGGTACGCCACCCTCCAGCATGCCCTGCAGCGTCGGCGCACTCAGGAAGGACATGCGGCCTTGGTTGATGACCTCCTCGTAGACCCTGCTTTCGCGCCGCCCGAGGGCAGCCGTGTGGGCCTTGGCCGGTGCGATGTGGGCCGAAACCGGCGCAGCACCGTCCAGGCGCTGCAGCCACAGCAGGTGGCCGCCGTCGTCGACGATGGCGATGCTGACGGCCCAGCCGTTACTCAGGGCTTCAGCCTCGGCGGCGGCGGCGATCATTTTGACATCGGCGAGCTGAAGAGCGGGTTTTTGCTGCATGGTGTGGAGATTCCTTGGTGCGATCCTGGACAACGATAGCAGCGCCACGCCCGCGGGGAACTAAACTCGCGCACGTGGGTCGTATTGACTCGTATCAACCTGGAGGCCATTCAATGACCGAAAACGTGCAAACCTACCCTGGCTACGCTGGAGCAGGCGCACTGTCCGCGCAGCGCAACCGCGTGCTGCGCAACACCTACTGGCTGCTCGCGCTGTCCATGGTGCCCACCGTGCTGGGGGCCTGGATCGGTGTGTCCACGGGCCTGGCCAGCGCCATGACACCGGGCATCAGCCTGATGGTGTTCCTGGGCGGTGCTTTCGGCTTCATGTTTGCCATCGAGAAGACCAAGAACTCCGCCGCCGGCGTGCCGGTGCTGCTGGCATTCACGTTCTTCATGGGCCTGATGATGTCGCGCCTGGTGGGCGTGGTGCTGGGGCTGGGCAACGGTGCCAGCCTGATCATGACGGCGTTTGCCGGGACCGCCGCGATCTTTGCTGCCATGGCCTCGGCCAGCAGCGTGATCAAGCGCGACCTGAGCAGCATGGGCAAGTGGCTGATGATCGGCGCCGTGATGGTGATGGTGGCGGGCATCGCCAACTTCTTCATCCAGTCCAGCGCGCTGATGGTCACGCTGTCGGTGCTGGTGATCGGCATCTTCTCGGCCTTCATCCTGCACGACCTCAAGCGTGTGCAGGACGGCCTGGAGACGAACTACATCACCGCCACGCTGGGCGTGTACCTGAGCATCTACAACGTGTTCCAGGCGCTGCTCTCGCTGCTGGGCATCTTCGGCGGCAGCGACGACTGACCGTCTGCCGCTGCGGAGCTGACAAGGGGCCTGCGGGCCCCTTGTTGTTTTCAGGGTCGCTCGAAGACCGCGATGCTCTCCACATGCGCCGTGTGCGGGAACATGTTCACCGCCCCGGCCTGCGTGCAACGGTAGCCGGCCTGGTGCACCAGCAGCCCGGCATCGCGCG
>CAYTWU010000499.1:0-2408 GCA_964442175.1 uncultured Rubrivivax sp.
GCAACGAGGCGCAGACCAGGAACTTGTCGGCCACCGGGTCCAGGAACGCGCCGAAGGCCGAGGTCTGGTTCAGCTTGCGCGCCAGCCAGCCGTCGGCCCAGTCGGTGAGCGCAAACACGACGAACAGCGTGGTCGCGATCAGGTTGCGCGTGGGCGCATCCAGCTGCAGGTAGAACACGCCGACGATCAACGGGATCGCGACGATGCGGGCCCAGGTCAGCAGGGTCGGCAGGTTGAAGAACATGGGCGCATTCTTGCCGATTGTGATGACGGGCCGGCGGCCTACTCGTCCAGCGTGCGCGGCTTGAAGCGGCGCTCGTCGTTGAACAGGAAGACCTCGGCGAACTTCCAGGGCCGCGGCAGGTGTGCGACAGGGCCAAACGGCGCAGCGCGGTGCACGGCGTCGATGGCCAGCTGCGTGGTGTCCTTGGCCTGCGTGGGGTGGCGCATCACGCGCACGCTGCGCACGCGGCCGTCGGCCTCCAGTTCCACCTCCAGCACCGGGATGGCCAGCAGCGGCTCGGGCACCGGCCCGTCGTAGGTGCGGCCGGCGTTGGCCGCGACGATGCGCAGCGCGGCCTGGCGCTTGAAGTCGTTCCAGTCGCGGGCCTTGCCGGGCGGTGGCAGCGGGGCCTTGGCGACCTGGGCGGGCGCGGGCGCGGGCGGCGGTGCGGCCGGGGCAGGCTTGGCCGTGACCACCGGCGCGGGCGCGGGCGGCGGCGTCTGGCCGCAGCCGGCCAGCAGCAGGGCACTGGCCAGCACGGCCAGGTGGCGGGGGTCAATGCAGCGCACGGTAGATCTCCTCGGCCAGGTCCCGTGAAATGCCTTCGACGCTGGCCAGGTCGTCGACGCTGGCGCTGCCCACGCCCCGCACACCGCCAAAACGCTGCAGCAGCCGCGCGCGCTTGCGCGGGCCGACGCCCGGGATCTCCTCCAGCGCGCTGCCCCCGGTGCGCACGCTGGCACGTTTGGCCCGCATGCCGGTGATGGCAAAGCGGTGCGCCTCGTCGCGGATCTGCGCCACCAGCATCAGCGCCGCCGAATCGTGGCCCAGGTAGACCTTGGGCCGGCCATCGGCAAACACCAGCTCCTCCAGGCCCACCTTGCGGCCTTCGCCCTTTTCGACGCCGACGATCAGCGACAGATCCAGGCCCAGCTCCTCGAACACCTCGCGCGCCATGCTCACCTGGCCCTTGCCACCGTCCACCAGCACCAGGTCGGGCAGGCGCTGTTTGCCACTGGGCGTGGTGCCGGCGGCCGCCGCCTCGGCCAGCTTGACGTAGCGGCGCGTCAGCACCTGGCGCATCGCGGCGTAATCATCACCACCGGTGATGCCGGTGATGTTGAAGCGGCGGTACTCGGCGCTCTGCATCGCGTGGTTCTGGAACACCACGCACGAGGCCTGCGTGGCCTCGCCGGCGGTGTGGCTGATGTCGAAACACTCGATGCGCAAGCCGTCGAGGTCGGGCGTGTCCAGGTCCAGCGCCTCGGCCAGCGCACGGGTGCGCTCGCGCTGCGAGCCTTCTTCGGCCAGCAGCCGGGCCAGCGCCAGCTCGGCCCCCTTGGCCGCCATCTCCAGCCAGATGCGGCGTTGCTCGCGCGGCTGAAACACGGTGCGCACACGCGTGCCGGCGGTGCTGGCCAGGGCCTCGACCAGGGCCTCGTCCACCGGGTGGCTGAGCACCAGCAGCGGCGGCACCGGCTGGCCGACGTAGTGCTGCACCAGGAAGGCCTCCAGCACCTGGACCTCCACGCTGCGCGCGGGCAGATCACCGCCTTCTTCGTCGGCCTGGAAGACACTGCCTTCATCCACATGGGCCGGGAAGTACGCGCGGTCGCCCAGGTGGCGGCTGCCGCGCACCATCGCCAGGTTCACGCAGGCGCGGCCGCCGGCCACCTTGACGGCGAGGATGTCCACGTCTTTCTCTGAGGCCGACAGGCTGCTCTCGTCCATGGCCTGCTGGTGCAGCACCTTGGAGAGTGCGCTGATGCGGTTGCGCAGCTCGGCCGCCTTCTCGAACTCCAGCGCCTCGGCCCAGGTCATCATCTGCGCTTGCAGGTCCTGCACCACCTCGTCGGCTGCACCGAGCAAAAAACGTTCGGCGTCGCGCACGTCGCGGGCGTAGTCCTCGGCGCTGATGAAGTTCACGCAGGGCCCGGAGCAGCGTTGGATCTGGTAGAGCAGGCAGGGCCGGCTGCGGTGGTTGTAGACCGTGTCCTCGCAGGTGCGCAGCCGGAAGACTTTCTGTACCAGCTGGATGGTCTGCTTCACGGCCCAGGCGTTCGGGTAGGGGCCGAAGTAGCGGTGCTTGCGGTCCACCGCGCCGCGGTAGTAGGACACCCGCGGGAACTCGTGCGAGGCGAGCTTCAGGTAGGGGTAGCTCTTGTCGTCGCGGAACAGGATGTTG
>CAYTWU010000500.1:0-2406 GCA_964442175.1 uncultured Rubrivivax sp.
CTAAGCCGGCGCGCGACCCCGCCGCCATCCTGTCGGGCGGGGCCGTGTCCACCGCACCGGGCGCCGATCCGTTCACTTACCTCGTGCAGGTCGGTGCGTTTACGCGGGCCGAGGACGCCGAGGCCCAGCGCGCCAAGCTCGCGATCCAGGGTTTCACGGCCAAGGTCCACGAACGTGAACAGGCCGGCCGCACGGTTTACCGGGTCCGTCTGGGGCCTTTCGACAACAAGGCCGAGGCCGACGCCTTGCAGGGCAAACTGCAGGCAGCGGGCCTGGAAGGCCAGCTGGTGCGGGTGCAAAGGCCCTGAACCAACCTTGACGATTGAAGGATGACGATGAAGCGGCGTGATTTCTCCAAACAACTGGCCGGTGGCGGCTTGGCGCTGGCCCTGGGCGGCACGGTGCAGGCGCAAGGCGGCCCGGTGGAAGGCACGCACTACGTCAAGCTGGCGCAACCGGCGCCGGTGACCTTGCCCTCACCCGACAAGAAGGTCGAGGTGGTCGAGTTCTTCTGGTACGAGTGCCCGCACTGCAACGCCTTCGAGCCCTCGCTCGAGGCCTGGATCAAGAAGCTGCAGCCCGACGTGGCCTTCCGCCGCGTGCCCGTGGGCTTCACGGCGCGCCACCAGGTCGGCCAGAAGGCGTTTTATGCGCTGGAAGAAATGGGCCTGCTGGAGACCATGCACAAACGGGTCTTCGCCGCCATCCACGTGCAGGGCCAGCGCCTGTTGACGGAGAAGGCCTACGTCGACTTCATGGCCGCCAACGGCGTCGATGCCGACAAGTTCGCGGCCGCATTCCGCGGTTTTTCCGTCAACACCAAGTCCAGCCGCGCGCGCCAGCTGTCGGATGCGTACAAGATCGATGGTGTACCCGCCATTGGTGTGCAGGGCCGCTTCTATACTTCCGGCAGCCTGGCCGGCGCACCCGACCGGGTGCTGGCGGTGGCTGATGTGCTGATCCAGCGCGCCCGCACCGGCGCCTGACGCCCACCCGCCAGGTGTGTCGGCCGTCACGGCCGAAACCCCCCGCACGGCAGGTTCTTGTGGCTAGAATGCCTGCAAGAACCATGCCGAAAAGTCTGATCGTTTCCCCTGGTGTTTCCGCGCTGCTGGTGCCGGCCTTGCTGCTGGCCCTGGTGGGGCTGGTACATGCCGAGAAGGCCGACCGGACCCAACCGATCGTGGTCGAGGCCGACAAACCTGGCACGCTGGACCTGCAGCGCCAGGTCGTGGTTTTCAACGGCAACGTGCAGATCGTGCAGGGCACGATGATCATCCGCGCCGAGCGCATCGAGGTGCGCGAGCAGCCGGGCGGCTACCGCTCGGCTGTGGCCACCGGCGTCGCCGGCCAGCCCGCCAGCTACCGCCAGAAGCGCGACGGCCTGAACGAGACGGTGGAAGGCTCGGCCGACCGCATCGAGTACGACGCCAAGGCCGGCACGCTGCGCTTCATCGGCAACGGCGCCGTGCGCCGGCTGCGCAACGGCGTGGTGGCCGACGAGATCACCGGTGCCGAGATCCGCTGGGACGACAGCGCCGAGCAGTTCAGCGTGCAGGGCAGTGGCCCGGCCGGCGGTGGCCGTGTGCGGGCCGTGCTGACGCCGCAACCCGAAGCCGCGTCAGGGCCCGCGCGCTGATGGCCGCCGCGACGCCCGCGCCGGCCCGCGGCAGCCGGCTGGAAGCCGATGGCCTGCAGAAGCGCTATGGCGCGCGCACCGTCGTCAAGGACGTGCACCTGGCCGTGGGCGCGGGCGAGGTCGTCGGCCTGCTGGGCCCCAACGGCGCCGGCAAGACCACCACCTTCTACATGATCGTCGGCCTGGTGCGCTGCGACGCCGGCACGCTGCGCATTGACGGCCAGGACGCCCAGGGCCTGCCCATCCACCGCCGCGCGCGGCTGGGGTTGTCCTACCTGCCGCAGGAGGCGTCCATCTTCCGCAAGCTGACGGTGGCCGAGAACATCCGCGCCGTGCTGGAGCTGCAGCTCGGCCCCGACGGCCGGCCGTTGCCGGAGGCGAAGATCCAGCAGTTGCTGGCGCAGCTGCTGGAGGAGCTTTCGATCACCAAGCTGCGCGATTCACCGGCACCAGCCTTGTCAGGCGGTGAGCGCCGACGCGTGGAGATTGCCCGTGCGCTGGCCACGCAGCCGCGTTTCATCCTGCTGGACGAGCCCTTTGCCGGCGTGGACCCGATCGCCGTGATCGAGATCCAGCGCATCATCGGCTACCTGCGGGCGCGCGGCATCGGCGTGTTGATCACCGACCACAACGTGCGCGAGACCCTGGGCATCTGCGACCGCGCCTACATCATCAACGACGGCCACGTGCTCACCAGCGGCACGCCGTCCGAAATCGTCGAGAACGCCGACGTGCGCCGGGTGTATCTCGGCGAACACTTCAGGATG
>CAYTWU010000501.1:0-2403 GCA_964442175.1 uncultured Rubrivivax sp.
AGGCCGGTCTGCCCCTGGTCGGTGAAGTAGAGGTTGCCCTGGCTGTCGAACACCAGGTCGTTGACACCCTTGAACCGCTCGCTGTTGCGGCGCACCAGGTACGGCCGCACGGCCCCCGTGCGCAGCTCGCAGGCCATCAGGCCGTGGCGGTAGTCGGCGACGAGCAGCTCGTGCTCGTCCAGGAACTTCATGCCGTTGGGCTCGCCATCCCACTCGGCGACCAGCGACCAATCGCCCCCGGCGTCGATGCAGAAGATGCGGCCGAAGGGGATGTCGCAGACGTAGAGATTGCCCGCGGCGTCGAACACCGGCCCTTCGAGGAAGCTGTCGGTGGGCTGGCCGCCACGGTTGGCCTGGCCCCAGGCCGAGCGCACGCCCGTGCGCCGAAAGCGGTCGGGCAAACGCGTGAAGACCTCGGCGTCGTGCACGGGCGGCGGCTGGAACAGCAGCACGCTCACTCCTTCTTGATGCCGGCGGCCTTGACCGTGTCGGCCCAGCGCGTGCGCTCGGCCGCGAGGAACTTGCGGAACTCCTCGGGCGACGAGGCCACGATGCGCGAGCCCAGCGCATCGAACCGTGCCTTCACCTCCGGCAGCGCCATCACGTCACGGACGGCGGCCTGCAGCCCGCTGACGATCTCGGCCGGTGTGCCCCCCGGCACGAACAGGCCGTTCCACTCGTAGACCTCGTAGCCCTTGACCGAGCTCTCGCCGATCGTCGGCACGTCCGGGTAGCCGGGGTTGCGGGCGCCGGAGGTGATGGCCAGGGGCCGGGCCATGCCGCTCTTCACATGGGCCGTCAGGGCGGGCAGGTTGGCAAAGCCCAGGTCGATCTCGCCGGCCAGGATGGCCTGGATGAAGGGGCCGCCGCTCTTGTAGGGCACGTGCAGCATCTGGATGCCCGCGGCCTGTGCAAAGAGTTCCGCCCCCATGTACTGCACCGTGCCCTGGCCGCCGGAGCCGAAGGTGATCTTCCCGGGGGACTGCTTGGCCGCCTTGACCAAATCGCCCAGCGAGTTGTAGGGCGAGGCCTTGGGCACGGCCACCAGCATGGGCGTGACCGCCACCAGGCTCACGGGCTGCAGGTCCTTGTCGGGGTCGTAGGGCAGCTTCTGCAGGTGCGGGTTGATGGACAGCGGCGTGGCGTCGTACAGCACGGTGTAGCCGTCTGCCGGAGCGCGTGCCACCTCGCTCTGGCCGATCACCCCGCTGGCGCCGGCCTTGTTGAGCACCACGACCGTGGTCTTCAGGCGCGGGCCCAGGTGCTGGGCGAGCAGGCGCGCCAGGGCGTCTGCCGTACCGCCTGGCGCGTAGGGCACGACGATGCTCACGGTCTTGTCGGGCCAGGCCGCCGAGACCGGCCCGATTGCAGCGGCCAGGGCCAGCGCCGCCAGGCTGCGCGTGAAGTGTCGTCTTGTCATGTCGTCTCCTTGTGGTTGAACGGATGGGGCGGTGGTCAGACGGTGGCGATGGGCGTCACGGGCGAGCCCACCGCGCCGGGCAGGCGCAGCGGCGGCGCCGTCAGCAGGAAGCGGCTGCGGCCCTCGCTGCGCAGGCAGCCGGCCAGCGCGGTGAGGTACCAGAGCTCGCCGAGGTGGATGCCGTTCTTGAAGAGGCAGTGTTCGTGCAGCGGCAGCCGCGGCTGGCGCAGCGGCTGCGGGCGCGCCAGCTTGGGCACCACCAGCTCGACCGCCGGGTTGTCGGCGATCAGGCAGGCCAGTCGCACATCGACGATCCAGTTCAGCAGCCGGTCGTCCCAGCCATCCAGCCCGCTGCCGGTGGCGTGCAGGGTGGCCAGGTCGGGCTGGCGGTTCATCGCCAGCAGCGTGTCCGCAAAGCCGGTGTGCAGGCACACCATGTCGCCCGGCTCGATGTGGATGCCGTCGGCCTCCAGGATGTGCATCAGGGTGTCGTAGCCCACGGCCTGGCGCCGGCGCCCCAGGTGGTGGGCCAGGTCGATCAGCACCCCGCGGCCCTGCGCCCCGTGCTCGGCCAGGCGCTCGATGCCCAGGGCATCGGCCCTGGGCCCTGGATAGCGTGCGTGGGGCTCGGGGGCTTGTGCGTCCTCGGCGCCCGGGCGGATGTCTTCGCCCGCGCGGAAGCCGTTGTAGAAAACCGCCTCGGCCACGCCGTCGCCGTCGGCATCGAAGCGGCTGCCCACGTGGGCCAGGCTGTCCCACTGCGTGGAGTACTGCAGGCTCATCAGCACCACGTCGTCATTGACCACGTCGCTCAGGTCCGGGTCCTCCACCGCATAGGACCAGCAGAAGCCCTGCTGCCCGGCACTGCGGCCGTCGCGCGTGACGGCGTAGCGGCGCGGCGCGATGCGGCGCGGGTTCATCGCCTGTCCACCGGGCACGTCCAGCGGCAGGCTCAGGCAGAAGCTGCGGCCGGTCTTCACCTC
>CAYTWU010000502.1:0-2386 GCA_964442175.1 uncultured Rubrivivax sp.
GTCGTTCATCAGGATGATGCCGCCGCGCGGGCCGCGCAGGCTCTTGTGCGTGGTGCTGGTCACCACGTCGGCATGTGGCACCGGGTTGGGGTAGACACCCGCGGCAATCAGGCCGGCGTAGTGCGCCATGTCCACCATGAAGTACGCGCCCACGGCCTTGGCCACACGCGCAAAGCGCTCGAAGTCGATGTGCAGGCTGTAGGCGCTGGCACCGGCGATGATGAGCTTGGGCCTGGTTTCATGCGCCAGCTTCTCCATCGCGTCGTAGTCGATGGCTTCGTTCGCGTCCAGCCCGTAGCTGACCACCTTGAACCACTTGCCGCTCATGTTCAGCGGCATGCCATGCGTCAGGTGGCCACCTTCGGCCAGGCTCATGCCCATGATGGTGTCGCCGGGCTGCAGCAGGCCGAAGAACACCGCCTGGTTGGCCTGGCTGCCGGAGTTGGGCTGCACGTTGGCAAAGTTGGCGCCGAACAGGGTCTTCAGGCGTTCGATGGCCAGCGTCTCGACCACGTCCACGTGTTCGCAGCCGCCGTAGTAGCGCTTGCCGGGGTAGCCCTCGGCGTATTTGTTGGTGAGCTGCGAGCCCTGGGCGGCCATCACGGCCGGGCTGGTGTAGTTCTCCGACGCGATGAGCTCGATGTGCTCTTCCTGGCGGCGGTTCTCGGCCTCGACGGCGGCAAAGATTTCCGGGTCGGTCAGGGCGAGGGTGGAACGGGAACGGTCGAACATGGCGGTCCTCATCAACAAAGGCAGGGGCCGACGGAAGCCGAGGCGCTGCACCGCGGCGCGGTGGGGGTCTCGGTCGAAGGCTGCCCAGGCGAACGGCGGATCATCCCGGGCCTCACACCACCCAGGCGCCGCGCTCCCCGGTGGTCGTCCACCTCGGGGCGGTCAGCCCCTCATCGCCAGTCGCGCAGGCTGCCAGTGTAGCGTGCCGCGCTCAGCGGAAGACAACTGCCACGCGTTCCGCAGCCGGCGTCGGCTCGGCATCGGCCGGGGTGTTTTCCGTCGGTGCGGCCGGCGGTGTGCTCGGGGCATTGGTCGCCACCGACTGGCCTTGCGCCACCCGCTTCAGGTGCGCCTGCTCGAACAGCACCTTGGCCACGTAGCCGCCGTCCTGGCCGGAGATGGCGCCACCGACGTAATAACGCAGGCCTTCTTCCAGGCTGCCGGCGCGCTGGATGCATTCCTTCAGCACCTGCACGCCCACACGCAGGTTGCTCACCGGGTCGAAGGCGGCGTGCACGCCGCCGAAGGCTTCGTACTTGTCGTCGTGCACGCGTGTCATCACCTGCATCAGGCCCTGGGCACCCACCGGGCTCTGGGCAAACGGGTTGAAGCTGGATTCGACGGCCATGATGGCCAGGATCAGCGTCGGGTCCAGGCGGGCCTTCTGGCCAATGGCCCAGGCCTCCTGCACCAGGCGAGACAGCGGCTCCGGGGCCACCTTGTAGCGGCGCGAGAGCCAGCGGGCCACGGCCGCCTGCTCCTTGCTCAGGTGCGCGGGGTCGGCGGCGGTGGCGCGTGCCACGGCATCGGCTTCGCCCACCACGGTCAGCAGGTCGCCGGATTCTTCGGCGCGGGCTTCGTGGCGGGTCTGCAGCCAATCGAGCGCCAGGGTCTCGGCCTGCTGGCGCAGGTCGGCCTGGCTGGCAACGAACAGCGTGATGCCCACCACCGCCAGGCCCACCAGGGCCAGGGTGTTGTGGCACAGGGCCAGCGCGCCGTCGCCCACATCCTGGACGAACACACGCAGCGAGCGCCCGAGGGCGTTGCGCGCAGCCTTCATCGCGGCGAGGGTGGTCATGTCTGCTCCTTCTTCGCGTCTGCGTGACCCGCCAGCCAGCGTGGCGGTGCCGCAAAACGATAATCAGCCGCTCCTGCAGGCCCATCCCACGGGTGTGGGTGGCGGCGGACGCGACGGGCGAGTGACCAGGGTTAACCCTGTGCTCGTCGGAAAGCCGGAATTCTAGGAAGCGCTGTATACCCGGTCAAGAATATGGAATTCCACTCTAACTACTTATTTGTATGAAGTACCGGGACCTGCGCGACTTCATCGCCCAGTTGGAAGCGCGTGATGCGCTCCGAAGAGTGCGGGAAAGCGTCTCGCCGCACCTGGAAATGACGGCCATTGGCGACGCGGTGTTGCAGGCGGGTGGCCCGGCCCTGCTGTTCGAGCAGCCGGCCGGTTACAAGATCCCGGTGCTGGCCAACCTGTTTGGCACCCCTGAACGGGTGGCCCTGGGCATGGGGGCCGATGCCGTGTCGGATCTGCGCGACGTCGGCCGCCTGCTCGCCGCGCTGAAAGAACCCGAGCCGCCCAAGGGCTTGAAGGAGGTCGGCAAGCTCTGGGACATGGCCAAGGCGGTGTGGGACATGAAGC
>CAYTWU010000503.1:0-629 GCA_964442175.1 uncultured Rubrivivax sp.
AACACCTCGGGCCTGTCGATCACCCAGCTCAGCGCGGCGCTGCCGGAGAGCATCCGCCCGCGTTTCTGTGGCATCCACTTCTTCAACCCGCCGCGCTACATGAGCCTGGTGGAGCTGATCCCCACGCCCAGCACCGAGCCGGAGATCCTGGACCAGCTGGAGAGCTTCGTCACCACCGCCGTCGGCAAGGGTGTGGTGCGCGCCAAGGACACGCCCAACTTCGTGGCCAACCGCGTGGGCATCGCCGGCATGCTGGCCACCATCCACGAGGCCCAGAAGTTCGGCCTGAGCTACGACGTGGTGGACGACCTCACGGGCAAGAAGATGGGCCGCGCCAGCAGCGGCACCTTCCGCACCGCCGACGTGGTGGGCCTTGACACGATGGCGCACGTCATCAAGACGCTGCAGGACAACCTGAAGGACGACCCGTTCTACCCCAGCTACGCCACGCCGCCCGTCCTGGGCCGGCTGATCGAACAGGGCGCCCTGGGCCAGAAGAGCGGCGCCGGTTTTTACAAGAAGGTGGGCAAGGACATCCTGCGCCTGGACCCGGCCAAGGGTGACTATGTGCCCGGCGGTGGCAAGGCCGACCCGCTGGTCGAGCGCATCCTCAAGAAGCCCGCGGCCGA
>CAYTWU010000503.1:639-2383 GCA_964442175.1 uncultured Rubrivivax sp.
GCCTGAAGCTGCTGCGTGAATCGAGCAACCCGCAGGCACAGTTCCTGTGGGCCATCTTGCGCGACAGCTTCCACTACGTGGCCGTGCACCTGCACGACATCGCCGAATCGGCGCGTGATGTCGACTTTGCGATGCGCTGGGGCTTCGGCATGAAACAAGGCCCGTTCGAGCTCTGGCAGGACGCCGGCTGGTTGCAGGTGGCGCAGTGGGTGCAGGAAGACATCGACGCCGGCAAGGCGCTGTGCGCCGCGCCGCTGCCCGCCTGGGTCACCGAGGGCCCGGTGGCCGCCGCGGGCGGCGTGCACCGGCCCGAGGGTTCGTGGAGCGCCGCGCACGCGCGCTTCGTGGCACCCAGCACGCTGCCGGTCTACCAGCGCCAGCATTTCCCCGAGGCCGTGTTGGGCAGCAATGCCCCGGCGCCGCTGAAGGCCGGCACCGAAGAGTTCAAGAACGAAGAGATCCGCGTCTGGACGCTGGACGGCGAGGTGCTGATCGCCAGCATCACTGCCAAGCTGCACCTGATCAGCCCGGCCGTCACCGAAGGCCTGCTGAAGGCGGTGGAGATTGCCGAGGCGAAGTACAAGGGTCTGGTGATCTGGTCGCCCGACGACGTGTTTTCGGCCGGTGCGAACCTGGAATCCCTGCTGCCGGTGTTCATGAAACTCGGCGCCAAGGGCATCGCGCCGGAAGAGAAGAAGCTGCAGGACGCGATGCTGCGCATCCGCTACGCGCAGGTGCCGGTGGTGGCGGCGATGCGCGGCCTGGCGCTGGGCGGCGGCTGCGAGCTGGCCGTGCACTGCGCGCGGCGTGTGGCGCACCTGGAAAGCTACGTCGGCCTGGTGGAAGTGGGCGTGGGCCTGATCCCGGGTGGTGGTGGCCTGGCCTACATCGCACGCCGCGCGGCCGAGATGGCCGCCGCCGGCAACGCCAAGGCCGACCTGCTGAAGTTCCTGAGCGACGGCTTCACCAGCGCGGCGATGGCCAAGGTGGCCACCAGTGCGCTGGAGGCACGGCAGATGGGCTGGCTGCTGGCCGATGACGTGGTTGTGCCGCACAAGGACGAACTGCTCTTCGTGGCCACGGCGCAGGCCAAGGCGATGGCCGACAGCGGCTACCGTCCGCCGCACCAGGCCGTGTTCCCGGTGGCCGGCCGCAACGCGCGCGCCACCATCGTGGGCCAGCTCGTGAACCTGCGCGACGGCGGTTTTGCCAGCGCACACGACTTCCACATCGCCAGCCTGATCGCCGACGTGGTGTGTGGCGGCGACGTGGACGCCGGCTCGATGGTGACCGAGGCCTACCTGATGACACTGGAGCGCCAGCACTTCTGCGCGCTGCTGGAGCACCCCAAGACCCAGGAACGCATCATGGGCATGCTGCAGACCGGCAAGCCGGTTCGCAACTGATAGGAGACGACGAATGAAACAACTGCAAGACGCCTACATCGTCGCCGCCACGCGCACGCCCATCGGCAAGTCCGGCCGCGGCTACTTCCGCAACACCCGGCCCGACGACCTGCTGGTTGCCGCGCTGAAGAGTGCCATGGCCCAGGTGCCCAGCCTGGACCCCAAGGCCATCGAAGACGCCATCATCGGCTGCAGCTTCCCCGAAGGCGAACAAGGCATGAACATGGCGCGTGTGGCCATGGTGCTGGCCGGCCTGCCGCACTCGGTGGGCGGGGCCACGGTGAACCGCTTCTGCGCCTCCGGCCTGACCGCCGTGCAGATGGCGGCCGACCGCATCC
>CAYTWU010000504.1:0-322 GCA_964442175.1 uncultured Rubrivivax sp.
GTTGAGCGTCACGCGGTTGGTCTCGCGCGGCATGTCCTCGCCCACCAGCCACATGCCCGCGAGGTTCGTGTAGCGGTCCATCCACCAGGTGAAGTCCGAACCCCAGCCGCCCGGGTTCAGGAAGGCGGCCATGAACGGGATGCCCAGCGCCAGGGTTTCCAGCTCGTAGCCGCCGGCAAAGCCGCGCGCCGGGTTGTGCGCGGCCTCGTCGCGCACGATGCCGGCCATGGTGGTGCCGCGGTACATGTGCACCGGCTCCTTGAAGGCGGCGTAGACCGAGCCCGTCATGTGGCGCATGTAGTTGCGGCCCACCTGACCCGAG
>CAYTWU010000504.1:332-2372 GCA_964442175.1 uncultured Rubrivivax sp.
AATCGCGGGCTCCAGGCCCCATCACGCGCCACGACCTGCCCGGACGAATTGGCGAGTCCGTCGGGATACTTGGAGGACGCCGACAGCAGCAGCAGGCGCGGCGTCTCGATGGAGTTGCCGGCGACGCAGACGATGCGGGCCTTCTGGCGCTGCTCCTTGCCGTCCTTGTCCATGTAGACCACGCCCGTCACCTTGCCGGCGGCGTTGTGCTCGATGCGGGTGACGTGCGACTGCGGGCGGATCTCGAAGTTGCCGGTGGCCTCGGCCTTGGGGATCTCGGTGTAGAGCGTGGACCACTTGGCGCCGCTCTTGCAGCCCTGGAAACAGAAGCCCAGCTGCATGCAGCGGCCCCGGCCGTCGCGCGGCTGGCTGTTGATGGCCATATTGCCGGTGTGCACTTCCTTGTAGCCGAGCTTGGTGGCGCCGTGGTGCAGCACCTTGTAGTTGTTGTTGCCGGGCAGGCCGGGAATGCCGTTGGTGCGGGTCACGCCCATCTTGTTTTCGGCCTTGGCGTAGTAGGGCTCCAGGTCCTTGAGCGTGATCGGCCAGTCCAGCAGGCTGGTGCCCTTGATCTCGCCGTACACGGTCTTGGCGCGGAACTCGTGTTCCTGGAAGCGCAGCGAGGCGCCGGCCCAGTGCGTGGTGGTGCCGCCAACGGTCTTGCAGATCCAGGCCGGCAGGCCCGAGAAGTCTTTGGCCACGCGCCAGGAGCCCGAGGTGGTGCGCGCGTCGAGCCAGGCCAGCTGCACGAAGGATTTCCACTCGTCGTTGATGAAGCTGGCCTGCGACTGCAGGGCGCCCGCCTCCAGCGTCACGACCTTGATGCCCTTCTTGCACAGCTCGTTGGCCAGGGTGCCGCCGCCGGCCCCCGAGCCGATGATGACGACCACGGAGTCGTCGGAAAAATCAAATTTCGCCATGTCTGCCTCTGTTCGGTTGTGTTCGGTTCAATGGAAGCGCCGCATCAGCCCATGTAGGGCGGCGGGCTGGCTTCCTTGCTGGGGGCGGGCAACCACTTGAGGTCCTGGAACCCGCGGGTGATGTAGCCGCCCTTTTCCCAGGCCGAGCCCGGGTAGCCGAACACGGCGTAGGCCATGTCGTTGTCGTAGAGCGAGGTGACGCACTGGCCGCGCACGGTGTTGAAGAAGGCCGTGCCTTCCATGCCGCGCACGATCTCCAGCCGCTTGGCCGCGCTGGCCTTGGCGAAGTTGCCACCGGCCGAGGTGTTGAGCCAGGCGATGCCGTCGGCCAGCAGCTTGGCCGCACCCGCGTCACCCGCGGCCTTGCCGTCGAGGTCCTTGGCCAGCAGGGCGTACACCGCGTCGGGCAGCTTCTCGTGCGGGTAGAGCACGCGGCCCATGGCCATCAGCGCACTGCCTTCGGCGGCGCTGAGCTTCTTGAGTTCGAGGGCCCAGGCGGTGCTGGGGGCCAGGCCGGCCAGCAGGGTGCCGGTCGCCAGGGTGCCGAACAGCAGGCCGGAGCCTTTGAGGAAATCCCGCCGCGCCAGCGGCAGCTTCACTCGGCGGACTTCGCCGCTGTCTTCACCACAACTTGCAGAAGCAGACGCGGGGTCTGCGATGGGAATGACGCGCATGTTTGTCTCCAGGGGGTTCTTGTGGCCCGGACCATTCCGGTGCATGTGGGGAACCGCAGTGTTGAGCAAAACATCACGCTTGTGGTGATAGCTGAATACATACCGGGTTCACCCGCGCCCACGCGCGCGACCGCTGTCTGGCGTCAGGCGGTGATCTCGATCCGGGTGCCGTCGGGCATGGCGACCACGGCCTCATAGAAGCCGTCGCCGGTGGTGCGAGGTGCGGACACCAGGCAGCCCTCGCCCTGGCAACGCGCCGCCATCGCATCGACCGCCGCAGCGCTGCGCATAGCCGACCACAAGGCCGCCAACCCGGCGCTGCCGGTGGTGCTCAAGGGCGACGCCGCAGCCCAGTACGAGACGGTGATGCAGGTGCTGGAAGTGGCCAAGTCGGCGCATAGGAATTTCAAACGGTCTGGTCTGTGAAAAGCCTGGAAAGCCCGACT
>CAYTWU010000505.1:0-2366 GCA_964442175.1 uncultured Rubrivivax sp.
GCATCCTGGACCCGACCAAGGTGACCCGCACCGCGCTGCAGAACGCCGCGTCGGTGGCCGGCCTGATGCTGACGACCGAGTGCATGGTCGCCGAAGCCCCGAAGGAAGAAGCCGCCGGCGGCGGCATGCCGGGTGGTGGCATGGGCGGCATGGGTGGCATGGGCGGCATGGGCATGGACATGTAAAAGCCGTCTCCAGGCCGCACGCGGCCTGAGCGAACAGCCCGCAGCCGCCAGGTTGCGGGCTTTTTTTCGCCCTCCAGTTTCCAGCCTGTGCGGCCGATAATCCAAACGGAATGAAAAGCACCCCGGAGACCGCGCGCCAGCAGTTCGTCGACGACGAGCTGATGCGCCTGCCCATGGTCGCCGACCAGGTCTTCGACGCCACCTGGCGCGGCCTGCAGGAAGGCCTGGCTGGTCTGGCGATGCACGAGCGCGCCGTGGTGGCCGAGCTGCTGCAGGTGGGCCCGCCCAGCCGCAGCCGCATGGTGGAGCGGTTTGTCGGCTCGGTGCGCACCCAGGTGCGGGCAGCACTGGTCCGGCCCCTCGGTGCCGCCGCGGCGGCCGCGGCCCCGGCCGTGCCGCGCAACACCTTGTCCTTGCTGGACGAAGAAGAGATCGCCGCCGACGTCGAGATCTCGCACGCCATCCAGGCGATCAAGAGCGTGGCCGAACACGAGCTGCGCGAACTGGCCACCTACACCTCGGCCCTGGCCGGGGACCCGGACGTCTCACGCGACCACAACCTGTTCAGCCCGGAGACCTTCGCCCGGGCGATGTGGGACGCGGTGCAGCTGCTGCCGCTGGCCAAGGGTTACCAGGCGCGGCTGATGCGCCACGCCAGCACGCCGCTGGCGCAGGTGCTGCGCAAGGTCTACGCCGGCGCCTGTGCGCGGCTGGAATCGCAGGGCGTGGAACCCGCGTTCCACCGCACGCTGATCCTGCCTTCGGGCACGCGCACGGCCCGGCCCTCGGAGTCCTGGCTGGGCGGCTCACCCACGCTGCAGCAGATCCGCGCGACCATGCCGATGGCGTTGCAAGGCGCCGTGCCGGCCGACCAGGCCGCGCCCGCGGTGCCGCTGGATCGTGTCATCGCCGACACCGACCAGGCCCTGCGTGCGTTGCCCGCCGACACCCCGCCCACGGTGCGCGCGCAACTGCTGGAATCGCAGCGTGTGCGCCTGGTGCAGAACGCGCGCACGCCGGTGGACCAGCAGCTCATCGAGATGCTGTCGCGGCTGTTCGAGGCCATGTTGTCCGACCCGCGCGTGGCGCGCGACATCCGCGCGGTGCTGGCCCGGCTGCAGCCCTCGGCGCTGCGCCTGGTGCTGCGCGACGAATCGGCGCTGGACGACTACACGCACCCGGTCTGGCGCTTCATGGACCTGGCGGCCCACATGGCGGCGCTGCAACCCGAAGGCAGTGCCGACCGTGACGCCGTGCTGAGCCTGGCCGAACAACTGATCGACGCGATGGCACGCGAGCCCGTGCCCGACGCACAGCTCTACCGCCGCGGGCTGGACCGCCTGCTGGCCGACGACAAGACACGGTTCGATGCCCGCGTGCGGCGTGCCAGCGCCGACATCGAGGACATGCAACACATCGAGGACCGGCTGGAAGCCGAATCGATCTCGCACCTGCCCACCGGCATGGGCCCGCTGGACGAAGGCCAGCTCGACACCGTGCCGGCCGACCTGCTGGACAGCCTGCCCGAGCCCAGCGGCCCGCGACCCGAAAGCGGCGAGTGGGTGCGCCAGCGGCGGCCCGGCGAGTGGGTCCGGCTGTTTGTCGGCGGCCAATGGCAACGTGCCCAGCTGCTGTGCGTTGGCCGCCATGGCGACGCGCTGCTGTTCGGCGTCGGCCAGACCGACGAAACCGTGGCGCTGCGCCGGCGCGCGCTGGCGCGGCTGCACAGCGAAGGCCTGGCGAGCGCGCTGCGCGTGCGCTCGATGCTGCGTTCGGCCGCGGTGCAGGTGCTGCGCAACAACGATCAGAGCTGAACGGCCGCTTCGGCGGCCGGCGCCGGCGGGTGCACCCAGTCGTACAAGTGGCTGGCGGCATCGCCCACCCCCTGCTTGGACAAGGCCGAGAACAAGGCCAGCCCGATGTCCGACGCGTCGCTGCTGACCTCGCCCAGCGACTCCTGGGCCTGCTCGAGCGACTGTTGCGCCTCGCGTTTGTTGAGCTTGTCGGCCTTGGTCAGCAGCACCAGCAGCTTGACCTCGCCGCTGACCACACGCGGCGCCATCAGCGCCAGCAGCTGCCGGTCCAGATCGGTGAACCCCAGCCGCGCGTCGATCATCTGCACCACACCCGACAGGCTGCGCCGGTACACCAGGTAGTCGGCCATCACCGCCTGCCAGCGGT
>CAYTWU010000506.1:0-2356 GCA_964442175.1 uncultured Rubrivivax sp.
GCTGGCGGAACTCGCGCCGGATGACTTCGTCGCGTGTGCGGGTGTTGCCCGACACATCGATGCGCCGCACGTAGACGCGCCGCTGCGGCGACGCCGCCAGCACCACCACCACCTGGCCGTTGGCGCGGTCGATCTCGGGGCGTGCATCCACCCGCGCGAAGGCGTAGCCGTACAAGCCATACAACTCGCTGAACTGCTTCTGGGTGTTGGTGACGTCTTCGCCGCGGTAGGCCTCGCCCGGGCGCACGGTGACGAGCTGCCTGAAGGCGTCGTCGCGGCCGAGGTAATCACCTTCCAGACGCACGCCAGTCACGGTGTAGCGCTGGCCCTCGCGGATGGAGATCGCGATCGAGATGTCCTGCTTGTCCGGCGAGATCGTGACCTGGGTGGACTCGACCGTGAACTCCAGATAGCCGCGGTTCACGTACCAGGCCCGCAAGGTCTCCAGATCGCCGTTGAGCTTGGCACGCGAATAACGGTCGGTCTTGGTGTACCAGGTCAGCCAGCCCGGCGTGGTGAGCTCGAACTGGCCCAGCAGCGACGATTCGCTGAACACCGTGGCGCCGATGATGCTGATCTGGCGGATGCGGGCCGCATCACCTTCGCTCATCGTGAAGGTGACGTTGACGCGGTTGCGCTCGATCGGGGTGATCGTGGTGACGACCTCGGCGCCGTAGAGGCTGCGCGTGAGGTACTGGCGCTTGATCTCCTGCTCGGCCCGGTCGACCAGGGCCTTGTCGAAGGGCAGGCCTTCGCCGATGCCGGCGTCCTTCAGGGACTTGAGCAACTGGTCGCTTTCGAACTCCTTCAGGCCGGCGAAATCGACCCGTGCGATCACCGGGCGTTCGGCAACGATGAGCACCGCCGTCTGGTCTTCGATCTCGATGCGCACGTCGGAGAACAGGCCCGTGGCAAACAGCGCGCGCAGCGCCGTGGCGGCTTTTTCGTCGGTGTAGGTTTCGCCGATGCGGAAGGGCAAGGCCGCAAAGACGGTGCCGGGGTCGGTGCGTTGCAGGCCCTCGATCCGGATGTCCTTGAGCACAAAGGGTTCGACGGCGTGGGCCGCCGGTGCGACGCACGCAGCCGCCACCGCCACCAGCGCTGCAATGGGGCGCAGCGGCCCGAGCGGGGAATAGAAAGGCATGAAGGAAGGATCAGTGCAGACCGAGAAGCCGGGCCACGTCATTGAACAAGGCAACCGACATCATCATGAGCAACACGGCGACGCCACCGCGTTGCAGGCGCGCCAGCCACAACTCCGACACCGGCCGGCCCGTGACGCCCTCGAAAAGATAATACATCAGGTGTCCGCCATCGAGCATCGGCAGCGGGAGCAGGTTCAATACGCCCAGGCTCACGCTCACCAGGGCCAGGAAACCCAGGTAATACGCCAGGCCTTGCTGCACCGACTGCCCCGCGACATCGGCGATCGTGATGGGCCCGCTCAGGTTCTTGACCGAAGCCTCGCCGATCAACATGCGGCCGATCATGCGCAGCGTCAGCGCGGAGATCTCCCAGGTGCGTTCGATGCCGCGCACCACGCCGTCCACCGGCCCGCGGCGCACGGTCACGATCTCCGGCGGGCCGCCGACGAAGGCGTCGATGCGGCCGAGTTGCATGCCGCTTTCATCCACCACACGCGGTGTCAGTTCGACGATGCGCTCCGTGCTGCCGCGCTCGGTCACCAGGCGCAGCACCTGGCCCCGGCCGTCCACCACGGCGGCGCGGATGCGGTCGCGCAGTTGCTGCGCGTCCACCACCGCGGCACCGTTGATCGACAGCACCCGGTCACCCTTCATCAGACCCGCAGCCGCAGCCGGGCCGTCGGGGCGCACCTCGCCGAGCAGCGGCTCGCTGTAGGTGGTGGCCAGGCCGATGCGCTTCATCGTCGCCGCGTCCACCTCGCGTGTGCCCAGGTTCTGCAAGGGCAAGGTCAGGCGGCGGCTGGCGTGGCCCTGGCGGTCGCTGGCCATCAGCTGGAGCGGGATGCCATCCAGCGCGGCCTGGGTGACCTGCCAGCGCAGATCGGTCATCGATTCGACGTCGCGCCATTGTTCGCCGTCCAGCGAGGTGGCACGCACCCAATCGCCGCTGCGCAGGCCGGCCTCGGCAGCCAGGCTGCCGGCTGCCGGCGTGCCGAGCACGGCCTTGGGCTCGTCCACCCCGATCCAGTGCGACGCCGCCAGCAGCAGCACGGCCAGCAGCAGGTTGGCGGCCGGCCCGGCCGCCACGATGGCGGTGCGCTGCAGCAGGGTCTTGTTGTTGAAGGCGCGCCCTCGCTCGGCAGGCGGCACCCAGCCCTCGCGCTCGTCGAGCCTGCGCACGTAGCCGCCCAGCGGCAGGGCACACAGCACAA
>CAYTWU010000507.1:0-2351 GCA_964442175.1 uncultured Rubrivivax sp.
CCACGGCCGGCATCCGCGAGAGCCATGTGCACGACGTGCAGATCACCAAGGAAGCACCGAACTACCGTGCCGACTGACGGCACAACGGCGTCGGGCGCCGGGCCGAGCGCCGGGCCGCCCCAAGCCGGCCCGGGCCCCCTCGGGGGGCGGGCCGACGTACCCGTCGGGCCGGGGGCTCCAAGATCTGCGGCCATGCGCTTCATCATGGTCGTGGTGCTGCTCGACATGCTGTCGATCGGCCTCATCGTGCCGGTGCTGCCCGCGCTGGTGGGGCAGTTCACGGCCGACCCCACCGCGCAGACCTACTGGTATGGCGTGGTCACGTTCTCCTTTGCGCTGGCCAGCTTCTTCGGTGCGCCGTTCCTGGGGGCCTTGTCGGACCGTTTCGGCCGCCGCAAGGTACTGCTGATCGGCTTCTGCGGGCTGGCGATCAACTTTTTCGCCACCGCGATGGCCAGTGCACTCTGGATGTTGATCGCCTCGCGCATCGTCGGGGGTGTCACGCAGGCCAACGCCGCGGTGGCCAATGCCTACGTGGCCGACATCACGCCGCCCGAAGAACGTGCGCGCCGCTTCGGGCTGCTGGGTGCGATGTTCGGCATCGGCTTCATCCTGGGCCCGGTGATGGGCGGCATCCTCGGCGGCATCGACCTGCGGCTGCCGTTCTGGGTGGCGGGCGGGCTGACGATGCTGAACTTCGTCTACGGCCTGGTCGTGCTGCCGGAATCCTTGCCGCCCGAGAGGCGCCGCGCTGTCACCTGGCGGGCCGCCAACCCGTTCCTGGCGCTCCAGGCCTTGTCGCAATTGCGCGGCATCGGGCTGCTCGTGGTGGTGATCGGCCTCAGTGCACTGGCCCAGTTCACGCTCTACACCACCTGGGTGTTGCACAACAGCTTCAAGTTCGGCTGGGGCCCGGCGGAGAACGGCTGGTCGCTGTTCGCCGTGGGCGTCGTGTCGGCGGTGGTGCAGGGCGGCCTGATGGGCCGGTTGCTGAAGATCTATCCGGCGTGGCGCCTCGTCCTGCTCGGCCTGGCCTCGTCCACGTTGGCCTACATTGGCTGGGGCGCGGCCACGGCCGGCTGGGTGATGTACGCCGTGATCATCGCCAATGTGCTGGGCAACACCGTGGCCGCGGCCATGAACAGCATCGTCTCCAGCGCTGCCGACGCCAGCGACCAGGGCCGCACCATGGGCTCGCTGAGTTCGCTCAACAGCCTGATGGCGGTGGTGGCCCCGGCCATCGCCGCGCCGCTGCTGGGGCTGGTCTCGCACCTGCCGCGTGGCGACTGGCGCCTGGGCGCGCCGATGTTCTTCTGCGCCGCACTGCAGGGCCTGGCCCTGCTGCTGGCCTGGCGCCACTTCCGGCGCAGCGGCTTTGCACGCACGACCCAACCTCTTCCTGCCGCTTGATGGCCGCCATGCACGACAAGATCCTGATCCTCGATTTCGGCTCCCAGGTCACCCAGCTGATCGCACGCCGCGTGCGCGAGGCGCATGTGTACTGCGAGATCCACCCCAACGATGTCAGCGACGCCTTTGTGCGCGAGTTCGCGCCCAAGGCCATCATCCTCTCCGGCAGCCACGCCAGCACCTACGAAGAACACGACCTGCGTGCGCCGCAGGCGGTGTGGGACCTGGGCGTGCCGGTGCTGGGCATCTGCTACGGCATGTTCACGATGACCGTGCAGCAAGGCGGCAAGGTCGAGGCGAGCGCGCACCGCGAGTTCGGTTATGCCGAGGTGCGCGCCCACGGCCACACCCGGCTGCTGCAGGGCATCGAAGACTTCAGCACGCCGGAAGGCCACGGCATGCTGAAGGTCTGGATGAGCCACGGCGACAAGGTCACCGCGCTGCCGCCGGGTTTCAAGCTGATGGCCAGCACACCCAGCTGCCCCATCGCCGGCATGGCGGACGAGGCGCGTGGCTACTACGCCGTGCAGTTCCACCCCGAGGTCACGCACACGGTGCAGGGCCGTGCGCTGCTGGAGCGCTTCGTGCTGCAGATCGCCGGCGCCAGGCCCGACTGGGTGATGCAGAACCACGTCGAAGAAGCCGTGACCCGCATCCGCGAGCAGGTGGGCGACGAAGAGGTCATCCTCGGCCTGAGCGGTGGCGTGGATTCCAGCGTGGCCGCCGCGCTGATCCACCGTGCCATCGGCGACCAGCTCACCTGCGTCTTTGTCGACCACGGCCTGCTGCGCCTGAACGAAGGCCGCATGGTGATGGACATGTTCGTCGGCCGGCTGCACGCCAAGGTGGTGCACGTCGACGCGAGCGAACAGTTCCTGGGCCACCTGAAGGGTGTCACCGACCCCGAGGCCAAGCGCAAGATCATCGGCCGCGAGTTCGTC
>CAYTWU010000508.1:0-2324 GCA_964442175.1 uncultured Rubrivivax sp.
TGCCGAACTGGTCGGGCGAGACGGTGTACTCGCGCACATCGCCGTCTTTGAGCTCGGCCACCATGGTGGGGCCAGCCAAGGTGATCTCATCGAGGCCATCGCAGCCGTGCACGATCAGGACGTGGTTGGAGCCCAAGCGTTGCAACACACGGGCCTGAATGCCCACCAAGTCGGAATGAAAAACGCCCATGACTTGGTTCAATGCGCCCGCTGGATTCGTCAACGGGCCCAGGATGTTGAAGAGGGTGCGCACGCCCAGCTCCTTGCGCACCGGTGCGGCGTGTTTCATCGCCGAGTGGTGGTTGGGCGCGAACATGTAGCCGATGCCAGTCTCGGCCAGGCAGGTGGCCACCTGCTCGGGGCTCAGGCCGATGTAGGCGCCCAGCGCCTCCATCACGTCGGCCGAACCCGAGGTGGACGACACGCTGCGGCCCGCGTGTTTGGCCACGCGCGCACCGGCCGCGGCGGTGACGAACATCGCCGCGGTGGAGATGTTGAAGGTGTGCGAACCATCGCCACCGGTGCCGACGATGTCCACCAGGTGTGTGCGGTCGGCCACCGGCACGGGCGTGGCGAACTCGCGCATCACCTGGGCCGCGGCGGCGATCTCGCCCACCGTCTCCTTCTTCACGCGCAGGCCGATGGCCAGCGCGGCGATCATCACCGGCGAGGTCTCGCCGCTCATGATGCGGCGCATCAGCGCCAGCATCTCGTCGTGGAAGATCTCGCGGTGTTCGATCACGCGGGTCAGCGCTTCGCTGTCGCTCATCGGCATGGTGGGGCTCCTCACAGGTGTTCGCGCAGCAGCGCGATGGCGTGGTCAATGTCGGACGATGACACGTCCAGGTGCGTGACCAGGCGCAGCTGGTACAGGCCCGTGCACAGCACGCCAGCCGCGGCCAGGCGGTCCACCGCGCCCGCGGCCTTCTCGGGCGCCAGCTGCACAAAGACGATGTTGGTCTGCGGCAGGGCCACGGTCACACCCGGCAGGCCTTGCAGGCCCTCGGCCAGCCGGCGCGCGTGGGCATGGTCCTCGGCCAGGCGCTGAACATGGTGGTCCAGCGCATGCAGCGCCGCCGCGGCCAGCACACCGGCCTGGCGCAGGCCGCCGCCCAGCATCTTGCGCCAGCGCCGGGCGCGGTCGATCAGTGCACGCGGGCCCACCAGGGCCGACCCCACCGGCGCGCCCAGACCCTTGCTGAAACACACCGAGACGGTGTCGAAGTGGCGGGCGATCTCCGCCGCCGGCACACCCGAGGCCACGGCCGCGTTGAACAGCCGCGCGCCGTCCAGGTGCGTGGCCAGGCCATGGCGGCGCGCCAGCGCGGTGGCTTCGGCCACGTAGGCGGCGGGCAACACGCGGCCACCCCAGGTGTTTTCCAGGGCCAGCAGGCGGGTGCGGGCGAAATGCAGGTCATCGGGCTTGATCGCCGCAGCGATGGCGTCCAGCGCCAGCGTGCCATCGGCCCCCTGCTCCAGCGGCTGCGGCTGCACGCTGCCCAGCACCGCGGCGCCGCCGGCTTCGTATTTGTAGGCATGCGCGTGCTGGCCGACGATGAACTCGTCGCCGCGCTCACAGTGGCACAGCACCGCCGTCAGGTTGCTCTGCGTGCCGCTGGGCATGAACAGGGCGGCTTCTTTGCCCAGCTCGGCTGCGACGCGTTCCTGCAAGGCGTTGACCGTGGGGTCGTCGCCGAAGACATCGTCGCCGACCTCGGCTGCGGCCATCGCGGCGCGCATCGCGGCGGTTGGTTTGGTGACGGTGTCACTGCGCAGGTCAATCATGTTGGTCTGCCCATCTGAAGGAAGTTGCGCAACATCGCGTGGCCATGCTCCGAGAGGATGGACTCCGGGTGGAACTGCACCCCCTCCAGCGGGGCCGGGCCGCCGGCGAGGCCGCGGTGGCGCACGCCCATGATCTCGCCGTCGTCGGTGGTGGACGTGATCTCCAGCTCAGCCGGCAGCGAGGCGCGCTCGATCGCCAGCGAGTGGTAACGCACCACGCTGAACTGCTCGGGCAGGCCCTGGTACACACCACGCCCATCGGTGCGGATGGTGCTGGCCTTGCCGTGCATCTGCACCTGTGCACGCACCACCTGCCCGCCCAGCGCCGCGCCGATGGCCTGGTGGCCCAGGCACACCCCCAGCAGCGGCAGCTTGCCGGTGAAGTGCTGGATGGCTTCCACACACACACCCGCTTCAGCCGGCGAACAGGGGCCGGGCGACAACACCAAACGATCAGGCCGCAGATCGGCGATGCCGGCGACCGTGATCTCGTCGTTGCGCACCACGTGCACCTCTTCGCCCAGCTCGGCGAAGTACTG
>CAYTWU010000509.1:0-2315 GCA_964442175.1 uncultured Rubrivivax sp.
CGAGAACTCGCCGGTGGTCAGCGCAATCTGCTGGCCGTCCTTGGACAGGCGGCGCTGCGACAAGTCGAACTCATAGGGGCCGAAGCTCACAGACTGCGCTTCCTTGGACGGTGCACCTGGCGCTTCCGGCGCGGGCCGGCGGCGCAGCACGGCGTGGATGCGCGCCAGCAACTCACGTGGGTTGAAGGGCTTGGGCAGGTAGTCGTCGGCGCCCACCTCCAGGCCGACGATGCGGTCCACGTCTTCCACCTTGGCCGTCAGCATGATGATGGGCGTGACGTCGTTGGCGGCACGCAGCCGGCGGCAGATCGACAGGCCGTCCTCGCCCGGCAGCATCAGGTCCAGCACGATCAGGTCCACCGTGTCGCGCGTCAGCACGCGGTTCAGGGCCTTGGCGTCCTCGGCCAGCAGCACCTCGAAGCCTTCCTGCGACAGGTAGCGGCGCAGCAGGTCGCGGATGCGCGCGTCGTCGTCGACGACGACGATGCGGTCGGGGCGGTGCGGCGTGATGCTCATGGTGGGGTGTCCGGAAAATGTAACAGCCGCATTGTGCGGGCCTGTTCCGGGCCCGAACCGGGCTGGCTGACGGTCTGTTACATGTCTTGCCGAACGGCATCGAAGCCGGGCTTGTCAACGCCAGGTGGCCGTGGCGCGCTGTCAGGTCATCTTCACTGGAAGGAATCCAATGCCTGTTTCTGCTGCCCGCGTGCTGACCTCCCTCGTGTTGGCCACCAGCGGCCTGGCCGCGCAGGCCCAGGTGCTGCCCGCGCCGGAAAACGTGGTGGGCCTGAGCGCCAGCGCCACGCTGGAGGTGCCGCGCGACTGGCTCACGGTGGTGTTCTCCACCACCCGTGAAGGCCCGGAGGCGGGCGGTGTGCAGACCCAGCTCAAACAGGCGCTGGATGCGGCGCTGGCCGAGGCCCGCAAGGTGGCCAAACCCGGTGAGCTGGAGGTGAGCAGCGGCAACTTTGCACTGCACCCGCGTTACAGCCCCAAGGGCGGCAGCAACGGCTGGACGGGCAGCACCGAGCTGGTGGTGCAGGGCCGCGACATGGCGGCCGTCGCGCAGCTCACGGGCCGCATCCAAAGCCTGAGCATCGCGCGGCTGAACTACAGCCTGTCGCGCGCGGCGATGGAGAAGGTGGAGGCCGATGTCACGGCGCAGGCCGTGGGCCGCTTCCGCGCCAAGGCCACGCAGACAGCCCAGCTCTTCGGCTTCACGGGTTACCTGCTGCGCGAGGTGCAGGTGGGCGGCGGCGAAGCGCCGATGCCCTACCAGCCGCAGATGATGAAGGCGCGGGTGGCAGCGGCGCCGATGGCCGACGAGTCATTGCCGGTCGAAGCCGGCAAGGCCACCGTGACGGTCAACGTCAGCGGCAGCATCCAGCTCACCAAGTAACGTTGGCGTCGTTACTGCGCGACCCAGCCGCCGTCCATGTTCCAGGCCACGCCGCGCACCTGATCGGCGGCGGGTGAGCTGAGGAAGACCGCCAGCGCGCCCAGCTGCTCCGGTGTGACGAACTGGAGCGACGGTTGTTTGTCGGCCAGCAGCCGGGTCTTGGCTTCGTCGTTGCTGATGCCGTCTTTCGCTGCGCGGGCATCCACCTGCTTCTGCACCAGCGGAGTCAGCACCCAGCCCGGGCAGATGGCGTTGACGGTGATGCCGGTGGTGGCCGTCTCCAGCGCCGCCGCCTTGGTCAGGCCGACGATGCCGTGTTTGGCCGCGACGTAGGCGCTCTTGCCGGCCGAGGCCACCAGGCCGTGGGCCGAGGCGATGTTCAGGATGCGGCCCCAGCCGCGTGCCCGCATGCCGGGCAGCGCGTGGTGCATGCTGTGGAAGGCCGAACTCAGGTTGATCGCGATGACCGCATCCCAGCGCTCGGGCGGGAAGTCTTCGACGTTGGCCACATGCTGGATGCCGGCGTTGTTGACCAGGATGTCCAGCGCGCCGAACTGCGCTTCGCAGGCCTGCACCAGGGCCGCGATCTCGGCCGGCTTGCTCATGTCGGCACCGTGGTAGCCCACCTTCACGCCCAACGCGCTGACCTCGGCCATCGGCCCGCTGGCATCGCCAAAGCCGTTGAGCATGACGTTCGCGCCTTGCGCGGCCAGGGCCTTGGCGATGCCCAGGCCGATGCCGCTGGTGGAGCCGGTGACGAGGGCAGTCTTTCCTTGGAGCATGGGGAATCCTCAATGACGTTGCTGGCATCATCATAGGAGACGGAGCCTTCACGATGACGACCTCGCAGTCCCCCGCTACCCACCCGCGCCTCAAGCATGTGCAGTGCCTGGACAGCCGTGGCCTGCACCGCATG
>CAYTWU010000510.1:0-309 GCA_964442175.1 uncultured Rubrivivax sp.
CGGGCGCTGGGCGTCGCGATGAGCAAGTCGTTGGGCCAATCGGTGCTGATCGAAAACAAGCTCGGCGCCGGCGGCACGCTGGCGGCCGGTGCGGTGGCCAAGGCCACGCCCGACGGCTACACCTTCCTGATCCACCACAACGGCATGGCCACCGCGCCGGGCCTGTACCGCAAGCTGGCCTACAACCCGCTGACCGACTTCGAATACGTGGGCCAGGTGGTGGACGTGCCCATGACCATGCTGGGCCGCAAGGACCTGCCTGCCAACACCGCGGCGGAACTGTTCGCCTGGGTCAAGGCGCAAGGCGGC
>CAYTWU010000510.1:319-2311 GCA_964442175.1 uncultured Rubrivivax sp.
CTGGCCCATGCCGGGCTGGGCGCCGTGTCGCAGCTGTGCGGCATGCTGTTCCAGCAGGCCATGGGGGTGGAGATGGCCACCATCCCCTACCAGGGCACGGCACCGGCGCTCAACGCGCTGCTGGGCGGGCAGGTGGACCTGCTGTGCGACCAGACCACGCAGACGCTGCCACACATCCGGGCCGGCACGGTCAAGCTCTACGGCGTGACCACCCGCGAGCGCATCCAGTCGCTGCCGAACGTGGCAACGCTGGAAGAGTCGGGCCTGAAGGGCTTTGAGGTCAAGGTCTGGCACGGCATCTACGCGCCCAAGGGCACACCGGCGGCGGCGGTGGAGCGTTTCGGCGCTGCGCTGCGCGTGGCGCTGAAAGACCCGGCCATCGTGCAGCGCATGGGCGAGCTGGGTGCCGAGATCGTGCCCGAGGCCAAACAGACGACCGAAGGCCTGCGCAGCTGGCTCAAGCCCGAGATCGACAAATGGGGCGCGCTGATCCGCGCTGCCGGGACTTATGCAGACTGATTTGCCGATGGATTCGCCGACGGATCGCTGAACGCGCGGCGCGCGTCTTCCACCAGCAGGTCCACCAGGTCGCGGCCGAAGGGTGGCAGTGCTTCGAGCTGGCGCACCACCACGAACTGCTGGCGCAAGGACCAGAGGTCTTCCAGCGGCACGATCTGGATCGCCAGGCGCTCGGCATGGCGCCGGGCCGACGAACCGGGCACGATGCCCACGCCGATGTTGGCCTCGATCATGCGGCAGGCGGTCTCGAAGTTGCCGACCTCGATGCGCATGCGCAGCGTGCGGTGCACCGCGCTGCTCACCTGGCGCAAAAAGGCGTGGATGGCACTGGCCTCGTGCAGGCCCACGTGGTCGTGGTCCAGCGTGCGCACGAAGGGCACGCTCCTTTCGCGCGCCAGCGGGTGGTCCCGGGCCACCACCAGCACCAGGCTGTCGCTGCGGTAGGGGATGGCATGCAGCGCCTCGGTGCGCACCGGGCCCGAGACGATGCCGATGTCGAGCTGGCCTTCGCTGACCGCGCGCACGATGTCGTGGCTCAGGCGTTCACGCAGGTCGATGTTCACATCGGGGTGCGCCCGCAGGTAGGCGCTGAGCACCGGCGGCAGGAACTCCGACAGCGCCGTGGTGCTGCCGGCGATGCGCAGGTGGCCCTTGATGCCCTTGGCGTACTCCTGCAGGTCACCGGTCAGGTTTTCCAGCTGCGCAAGCACGGTGCGCGCGTGGTGCACAAAGGCCTGGCCCGGTGGCGTGAGCGTCACACCCTGGCTGGTGCGGTACAGCAGCTTGGTGCCCAGGCTCTCTTCCAGGTTCTTGATGCGTGTGCTGGCCGCGGGCAGCGACAGGAAGGACGCCTCCGCGCCCCGTGTCAGGCTGTTGGCTTCCGCGACGCGGACCATGAGGCGCAGGTCGACCAGATCGAAGTGCATGTGGCCACATTCTGGCCCGGCGCGCACGGCCCCGGCCGCAGTCTTGTCAGGTTCAACACCGCAGAAGCGCTGGCGCAGGTCAAGCGCACTTCGGAATGGTGGTTCGGACGGTGGGTCAGGTGCCTGACCAGCCTTGAAACCCGCGTGTTTGCAGGGTTCCTGGCGGAGGGAGCGGGATTCGAACCCGCGGGGGGCTGTTAACCCCCACACGCTTTCCAGGCGTGCGACTTAAACCGCTCATCCATCTCTCCGCAGAGATGAAGCCTGTGAGTTTAACCGAGCTCAGCCCACCGATTGCAGGGCATGCGCCTTGAGCCAATCCATGAGCACGTAATCCAGTGCACGCTGGTGCGTGCTTTCCAGCACCACGGGCGGCGCGCAGCCGTGGTCGTAGGCTTCTTTCCAGCGCAATGCACACACACACCAGCGGTCACCCGGCTTGAGCCCGGCAAAGCGGTGCTCGGGCCGCGGCGTGATCAGGTCGTTGCCACGCTCCATCTGGAAGTTCAGGAAGGCCACCGTCACCTTGGCGCAGATCACGTGGCTG
>CAYTWU010000511.1:0-2309 GCA_964442175.1 uncultured Rubrivivax sp.
ACCGCCAGCAGCGCTTCCCGTACCCGGGCTTCGGCTCCGACGTGACCATCGCCCTGTCCAGCTACATGGGCGTCAACGCCAAGGGTGCCGAGTCCATCGCGCCGGCCATCAAGCGCTGATCGGAGACGCAGATGCACAAGAAGAACTGGGCCCTGCCCGCCCTTGCCGCGCTGCTGGCCGGCTGCGCCAGCACCCCGATGCCCACCCGGCAGGAACTGGACGCCCAGGCCCTGGCGATGATGAAGCGTGATTTCCGCGACCAGGGCATCGCCAAGGCCAGCCGCCTGAACCAGGACCTGGGCCAATCGGCCTGCTCCACCGACCAGGCGCCCTCCGACGAGGTGGCCAAGCGCATCGAAAACGAGGCGCTGATGGCCATGAAGTGGCCCACCGGCGGTGTCTACCTCGGCGACTGGAAAAACGGCGAGAAGCTGGCCCAAAACGGCCGTGGCATGACCTGGAGCGACAGCTCCGACAAACCCGACGCGAACGGCGCCAATTGCTACAACTGCCACCAGATCGACAAGAAGGAGATCTCGCACGGCACCATCGGCCCCAGCCTGTGGAACTACGGCAAGCTGCGCGGCGTGAAAGACCCGGCCGATCCGGGTGCCGCCGCGGTGGTGCAATACACCTGGGGCAAGCTCTGGAACAGCAAGGCCTACGCCGCCTGCTCCAACATGCCACGCTTCGGCCACATGGGCCTGCTCAACGAGCAGCAGATCCGCGACGTGATGGCGCTGTTGCTCGACCCGAAGTCGCCCGTCAACCAGTGACGGCGCCACAGCCCGCCTCGGCGGGCTTTTTCAGCTTTCAAACATAAGCCGACACTGATTATGAGCCTCAGCAAACGCGAGTTCCTGCAGGTCCTGGCTGCCGCCTCGGCGGCCGGCATGGGCCTGTCCCGCTGGGCCGATGCCGACGCCGCCACCGCCGAAGAAAAGCTCTACGACCTGCCGCCCATGGGCACGGGCGCCGGCCATGTCAGCCTGCTGCACATGACCGACTGCCACGCGCAGCTCAAGCCCATTTACTTCCGCGAACCCACGGTCAATCTGGGCATTGCCGGCATGCAGGGCCAGCCGCCGCACCTGGTGGGTGAACACCTGCTCAAGCGCGCCGGTGTGAAACCCGGCACCGCGCTGGCCCACGCCTACACCTACATCGATTTCGAGAAGGCGGCTCGCCGCTACGGCAAGGTGGGCGGCTTCGCGCACCTGGCCACCCTGGTCAAGCGCATGAAGGCCAGCCGCCCGGGTGCGCTGCTGCTGGACGGCGGCGACACCTGGCAGGGCAGCGCCACCGCGCTGTGGACCGACGGCCGGGACATGGTGGACGCCTGCAAGGCGCTGACCGTGGACGTGATGACCGGCCACTGGGAGTTCACGCTGGGCATGAAACGTGTGCAGCAGATCGTCGAGAAGGACTTTGCGGGCAAGGTCGATTTTGTCGCCCAGAACGTCAAGACCAACGACTTCGGCGACCCGGTCTTCAAGCCCTACGTGATCCGCGAGATCAACGGCGTGCCCGTTGCCATCATCGGCCAGGCCTTCCCCTACACGCCGATCGCCAACCCACGCTACATGGTGGCCGACTGGAGCTTCGGCATCCAGGACGAAAACATGCAGAAGATGGTCGACGAGGCGCGTGGCAAGGGCGCGCAGCTCGTCGTCGTGATCAGCCACAACGGCATGGACGTGGACCTGAAGATGGCCAGCCGCGTGCGCGGCGTGGATGCGATCTTCGGCGGTCACACCCACGACGGCGTGCCGTTTGCCATCCCGGTCAAAAACGCCGGCGGCACCACCCTGGTCACCAACGCCGGCAGCAACGGCAAGTTCCTCGGCGTGATGGATTTCGAGCTCAAGGCCGGCAAGCTGCAGCGCTGGCAGTACCGGCTGCTGCCGGTGTTCAGCAACATGCTGCCCGCCGACGCGGCCATGGATGCGGTGATCAACAAGATCCGCGCACCGTACGAGGCCAGGCTGGCCGAGAAGCTGGCCGTCACCGACGGCCTGCTCTACCGCCGCGGCAACTTCAACGGCAGCTGGGACCAGCTGCTGTGCGACGCGATGATGCAGGTGCAGGGGGCCGACATCGCGTTTTCGCCCGGTTTCCGCTGGGGCACCAGCCTGCTGCCCGGCGACGTGATCACACGCGAGCTGATGATGGACCAGGTGGCCACCACCTACAGCTACGCCACCGTCTCCGAGATGACGGGCGAGACCATCAAGACCGTGCTCGAAGACGTCTCCGACAACCTCTTCAACCCCGACCCCTACTACCAGCAGGGCGGCGACATGGTGCGC
>CAYTWU010000512.1:0-2267 GCA_964442175.1 uncultured Rubrivivax sp.
CTGCAGGTCTTCCTTGTAGTCGATCTCGGCGCCGCCCAGGTACTGCAGGCTCATCGCGTCGATCAGCAGGGTCACGCCGTTTTTGTTCATCTGCGTGTCGTCTTCGTTCACCACCTCGTCGAAGGTGAAGCCGTACTGGAAGCCGGAGCAGCCGCCACCTTGCACGAAGACACGCAGCTTCAGGTCGGGGTTGCCTTCTTCGGCGACCAGGTCGGCCACCTTGGCGGCGGCGCTGTCGGTGAAGACCAGCGGCGGCGGCATGTCGTCGACGGCGGGGGTCAGGGGTTCGGCCAGAGCGTTCATGTGGGTTCCTTCAAGCGTCGTTCGAAGCCGCCAGTTTCAGCGCCGGCTTCTCGCTGCTCTTCAGTGGTTTGAGTTCACCGTCGATCATCGCGCCGGGGTGCATTTCCAGCACCTCGTAACGCACGTCACCGGTCACGGTGGCACGGGGCTGCAGTTCCAGCATCTCGCTGGAGGTCACAGGACCCCTGATTTCACCGTTGATGATCACATGGCCGGCGTTGACCTTGCCATGGACCCGGGCTTTTTCGCTGATCACGACCAGGCTGCGGCTGCCCGGTTCGGCCAGCACATCACCAAACACCTCGCCGTCGATGCGCAGGCCGCCGTCAAACTGCAGCGTGCCGCGCAAGACCGTGCCTTCACCCACCAGCGTGCGGATCGCCGGTTGGGCCTTGCGTGTGAACATCATCTTCTGGTTTTCTCCTGGCGGATCACGGGAGTCTGAGGGTCTCGGTCGCCCGGACGGCCCCCTGTGCATCGGTCACCCTCGCCTGCACGGTTTTTAGCACGAGCTCGGGTGGGTGGTCGATCAGGCCATCGACACGGGCGTACTGGCGCATCGTCAAGGGCCGGGCGCCACCGGGCAAGGAGCCCGTCCAGGGCCGGCCCGCCAGCTGCCCGCCGAGCAGAATCTCGTAATGGCCCTTGAACTCGGCCGGCGCGGCGCCCGACTGCATCACCAGCATCTGGTACCGCGTCTGCCCCGGGGCGGGCGACTCGGCCTGCAAGGCCCGCAACTGCACAGGCTGGCCCGCAGAGACCGGCAGCAAGCGCTGGAAAAAGCCCAGGTCCGCCTCCAGGGCCTGCTGGCGCGCCTGGGACTGGCGCAGGTCCTGGGCGAGCCGGTCCTGCGTGGCACGCTCGGCCTTCAGCAGGCCATCGGCGGCATTGGCGATGGATTGCGCCCGGTCGCGCTCTGCACGCAGGCCGTCCACCTCCACCCGCAGGCGGGCGAGCTCGGCCTGGGCGTCGGCCTCCAGGCCCGCCAGGTCCTTGCCCGTTTCGAAGGCCCACAGCGCCAGGGCACCGGAGAACCCCAGAACGACGGCAGCCACCGCCCAGCGCAAAGGCCAGGGCAGGTGGCTGCGAACGATGACACGCGGCGCACTGACGGACAGTCGGCGCCGCAGCAGTTTCCAGCGCATGGGCGCGAAGCCCGTGCTGCGAATTAACGCTTGCTGAACTGCTTGCGACGGCGCGCGCCGTGCAGGCCGACCTTCTTGCGCTCGACTTCACGCGCATCGCGCGTGACGAAGCCGGCACGGCTGAGGTCGGGCTTGAGCGCCGCGTCGTAGTCGATCAGCGCCCGGGTGATGCCGTGGCGCACCGCGCCGGCCTGGCCGGATTCACCGCCGCCGTGCACGTTGACCTTGATGTCGAAGGCCGCGTCATTGGCCGTCAGCAGCAGGGGCTGGCGGACGATCATGATCGAGGTCTGGCGGCCAAAATACTGATCCACGGTCTTGCCGTTGATCACGATCTGGCCGGTGCCCTTCTTGATGAAGACACGCGCCACCGACGACTTGCGACGGCCGGTGCCGTAATTCCACTGTCCGATCATCGCAGTCCCTTAAATCTCGAGAGTCTTGGGCTGCTGAGCGGTGTGCGGGTGCGTGGCACCGGCGTACACCTTCAGCTTCTTCACCATCGCGTAGCCCAGCGGGCCCTTGGGCAGCATGCCCTTGACGGCCTTCTCCAGGGCGCGGCCGGGATGCTTGGCCTGCATGTCCTTGAAGGGCGTGGCATAAATGCCGCCCGGGAACCCGGAGTGACGGTAGTAGATCTTGTCCGTGGCCTTGGCCCCGGTGACACGGATCTTGTCTGCGTTGACGACGACGATGAAATCACCGGTGTCGACGTGGGGCGTGTAGATGGCCTTGTGCTTGCCGCGCAAACGGAGTGCCACTTCGCTGGCAACACGTCCGAGCACCTTGTCGGTGGCGTCAATCACAAACCACTCGTGC
>CAYTWU010000513.1:0-2264 GCA_964442175.1 uncultured Rubrivivax sp.
CCGAGGGCCTGACGACGCACGAGTTCTACCCGAACGGCATCTCCACCTCGCTGCCTTTCGACATCCAGATCGCCGCGGTGCACTCCATCCCAGGTCTGGAACAGGCACACATCGTGCGGCCTGGTTATGCGATCGAGTACGACTACTTCGACCCGCGTGGCCTGAAGCCGAGTTTCGAGACGCGGGCGCTGCAGGGGCTGTTTTTCGCCGGCCAGATCAACGGCACCACGGGCTACGAAGAGGCGGCGGCACAAGGCCTGTTCGCCGGCCTGAACGCCGCACTGCAGGTGCAGGGCCGCGAACCCTGGCTGCCGCGCCGCGACCAGGCCTACCTGGGCGTGCTGGTCGACGACCTGATCACCAAGGGCGTGACCGAGCCCTACCGCATGTTCACCAGCCGGGCCGAGTTCCGCCTGCAGCTGCGCGAAGACAACGCCGATCTGCGCCTGACGGAAGCCGGCCGCAGCCTGGGCCTGGTGGACGATGTGCGCTGGGCCGCCTTCGAGCGCAAGCGCGAGGCCATCGAGCGCGAGCTGCAGCGCCTGCGCGCCACCTGGGTGCGCCCGGCCACCGTGCCCGACGCGCTGGCCGAGTTGCACCTGGGCAAGGCGCTGGAGCACGAGTACCGCCTGGCCGACCTGCTGCGCCGCCCCGGCGTCGCCTGGGACACGGTGGCCCTGCTGGACGCCACCGCCCACCCGGCCCGGGCTGTTTCACGTGAAACACTGCGGGCTGAACTGGACGAAGCCACCGCCGATGCGGTGATCGAACAGGCGGAGATCGCCCTGAAGTACGCCGGCTACATCGACCGCCAGAACGACGAGGTCGAGCGCGCCGCGCACTTCGAGAACCTGAAGCTGCCCGAGACACTGGACTACAGCCAAGTGCAGGCCCTTTCCATCGAGGTCCGGCAAAAGCTGAGCACCCACCGGCCGGCGACACTGGGCCAGGCGTCGCGCATCTCCGGCGTCACACCCGCCGCCATCTCGCTGCTGCTGATCCACCTGAAGAAGAGGCGCTTCGCGGGTTTTGCCTCCGCACCCACCAGAACAACCGCCGCCACGGCCGACGATGCTGCCGCTTGACCGCCCCGGGCTGCTGGCGGGCGCGGCACAGATGGGCGTGCCGCTCAGTGACGCAGCCGCCGTCCAACTGCTGGCCTACCTCGATCTCCTGGCCCGCTGGAACAAGGTCTACAACCTGACCGCGGTGCGGGACGCAGCGCAGATGGGCAGACTCCACTTGCTGGACAGCCTCTCCGTGCTGGCCCCATTGCAGCGCCACGCCGCCGGCCAGCATCTGCGCGTGCTGGACGTCGGGAGCGGCGGCGGCTTGCCGGGCGTGGTGATCGCCATCACGCAACCCGGCTGGCAGGTGACCTGTGTCGATGCGGTGGCCAAGAAGACCGGCTTCATCCAGCAGGTGGCGCTGGAGCTGGGCCTGAAGAACCTGCACGCCGCACACGCGCGCGTCGAGCAGCTGGCGCCCGCGGTGGCCGATGTGGTCGTCTCCCGCGCCTTTGCCAGCCTTGTCGATTTCACGACCTGGACGCGCGCGCACCTCGCCGGGCAGGGCGTCTGGTTGGCAATGAAGGGCAAACACCCCGCCGACGAAATCGCGGCACTGCCCGCCGACGTTCAGGTGTTTCACGTGGAACAACTGCAGGTGCCCGGTCTGGACGCAGAACGCTGCGCGATCTGGCTTCGGCCCGTCTGAACCCACAACAGGCGCGGCACAATCCACCCCAGTCCTTGGGGGAAATCCATGCTCGGCATCGCCGATTTCGGGGCCTTCTGCGCCGCCGTCCTGCTCTTCCTGGCCCTGCCAGGCCCGGGCACCTTTGCCTTGCTCACGTCCACCGGCAAGGGTGGATTCAAGGCGGGCGCTGCAGCCACGCTGGGCGTCATCCTCGGTGACCAGGTGCTGCTGTGGCTGGCCGTGGCGGGCGTCGCCGCGCTGCTGGCGGCGCACCCGCTGCTGTTCAAGGCCGTGCAGTACGCCGGCGCTGCGTACCTGGCGTGGATCGGCCTGAAGCTCATCTTCGCCAAGCCCGGCTCGGCCTCCCCCATCACCATCCAGCCGCGCCAGTACGCGCGCCAGGCCTTCCTGATCACCCTGCTCAACCCCAAGGCCATCGTGTTCTACATGGCCTTCTTCCCGCTGTTCATCGACCCTGCGCATCACCAGGGCATGGTCACCTTTGGTGTGATGGCGTTGACGGTGGCGGTGCTGGCGTTTCTCTATTGCTTCTCGGTCGTGTTGAT
>CAYTWU010000514.1:0-2256 GCA_964442175.1 uncultured Rubrivivax sp.
GTCGAGCGACAAGCCCGATCCGGCGACGAGCTACGCGCCGTATCGCCTTTATAAGATCGGCAACACTCAGCCGGCCGAGCTGATGCACGTGATTGCCACGTTGGAAAAGTGCCTCGAGCGCAAGGCCGTGCTCAACATGCTGCCGATGCAGCCTGGCGATGTGCCCGCCAGTTGGGCCAACGTGGATGACCTGGCGCGCGACGTGGGTTCGCTCAACCGCGTGCTGACCAACGTGAAGACGCGCGGCGTGTTCGGCGAGGTGCAGCTGGCCGGCCTGCTGGAGCAGGTGTTCACGCCCGAGCAGTACGCGCTCAACGTGGCCACCGTGCCCGGCAGCAGCGAGCGGGTGGAGTTTGCGATCCGGCTGCCGGGCCAGCGCACCGACGGCGTGCCGCTGTGGTTGCCCATCGACGCCAAGTTCCCGCGCGAAGACTACGAGCGCCTGCTCGACGCGCACGACCGCGGCGACACGGCGGCGATGGAGCTGGCCGCCAAGGCCATCGAGGCCCGGCTGCGGGCGGAGGCCAGGCGCATCCACGACAAGTACCTGGCGCCGCCGCACACCACCGACTTCGCCATCCTCTTCCTGCCCACCGAAGGCCTGTACGCCGAGGCGCTGCGCCGGCCCGGCCTGCTGGAGGCACTGCAGCGCGAGCACCAGGTGATGCTGGCCGGCCCGACCACGCTGCTGGCCACGCTGACCAGCCTGCAGATGGGCTTCCGCACGCTGGCGCTGGAACGGCGCTCGGCCGAGGTCTGGGAGGTGCTGGGTGCGGTGAAGACCGAGTTCGGCAAGTTCGGCGAGGTGCTGGCCAAGACCCGCAAGAAGCTCGACGAAGCCGGCAGCAGCCTGGAGATGGCAGAGCGCCGCACGCGCGTGATGGTGCGGGAATTGCGCCAGGTGCAGGCCGTGCCCGAGACCCGCGCCGCCCAGTTACTGCCTGGCGGCGACGACAGCCTGCCCGAATGAGCCGCACTGGGTCTGAGCCTGGTGGCCTGAGCCGCTGGCTGCTGGCGCTGATCGTCAGCCAGATCGGCTTGCACGCGGCCATGGCCGGTGTGCGCATGGCGGCGCCGCTGGATGCGCTGCGCAGTGGCGCCAGCGCCTGGACGGTGGGCGTGCTGCTGGCGCTGTTCGCCGCCGCCCCGGTGGTGCTGGCGCTGGCCGCCGGCCGCATGGCCGACCGGCTGGGTTTCCACCGCCCCATGCACCTGGCTGCGGCCGTGTCTGCCGCCGGCCTGCTGCTGGCGCTGGGCTCGACCTTCGCCAGCGGCTGGTGGCGCGCCGGGCTGCTGGGGGCCGGGGCCATCGCCGCCGGGGCCAGCGCCAACATCGGGCTGATCGTCGTGCAGCGCACCGGCGGGCTGTCGGCGCGCAACGCGGTGGAGCGCATGAAGGTCTTCAGCTGGCTGGGCGTCGCGCCCTCGTTCAGCAACGTCATCGGCCCGGTGGCGGTGGGCCTGTTGATCGACCACGGGGGGTTTGCCGTCGCCTACGGCGCGTTGCTGCTGCTGCCGCTGATGAGCTGGGCCGCCACACGCGCCGTGCCGGTGGCCCCGCCGCCGCCGGCGGCCGCCGGCGGGCCCACGCGCGCACTGGACCTGCTGGCGCTGCCCGGCATGAAGCGGCTGCTGTTCGTGAACTGGCTGCTCTCGATGTGCTGGGACGTGCACGCCTTTGCGGTGCCCATCCTGGGCTTCGAAAACGGCTTTTCGGCCACCACCATCGGCCTGGTGCTGGGCAGCTTCACCTTGTCGGTCACAGGCGTGCGGCTGCTGATCCCGCTGCTGGCGCACCGGCTGCAGGAATCCACCGTGATGCAGGGGGCCATGCTGGGCACTGCGCTGATCTTCGTGGTCTACCCGTTGGCGCGCCACCCGCTGGCGATGGGGGCCTGTGCGGTGGCGCTGGGCCTGACGCTGGGCTGCGTGCAGCCGATGATGATGTCGGTGCTGCACCACCTGACACCGCCCGACCGCCATGGCCAGGCCCTGGCCTTCCGCTCGATGACGATCAACGGCGCCAGCACGGTGATGCCGCTGGTCTTCGGCGCGGCCGGGGCGGCCGTGGGCGCGGCGGCGATGTTCTGGGCCGTCGGCGCCACCGTGGGTGCCGGCGCCTGGCTGGCGCGCCGGCTCAGGACCTGATCAATCGCCGATCAAAAGCGGATGCCGGTGGCGCCGTCGGGCCCGGTTTCCGGCTCGGACGCCACGGCGGGCGCCGGGGGGTCCGAGCCGGAAACCGGGCCCGACGGC
>CAYTWU010000515.1:0-2255 GCA_964442175.1 uncultured Rubrivivax sp.
AGGCCATCGTCGCGGAAAACGGGGCGGTCGGTGTCTGGCGCGAGGGCCATGGGCTGCGGACCGAGTTCGTGCAGGACGCCGCCACCCGCGCGCGCAACGCCCAGCGGCTGCGCGCCGTGGCCGCGCGGGTGCTGGCCCAGGTGCCCGGCGCCACGCTGGCGCGCGACAGCGCCGGCCGCGTGACCGACATCGCCGTCGACCACAGCGAGTTCGTGCAGCTGGCGCCGGCCGCCATCGCGCAGGTGGTGGCGCTGATGCAGGCCGAGGGCATGCACGCCACCGTCAGCTCCATCCACATCAATGGCTGGTTCGGCACGCACGACAAGTGGAGCGGCGCCTGCTGGATCGTGCAGCGGCTGCTGGGCCGCGACCTGGCGTCCGAGACCGGCCGCTGGGTCTATGTGGGCGATTCCACCAACGACCAGGTGATGTTCGGCCGCTTCCCGCTCAGCGTGGGCGTGGCCAACCTGCGCCACTTCGCGGCCCAGCTGCACACCTGGCCGGCTGCCATCACCACCGCCGAGCGGGGCGCCGGTTTTGCCGAGCTGGCCCAGCGCCTGCTGGCGGCCCGTGGGGCGCGGGTCAGCGGGGCGTGAGGAAGAGGCGCACGCGGTCCAGCTCGGCGTCCAGCTCGGCGCGGTAGCCCGCCTCGCGTGGCGCGCGGCCGCTGACGTAGCCGATGTCCGGCGTCAGCACCCCACCCTGCCAGGCCAGGTTGGCCCAGCCGATGACCTGGTCGCGCCACAGCATCGGCAGCGCGTAGTAGCCGCGCACCCGTTGCGGTGCGGGTGTGTAGGCCTCGAAGCGGTAGGCCCAGCCCCAGAAGGTCTCGAAGCGCCGCCGGTCCCAGACGACGGGGTCGAAGGGCGCCAGCAGCCGCACGCTGTCGGCCACGGCATGGCGGCGTGAGGCCGGGTGTTCGCCTGCGGGCCAGATCCAGTCCACGCCGTCCACGGCCGCCACCGGGTGGCGCGTGCGGGCGCGCAGGGCGGCGGCGCGGCGGTCACCTTCCCATTGCGGCGCGCCGCTGCGCAGGTGGCTCAGCAGCGCGGTGAAGCTGGGCCAGGGCAGCGGGGCGTACTTGTGCAGCACCACGTCCACCAGCGCGTCCAGCGCGGCCTGCGGGTCGTCCGCTGGTGGGTGGGTGTCGCGCGCCGCGTAGACCCGCACGCCGCCCTCGCGCCGGGCGATGCGCAGCAGGCCGCGGTAGTGCATGCCGTCCAGCAGCTGCGTGCTGGCGTTGCTGTTGCCGCCGAACCAGTTCTTGCTCTTGCCGTGCTGGAAGGCGGCGTCCACCTCGCGTGGGTGCACGTTGCCGCGCGCCCGGATGAAGTCCAGCACCGCATGCGCCTGGGCCCAGCGCGCCTGGGGCCACACCGTGCGCGGCGTGCGCGGGTGCATCAGCGTGTGCGTGGCGCGGGGCAGGAAACCGTAGTTGACGAAGAAGTCCTCTTCGACCGCCAGGCGCGGATAGCGGCGCTCCAGGTCGCCGGCGCGGTAGTCGGCCACGCGGTGGCGCAGCGTCAGGTCCTGCGCACGGGCCGGCGCGCGGATGGGGTCGGCCTGCACGAAGCCCAGGCGCTTCAGGGCCGCGGGCAGGGTGGTGGGCTTGAACAGGCTGCGCGCCACGGCGTGGCGGCGCAGCGCGGCGATGTCCGGCGATCGCATGGTTCAGCGCTCCAGCGCGGGCAACGCGCTGCTGATCGAGGCCTGGGTCTGGCCCTGCGCGTTCCATTGCAGCAGGGCCGGCATGCTGCCGAAGGTGACCCGGCGGGCCAGCAGGGTCCATGAACAAAAGGTGCGCAGCATCGGCGCGCATTGTGCGGCGACAATTTGTGCTCCTGCCCTCAACTTCAGCCGACGATGCCCACCACCCTCGGAACCCCCAATTCCCCCCAGGCCACCCGCGTCATGCTGCTGGGCAGCGGCGAGCTGGGCAAGGAAGTGCTGATCGCGCTGCAGCGCCTGGGCGTGGAGACCATCGCCGTGGACCGCTACGAAGGCGCCCCCGGCCAGCAGGTGGCGCACCACGCGCGCACCATCACGATGAGCGACCCGGCCGCGCTGCGCGCCCTCATCGAGGCCGAAAAGCCCATGCTGGTGGTGCCCGAGATCGAGGCCATCGCCACGCCCGCGCTGCAGGCGATGGAAGCCGAAGGCCTGGTGCGGGTGATCCCCACCGCCCGCGCCGCCCGGCTGACCATGGACCGCGAAGGCATCCGCCGTCTGGCCGCCGAGACCCTGGGCCTGCCGAC
>CAYTWU010000516.1:0-2254 GCA_964442175.1 uncultured Rubrivivax sp.
GGGCGTCTACAACGTCAGCAAGGCGGGTGTGGTGTCGATGACCGAGACGCTGCACCACGACCTGGCCCTGGTGAGCGAGCAGGTGCATGCGCACCTGTTGTGCCCCTACTTCGTGCCCACCGGCATCCACCAGAGCGAGCGCAACCGGCCGGCCGAACTGCAGGACGCGCCGGCCCCGCCCACCCGCAGCCAGATGATCGCCACGGCGATGAGCGAAAAGGCCGTCACCAGCGGCAAGGTGAGTGCCGCCGAGGTGGCGCAGCGGGTTTTCGACGCGATGGCCGAAGGCCGCTTCTACGTCTACAGCCACCCGCAGGCGCTGAGCGCGGTGCTCACGCGGGCACAGGACCAGGCCAGCGGCCGCAACCCGACCGACCCCTTCCACGAGCGGCCGGAACTGGGACAGAAGCTGCGCGCCAAGCTGCGGGGCACGGCCTAACAGCCCAGCGCCAAGGCCTGCACCGGCCGCAGGGTCGTGGCGTCCACGACCACGAAGGCCACGCGCCGCGCCACGCCGGCCTCCGCCGCGCCCAGGTCGAACGTGAAGCGCTGGCCGGTGGCCGACCACGCCGCCACCGGCTGGTACTGGCGCACTACATGGTCGTGGCGCAGGGTTTCGCCGTTGTTCTCGCCGGCGGTCACGCGGCTGCGGTGGCCGTCCTCCAGCACCGCCCAGTAGCCCGCCCAGCGCCCGGCTGCCGGCCCCACCTCGGCGCTGATCCGCTGGTCCTCGCGTTTCAGCCGCAGGCTCATCGGCGCGGTGGACGGCGCCGCGGGCAGTTGGGGCCAGCGCCGCCAGTCCTGGCCCTGCACGATGACCTGCGGGGTGTAGACATTGGGTGCACCCATCGTGCGCGCCAGCAGGTACTGGCGCTCCGTGGCCTCGGTGCTGGCAAAGCGGTCGGCCCAGCCCAGGCGGTTCCAGTAGTTCACGTGGAAGGCCAGCGCCAGCAGGTCGCCACGGCCTTTCAGCGTCGAGAGCCAGCGGTCGGCCGGCGGGCAGGAGCTGCAGCCTTCCGAGGTGTACAGCTCCACCACCTGCAGCGGCCGGGGGCCGGAGCGGGCTTCGCAGACGGCCGCCGCCGCCGGCAGGGCGGCCAGCAGGCCGAGTGCAAGGATGGCCTTCATGGGGCTGGGTCGTCGGGACGGAGCCGCACCTTACACTCCCGCGCTTCCTGCATTCCCCACCCCGGTTCCTTGGACAAGATTCTTCAGCAGATCGCCGCCGAACTCAGCGTTCGGCCGGCGCAGGTGAAAGCGGCCGTCGAGCTGCTCGACGGCGGCGCCACCGTGCCTTTCATCGCGCGTTACCGCAAAGAGGCCACCGACGGCCTGGACGATGCGCAGCTGCGCGAGCTGGAGGCCCGGCTGGCCTACCTGCGCGAGCTGGAGGACCGCCGCGCCGCGGTGATCAAGAGCGTGGACGAGCAGGGCAAGCTGACACCCGCGTTGCGCGCCGCCTTCGAGACCGCGCCGACCAAGCAGGAGCTGGAAGACCTGTACCTGCCGTTCAAGCCCAAGCGCCGCACCAAGGGCATGATCGCCCGCGAAGCCGGCCTGGAGCCACTGGCCGACAAGCTGTTCGCCCACCCGTCGCTGGAGCCGCTGGCCGAGGCTGCTGCCTTCATCAACGCCGAGGGCGGTTTTGCCGATGCTCATGCGGTGCTGGACGGCGTGCGCGACCTGCTCAGCGAACGTTGGGCCGAAGACGCGGCGCTGGTCGGCACCCTGCGCAGCTGGCTCTGGGCCGAAGGCCGGCTGCAAAGCCGCCTGGCCGCGGGCAAGGACGGCCAGCACCCCGATGCCGCCAAGTTCCGCGACTACTTCGAGTACGACGAGCCGCTGCACAAGATTCCCAGCCACCGCGCATTGGCGGTCTTCCGCGGCCGCAGCGGGGAGTGGCTGGACGCCAAGCTGGTGCTGGACGAAGAGATCGTGCCCGGGCAACCCAGCTTGGCCGAAGGCCGCATCGCGGTGCACCTGGGCTGGCGCCACGGCAAACGCCCTGGCGACGAACTGATCCGCAAGACCATCGCCTGGACCTGGAAGGTCAAGCTCAGCCTGAGCCTGGAGCGTGACCTGTTCGCCCGCCTGCGCGAAGACGCCGAGACGGTGGCCATCAAGGTCTTCGCCGACAACCTGCGCGACCTGCTGCTGGCCGCGCCCGCCGGCCCGCGCGTGGTGATGGGCCTGGACCCGGGCATCCGCACCGGCGTGAAGGTGGCCGTGGTCAGCGACACCGGCAAGGTGCTGG
>CAYTWU010000517.1:0-2224 GCA_964442175.1 uncultured Rubrivivax sp.
GTGATGGCCTGCGGCAGGTCTTCGCGCGGAATGGCGTCGCCGATGCTGGAGTTCCACGACGGCGACAGCAGCGCCGTGCAGCAGCCGGCGACGAAGATCAGGAACAGCACGCTGCCCGGCCCGGCCCAGCCCAGCAGGCCCAGCACCGTCAGCAGGGTCACGGCCACGGCCTGTGCAGCCAGTGCGCCCAGCATCAGGCGGCGGCGGTCCGCGATGTCACCCAGCACCCCGGCCGGCAAGGCGAGCAGGAACATGGGCAGGAACACCGCCGTCTGCACCAGCGCGGCCAGGAAGGACGAGCCGGTCAGCTCCACCATCATCCAGGCGGCGGCCGTGGACTGCATGAAACTGCCGATGAAGTAGACCGTGCCGCCACCGAGCAGCGTGCGGAACGCGGCGTGGCGCAGCGTGGCGCGGATGGAGGGGCTGCTGCTCATCGGGTGGGTGCGCGGCATTCTCGCGCGAACCCGGGGTGTCAGGCGGGCAGCGCTTCGGAAGACACCACGCGGTTGCGGCCCGCCTGTTTGGCGGCGTACATCGCGCGGTCGGCGCGGTTGATGGCATCGGCCAGTGATTCGCCCACACGCAGCTCGGCCATGCCGATGGAGACCGTCATGCGCGGCGGCGGCGCCTCGGCCACCGCTAGGCGCAGTTTCTCCGCCACGGCCTGGGCCCGCACGGCGTCCAGGCCCGGCAGCCAGACCACGAACTCCTCGCCGCCCCAGCGCACCACGGTGTCGCTCTCGCGCAGCGTGGCCAGCAGCAGCTGCGCCACGCGGCGGATGGCCTCGTCGCCGGCGGCGTGGCCCAGGCGGTCGTTGATGTCCTTGAAGTGGTCGATGTCCAGCAGCACCAGGCTGGCCGGCGGGTCGTGCGGCGTCAGGCGGCGCGCGCCGGGGTCCATCACGTCCAGGGCCCGGCGGTTGGCCAGGCCGGTGAGGGCGTCGCGCTGCGCCGCGCGGGCCAGCTCCTTGTTGCGCGCTGCACGCGACAGCACGGCGCTGAACAGGCCGGCCAGCGCGTCGAACAGGCCCACGCCCACGTGGTCAAAATAACCCGGCACATCGGCGTACAGCACGAACAGGCCGCGCTGATCATCCACCGACGAGCGCAGCGGCAGCGCCAGCACACTCTTCACACCATGCTCCTGCGCGGCGCGGCGCCAGGGCCCGTACAGCGAACGCTGCGACACCGCAAACGGCTCCAGCCGCCGCCCGGCCAGCGCGCGGTGGGCCGGGCCCAGGCGCGTGAGCCAGTTGTTGTCGATGGTCATCTCGCGTGCGTAGGCCGAGGCCGAGCCGGCCACCACCTGCGGGCGGATGCTGTCCGGCGCGGGCGGGCCGAACCAGGTCCAGGCCAGCACGATGTGGGGTGCGAGCCGGGTCAGCGTCTCGCAATGACGCTGGATCAGCAACTGCGCGTCGTCATCGGCCGCGACCAGCGCGGTGGCGCTGCGCAGCACCGCCTCGACGATCTGCCGTTGTTCGGCCGCGGCGTCGAAGCTTGGGCGGTGGAAGCGGGGAAACCAACGCATGTGGCCTGCAGTGTGGCGGCGGCCGCCGGGCGGTGATCGTCGGAACAAGGGGCGCGGGTCGGCCCAGATGCAGGCTTGCGCCGGGCCGGTTAGTCTGGCGGCCCTTCAAGGAGACACCGATGTTCCGCACCACGATCGCCGGCAGCCTGCCCAAGCCCGAGTGGCTGGCCGAGCCCCAGAAACTCTGGCCGCAATGGAAAGCCGACGGCGAGGCCCTGGCCCAGGCCAAGCTGGACGCCACGCTGCTGTGGATCAAGGCCCAGGAGGACGCCGGGCTGGACGTGATCGGCGACGGTGAGCAGAGCCGCCAGCACTTCGTGCACGGCTTCCTGGAGCAGGTGGCCGGCATCGACTTCGAGCACAAGGTCGAGATGGGCATCCGCAACGACCGCTACAAGGCCATGGTGCCGCAGGTGGTCTCGGCGCTGGCGCTGAAGGGCCGGGTGCACGCCACCGAAGCGCGTTTCCTGCGTGCGCACACCACCAGGCCGATCAAGTTCACGCTGCCCGGGCCCATGACCATCGTGGACACCGTGGCCGACCGCTTCTACGGCGACCGCGTCAAGATGGCCTTCGCCTTCGCCGAGCTGCTGAACCAGGAGGCCCTGGCGCTGCAGGCCGACGGCGTGGACATCGTGCTGTTCGACGAGCCGGCCTGCAACGTCTACATGGCCGAGGCCGCCGACTGGG
>CAYTWU010000518.1:0-2221 GCA_964442175.1 uncultured Rubrivivax sp.
GCCTTTTCGGTCAGTGCAAAGGTGATGCCGGTGGACAGCGGCTGGAACACCGTGGCCCCGCCGTTCTTGGCCTTCAGGCGCTCGTAGCACTCCACGCCCTTGTCGGTGGCGTAGCCGGTTTCACATTCCTCCCAGGACACCTTGACGCCGTTGATGCCGCCCTTGGCGTTGACGAACTTCAGGTAGTCCACGTAGCCGTTGGCAAACGGCACGCCGTTGGGGGCGTAGGCGCCGGTGCGGTACACCAGGACCGGGAAAAACTGCTCCTTGGCCTGGGCCAGAGCCGTCTGCGCCACGCCGGCCAGACCGGCTGCGGCGACGAGTGCCGAAATGGCCATCGACTTGTACTTCATGGTTTGTCTCCGTGGGGTGTGGTCAGTGGGGGAACGGCCAGAGCCGCAGCTTTTCCTTCGCGATGGACCACAGGCGTGCCAGGCCATGCGGCTCCACGATCAGGAAGAACACGATCAGCGCGCCGAACACCATGAAGGTCAGGTGCGAAGCGAGCGCGGTGTCGATGGGGATGCCGATCAGGAAGGGCAGGTTGTCCAGCAGGATGGGCAGCGTGACGATGAAGGCCGCGCCGAAGAAGCTGCCCATGATGGAGCCCAGCCCGCCGATGATCACCATGAACAGCAGCTGAAAGCTGCGGTCGATGGAAAACGCGGCCGGCTCCCAGGCACCCAGGTGCACAAAGCCCCACAGCGCGCCGGCAACGCCGACGATGAAGCTGCTGACGGCAAAGGCCGTGAGCTTGGCGTACACCGGGCGGATGCCGATCACGGCGGCGGCGACGTCCATGTCGCGGATGGCCATCCACTCGCGGCCGATGTGGCTGCGCACCAGGTTCTTGGCGATGACCGCAAAGACGATCAGGAAGGCCAGGCACAGCAGGTACTTCTCGGCCGCGGTGTTGACCATCCAGCCAAACACGTCCAGCTGCGCCACCGACACCGAACCCGAGGCCGAGTTGTTGGTGAACCACTTGATGCGCAGGAAGGCCCAGTCGGTGAAGAACTGCGCCGCCAGCGTCGCCACCGCCAGGTACAGGCCCTTGATGCGCAGGCTGGGGATGCCGAACAGCACGCCCACCGCCGTGGCACACACGCCGCCCAGCAGCAGGCAGACGATCAGCGGCAGGCCTTCGACCCGCACCGCGAAGTTGTAGGCCGCGTAGGCGCCCACGGCCATGAAGGCGCCGGTGCCCAGCGAGATCTGCCCGCAGTAACCCACCAGGATGTTCAGGCCCAGCGCCGCCAGCGACAGGATCAGGAACGGGATCAGCACCGCGCGGAACAGGTATTCCGACGCCAGCATCGGCACGGCGATGGCCGCAAAGGCGATCAGCAGCCCGATCGCGATGCGGTCCTGCAGGATGGGGAACACCTGCAGGTCGGCGGCGTAGCTGGTCTTGAACTGGCCGTTTTCTCGGTAAAGCATGGCTCAGACCCGGTCGATGATTTTTTCGCCGAACAGGCCCTGAGGCCGCACCAGCAGGAAGAGCAAGGCCAGCACATAGGCGAACCAGATCTCGATGCCGCCGCCGAGCATCGGCCCGATGTACAGCTCCGAGAGTTTTTCGCCCACGCCGATGATCAGGCCGCCGAGGATGGCGCCAGGCACGCTGGTGAGGCCACCCAGGATGACCACCGGCAGCGCCTTCAGCGCCACCAGCGACAGCGAAAACTGCACACCCAGCTTGCTGCCCCAGATGATGCCGGCCACCAGGGCCACGAAGCCGGCCACGCTCCAGACGATGATCCAGATGCGCGACAGCGGGATGCCGATGGACTGCGCGGCCTGGTGGTCGTCCGCCACTGCGCGCAGCGCGCGGCCGGTGGCCGTCTTCTGGAAGAACAGGCTCAGCAGTGCCACCAGCGCGGCGGCGATCAGCGCCGCGTAGAGGTCTTCCTTGTTCACCAGGATGCCGCCCTGGAACGTGCCTTCGAGCAGGAACATCGGGTCCTTGGGCAGGCCGATGTCGATCTTGTAGATGTCGCTGCCGAACACCGTCTGGCCGAAACCGTCGAGGAAGTAGGTGATGCCCAGCGTGGCCATCAGCAGCGTGATGCCTTCCTGGTTGACCAGCTTGCCCAGCACCAGCCGCTCGATCAGCCAGGCGACGATCACCATCACCAGCATCGCGGCGGCGAAGGCGAGCACGTTGCCCAGCACCTTGCTCTCGATGCCGAGGCCCTTCGGGATCCACTCCGAGAAGCGC
>CAYTWU010000519.1:0-2212 GCA_964442175.1 uncultured Rubrivivax sp.
CCCGCCGCGCCGGTGGCCGAACCAGGCGCGCCCGGCGTCGAACAGCTCGCGGCTGATGCGCGAATGCGAGGCGAATGCGCCCATCAGGATGAACATCGGGATCACCAGCAGGTTGTAGTCGGTCAGCACCGACAGCGGCACGTTGCCGAGCAGGTTCAGCGCCGGCTTCAGGCCACTCAGCGTGCCGAAACCCACCACGCCGGTGATGCCCATGGCCACGCCGATGGGCACCCGCAGGGCCATCAGCACAAACATGCCGATGAAGCCCAGCAGGGCTACGAGGTCACGGTCCATCGGCAGATTCCAGGTCGTCGTGCGGGTCGTGGCCGCGGATCAGTTCCAGCACGCGGGCCAGCGCCAGCACGGCACCCGCCACCGCCCCGCAGGCGGCAATGCCGGTGAACCACATCAGCGGCAGCCGCAGGTCGGACGTGGCCTGCGTGCCGCTGGCCAGCACCTTGGAAAACACCATCCAGGCCATCGGCACCAGGAAGGCCAGCGTGACGATGCTGGCGACGATGTCCAGCACACGCCGGCCCGGGGGCTTGAGGTGCTCCCAGACGATGTCCACCGCGATGTGGCCGGCGTGGTACGTGGCCACGGCGATGCCCCAGAACAGCGCAATCGCCATCAGCATCTTGGTGCCGTCGAACCAGTCGGGGATCTGCACGGAAAACAGATCACGCAGCGCGACGTTCGCCGCGGTGAGCAGGGCGATCAGCAAAAGAAAGACAGCGGCCACCGTCTCGGTGGCCGCCAGCAGCCGCTTCATCGGAGCACTTTCAGATCAGTAGGCCCCGCCCGTCTTGGCCAGCTGCGCCTTCAGGTCGTCCAGCGCCTTCTTGCCGTCCAGGCCCACCTTGCCTGCGCCCGCCACCCACTGGTCGTAGACCGGGGCCACGGCCTTCTTCCAGGTGTCGATCTGGGCCTTGCTCATCGGCACCATGGTGTGGCCGCCCATCGCGACCAGCTTCTCTCGGCCCGCGTCCTCGGCATCGCCCCAGGCGGCGCCGACCTTGGCGGCCCACTCGTTGTTGCAGTGGTTGTCCATCACCTTCTTCTGGTTGGCGGACAGGCCGTTGTACCAGTCCTTGTTCATCGCCCAGACGAACACGGCAGCGTACAGCCGCATGTCGGTGTGGAAGGTCGTGACCTTGTCGATGCCGAAGCTGATGATCGAGTTCCAGGGGAAGGTGATGGCGTCGGCCACACCCTTGGACAGCGCATCGCGCGCTTCAGGGGCGGAGAGCTGCACCGCGGTGCCGCCCAGCACGTTGACCATCGCACCCACGGTGCCGTTGGCCGGGCGGATCTTCATGCCCTTGATCTGGGCCGGGTCGGTGATGGCGGCCTTGCTGTGCAGCGTGCCCACGTGCAGGTGCGTCAGGCAGACCTTGACGTCCTTCATCTCCTTCTCGGCGTACTGGCGGTACCAGGCGTCCAGCGCCTGCGAGGCCGGGCCGGGTTTGTCGACCAGGAAGGGCAACTCGCCCGCAGCGATGATGGGGAAGCGGCCCGGCTGGTAACCCGGGTTCACATAGGCCACGGTGGCGATGCCGTCACGCGCCATGTCGTAGTGGTCGGGCGCCTTGCCCAGCTGCTGCGCGGGGTAGATCGTGACCTTGATGCTGCCGCCCGAGGCCTTCTCGATCGACTGGCCCCAGGGGATGAAGCCCGTGGTGGCCAGCAGGTGGTTGGCGGGCACCCAGTGCGCCAGCTTGATCTCGGTGGGCTTGTCCTGCGCAGCGACCGGCAGGGTGGCCGCGAGCAGGGCGGCGGCGACAGGCAGCAGGCGGTGCAACTTCATCGGGCAGTCTCCAACGGTGATTTATTGACAAAACGTAATCATGCCGCAGTGCGGCATCGCCGGCCGCAGGGGGATTCCCTGAAGCCGGCGGCCCGGTAGCATGCGGCGATGCAGCGGCCCGGTCAACGCCCGATGTGGCAGCGTGTCTTCTGGATCGTGGCCGGCACGCTGGCGCTCGCCACCGGCATCGTGGGCATCGTGCTGCCGTTGCTGCCGACCACACCGTTCGTGATCCTGGCGGCGTTCTGCTTTGCGCGGGGCAGCGAGCGCTGGGAGCGCTGGCTGCTGAACCACCGGCGCTTCGGCCCCATGCTGCGCGCCTGGCGGGCCCGGCGGGTGATCCCGTGGCGCGCCAAGCTGCTGGCCTGGGTGATGATGGCCGGCGGCGCCGGCTGGGCGGCCTGG
>CAYTWU010000520.1:0-2211 GCA_964442175.1 uncultured Rubrivivax sp.
CTCGCCGCTGTCCAGCCGCGCCAGCGATTGGGCGATCTTCTTCAACAGCTTGCGCTCGCGGTCGCGCGTGCGCAACTCCAGCGCGTGTTCCTCTTCGATCGTCGCGCGGTCAGCCGGGTCCGGCACGATGGAGGTGTCTTCGCGCAGGTGTTCGGTGGTTTCACCGGCGTTCGAGAGCAGGTCGTCCTTCAGGCCGGTGAGCTTGGCGCGGAAAAAATCGATCTGCTTGTCGTTCATGTACTCGTCGTCGGGCATCGCGAGCAGCTCGGGCTCGGTCAGCTCGCGGCCAGGCTTGGACTTCCAGGCATTGGCCAGCTTGGGATCTGCCTTGGTGGCAGATTTGGTGAATTCCATCGGGGCGTTCTGGGACGTAACGGAAGGGCCGGCCGGCGCGAACCGCTCCATGAAGCGGTTGCCGGGCGCGGGCATGGGCATGGGTTCTGCACGGGCGGCCGCGCGGGACGAGGACGCCTTAGCGGGCGCTGCGGTCTTCTTGGCGGCCGGTGGCTTGACCGAAGGCTTGTTCAAAGGTTTCTCCTCGCCTCGTCGTGGGGCACGCGGGCGTCTGTGATTTCAACACAGCCAGCCTAGCGCGGCGCGCGGATTGTAGTCACGCGCCGGGGGCGCTCAGACCAGGCACTGTTCCAGGCCTTGCAGCAGCACATCCTGGGGCAGGTCGATGCCGATGAAGACCATCTTGCTGCCCTTCTTTTCACCCGGCGCCCACTTCGGGCCCAGGTCGCTGCCCATCAACTGGTGCACACCCTGGAAGATGACCTTGCGGTCGCTGCCCTTCATGTGCAGCACACCCTTGTAGCGCAGCATCTTCGGGCCGTAGACCTGCACGATGGCGCCCAGGAAGTCCTCCAGCCGTGCCGGGTGGAAGGCCTTGTCCGAGCGGAAGACAAAGGACTTCACGTCGTCGTCGTGCGCGTGGTGGTGCGGGTGGTCGCAATGTTCACCATGTTCGTGGTCATGGTGGTCATGGCCATGGTCGTGGTGCGCGTGGTCGTGCCCGTGGCCATGCCCATCGTCGGCCTTCAGGAAATCGGGGTCGATGTCGAGCTTGGCGTTGAGGTTGAAGCCCTTCAGGTCGAACACGCTGGCCAGCGGCACCTCGCCGAAGTGCACCCGCTGCTGTGGCGCGCGCGAGTTCATGTGTTTCAGCCGGTGGGCCAGTGCATCCAGCGCAGCCGGCTCGACCAGTTCTGACTTGCTGATGAAGATCTGGTCGGCAAAACCCACCTGGCGGCGCGCCTCCTGGCGGGTGTCCAGCTGCTGGCCGGCGTGTTTGGCGTCCACCAGGGTCAGCACGGAGTCGAGCAGGTAGCTCTCGGCGATCTCGTCGTCCATGAAAAACGTCTGCGCCACCGGGCCGGGGTCGGCCAGGCCGGTGGTTTCGATCACCACCCGGTCGAAGTCCAGCTCGCCCTTGCGGCGCCTGGCGGCCAGGTCCGACAGCGTGCTGCGCAGGTCCTCGCGGATCGTGCAGCAGACGCAGCCGTTGCTCATCTGGATGACCTGCTCCTGCGTCTCGGAGACCAGGATGTCGTTGTCGATGTTCTCCTCGCCGAACTCGTTTTCGATCACGGCGATCTTCTGCCCGTGGGCTTCGGTGAGCACACGCTTGAGCAGCGTGGTCTTGCCGGAGCCCAGGAAGCCGGTGAGGATGGTGGCGGGGATGAGGCCTTGGGACATGGAGGGGCGAGCCAGGAGAAAGAGATGGACCCTCGAATCTGAGGGCCGTGGAATGTGGTTCAAGCCCCCCGGCCTGTCAAGCGTGTCATCGGGCTGGGGTATTCTCGGCCCGTTGCCATTTGCCGACACCCCGTGTCAGAACCTCACCGGCCCGCCCGCGCCCTTGAACGCAGCGACAAACGCACGCTGTTCGAGCGCCTCATCGATTTCATCTCGCACGGCCCGGACAGCAAGGAAGAGCTGATCCGCACCCTGGCCGACGCCGAGAGCCGCGAGCTCATCGAGCCCGAATCCCGCCTGATGCTCGAAGGCGTGCTGCGCATGGCCGACCTCACCGCGGCCGACGTGATGGTGGCCGCGCCGCGCATGGACCTGCTGGACATCGACTGGTCCTACGAGCAGCTGCTGGGCGTGGTGATAGACACCGCGCACTCGCGCTTCCCGGTCTACGAGGGCCAGCGCGACAACGTCATCGGCATCCTGATGGCCAAGGACCTGCTCAAGCTGCAACGC
>CAYTWU010000521.1:0-2209 GCA_964442175.1 uncultured Rubrivivax sp.
ACTCGCCAGTTCGGGCGCCGAGGTCGCCGGGCCGGGTGTGGCCGGCCTGCTGATCAAGCTGGTCGGGGCGCCGATGGCACTGCTGGCCGATGCGGTGCTGGTGCTGTTCTCGGCCGCCATCCTGCGTGGCGTGCGGGTGCAGGAGCGGCGCGATGCGCGCACGCAGCGCCACTTCTGGCAAGACCTCAAGGCCGGGCTGCGATTTGTGTCGAGCCAGCGGCTGCTGATGACGCTGGCGGTGCTGGTGGGCCTGTGGCAGATGGCGCACCACACGGCCATGGTGGTGCAGATCCTGTTCGCCACCCGCCGGCTGGGGCTGTCGGAGCAGGCCGTGGGCCTGAGCTACGTCGGCCTGGGCGTGGGCACCGTGCTGGCCAGCATGCTGGGCCACCGCATCAGCGAGCGCCTCGGTCCGGGCCGGGCGCTGACGGCCGGCCTGGCCATCACCGCGCTGGGCTGGCTGGTGCTGGCGATGGCGCCGATCTCCGCCTGGGGGGTGGTGGCGTTTGCCGCCATGCTGGTGCTGTTCGGCTTCGGTGCCGTGCTGGTGTTCATCAACTTCCTGTCGCTGCGCCAGGCCGTGACCCCCGAGCCGCTGCTGGGCCGCATGACCAGCACCATGCGCTGGATGACGGTGCTGCCCGCCGGCCCGGGTGCGCTGCTGGGCGGTTGGCTGGGCGAACATGTGGACCTGCGGGCCTCGCTGCTGTTCGCCGGTGGCCTGGCGATGGGCGCGGCGTTGCTGGCCACGCGGCTGGCGGTGATCCGCGACCTGAAGAAGCTGCCGGATGCCGAGGACTCGCGCGACTGGCTGGGCGGTGAAGCGACGGTCGCGCCGAACGCCACCTAGGCGGCGGGCGAGAACCGGTCGACGGCGTCGGTGATGATGCCGTCCACCGCCAACGCGCGCAGTCGCGCCACGTCGGCCGGTTCGTTGACGGTGTAGCAGAGCGCGCGCAGGCCCAGGCCCTGCAATTGCGCCCGCAAGGCTTCGTCCATCAACCGGTGGTTCGTGACCACGGCCACGCAGCCCAAGGACGTCGCCATCTCGATGCAGCCAGGCCACAGGGTGTCCAGCAGCAGCGCCCGTGGCAGCTCCGGCGCGGTCTCGCGCGCGCCCAGCAGGGATTCGGGCCGGAAGGAGCTGAGCAGCGGCGGCACCGCTGCACCGGCCCACAACTGCCTGGCCGCGGCGGCCACGACACGCCCGGTTTCGTGTTCGTCGCCCGGCGTGGGCTTGATCTCGATGTTCAGGTCAAAGCCGTTGGCCCGGATGTAGGCCGCGATGCCGGCCAGCGTGGGCAGCGGCTCACCGGCATGCACCCGGCCATGCCAGCCGCCGGCGTCCAGCCGCGACAGCGCCGCCCAGTCCCGATCGGCCGCCCGGCCCTGGCCGTTGCTGGTGCGGTCCAGATCGGCGTCGTGCAGCAAAAAGGGCAGCCCATCGGCGCTGAGCTTCACGTCGCACTCGAAGGCACGGTAGCCATGCGCCGCACCCAGGCGGAAGGCGGCCAGCGTGTTTTCCGGCGCCAGCTTGCCGGCACCGCGGTGGGCGATCCACAGCGGGTAGGGCCAGGCCGTCATCGTCATTCGACGCGTTGGCCGTCGGTGTCGAACCAGTGCAGCTGCGCAGCCGGCACATGCAGGCCCACCACCTCGCCCAGCTTCGGCGGTGGCAGCGTGCCATCCAGCCGCACGGTGAACAGCACCTCGCCCAGCCGGCCATAGACCAGGCGCTCCGCGCCCAGCATCTCGATCATCTCCACCTTCATGGCCCAGGCGCCACCTTCGCGCAGCTCGGCATGTTCCGGGCGCACGCCCAGCATCAACGCACCACCGCGCGGGGCCGGGCTGGGCAGCGGCAGCGTCTGCGCACCGCTGCGGAAGCCCTCGGCCACCACCTCGCCCGTCAGCAGGTTCATCGGCGGGCTGCCGATGAAACCGGCCACAAACGTGCTGGCCGGCTTCTGGTAGACCTGTTCCGGTGTGCCCATCTGCTCGATGCGGCCGCCATTCATCACGATCATGCGCTGCGCCAGCGTCATCGCCTCGACCTGGTCATGCGTGACGAAGAGCGAGGTCACGCCCAGCTCCTGGTGCAGCTTCTGGATCTCCAGCCGGGTCTGCGCGCGCAGCTTGGCGTCCAGGTTGGACAGCGGCTCGTCGAACAGGAACACCTGCGGGTTGCGCACGATGGCGCGGCCCATGG
>CAYTWU010000522.1:0-2209 GCA_964442175.1 uncultured Rubrivivax sp.
GATCACCGCGCCCAGCAGCACGATCACCCAGCCGAGGTAGATCCACAGCATCAGGATGGGCAACGTCGCAAAGGTGCCGTAGACGGCCGAGAAGTTGGGCACCGCCTTCAGGTACCAGGCCAGCGCGGCCTTGGCCGTCTCGAAGGCCACCGCCACGAACAGGCCACCGGCCAGCGCATGCCGCCAGCGCACCCAGGTGTTGGGCACGTGGTGGAACAGCCCGGCCATGCCCAGCGCCAGCAGCACGAACTCCAGCGTGTCCAGCAGCAGCGACACACCGCCCGGCAAGGCACCGACAAAACCCTTGGAGGCCGAGAGCGCATACGACGTCAGCGTGAAGCTGACGCCGATGATCAGCGGGCCCAGCGTCAGCGCCGCCCAGTAGATCAGCACGCGCTGCGCGATGGGCCGCGGCCGGCGCACGCGCCAGATGCTGTTGAGCGTGCGGTCGATGGTCAACATCGTCGCCAGCGCCGTGACGCCCAGCACCACCACACCGACACCGCCCACGCTGCGCGCCTTGCTCGCGAACTGGTTCAGCGTCCGCAGCACCGGGCGCGCGATCTCGTCGGGCACCAGGCTCTGCAGGAAGTACTTCTCCAGCCCGCCCTGGAAGCTGGCGAACATCGGGAACGCGGTGAAGATGGCCAGCATCACCGTGAACAGCGGCACCAGCGCGATCAGCGTGGTGAAGGTCAGGCTGCCGGCGGTCAGGCCCAGGTGGTCCTCGCGGAAGCGCTGGCGCAGCGTGCGCAGCGTCTCGTACCACGGCCAGTCGCGCAGCGCCTGGGCCGCGTCGGCAACGCGGGTGCTCCAGGGCAGCGGGGCGGTCGAGGTGGACATGCTGGCTATGATGCCGCATGAGCGAATCTGCACGCCCCGCCGACGCCACGACACGGCTCTCCCGCACGCTGGCGATGCTGGGCGTGGGCGGTCTGATCGTGCTCGGTCTGGCCTGGGAGTTGTGGCTCGCCCCCACCGGCAGCGGCACGCTGGCCCTGAAGGTGCTGCCGCTGGTGCCGCTGCTGCCGGGCCTGTGGCGCTACCGCATGCGCAGCTACCGCGTGCTGAGCCTGCTGGTGTGGCTGTACTTCACCGAGGGCGTGGTGCGTGCCAGCAGCGAGGGCGGCCTGGGCCAGGCGCTGGCGCTGGCCGAGGTGGCGCTCACGATGCTGGCCTTTGGCGCCTGTGCGCTGCATGTGCGCTGGCGGCTGCGCAAGGTGGCCACGCCATGACGGCGGCTCTGCTCGCTGCCCTGCGTGATGCCGTCGGCCCCGCGCAGGTGCTGACCGACGGTGACCTCTCGGCCTGGACGCTGGACTGGCGCAAGCGCTGGCAGGGCCGCGCACTGGCCGTGGTGCGGCCGGGCAGCACGGCCGAGGTGGCAGCGGTCGTCAAGGCCTGTGCGGCCCACGGCACGAGCCTGGTGCCGCAGGGCGGCAACACCGGCCTGGTGGGCGGCGGGGTGCCCGATGCGAGCGGCACCCAGGTGCTGCTGAGCCTGGGCCGCATGAACCGCGTGCGGGCGCTGGACGCTGACAACCTGACGCTCACGGTGGAGGCCGGCGCCGTGCTGCAGGCCGTGCAGCAGGTGGCCGCTGAGGCCGGCCTGCTGTTCCCGCTGAGCCTGGCGGCCGAAGGCAGCTGCAGCATCGGCGGCAACCTGGCCACCAACGCCGGCGGCACGCAGGTGGTGCGCTACGGCAACGCGCGCGACCTGTGCCTGGGGCTGGAGGTGGTGACAGCGACAGGCGAGGTGTGGCAAGGGCTCACCGGTCTGCGCAAGGACAACACCGGCTACGACCTGCGCGACCTGTTCATCGGCAGCGAAGGCACGCTGGGCGTCATCACTGCCGCCACCATGAAGCTGTACCCGTTGCCGGCCGCCACGCTCACCACCTGGGCCGCCGTGCCCACGCTGGACGACGCCGTGACCCTGCTGGGCAGGGCGCACAAATACCTGGGCGCGGGCCTGACCGGCTTTGAGGTGATGGGCCAGTTTGCACTGAGCCTGGTGGCCAGGCATTACCCGCAGATGCGCGTGCCGCTGTACGAACAGTCGCCGTATTGCGTGCTGCTGGAAATGTCGGACAGCGAAAGCGAAGCCCATGCGCGCGGCCGGTTCGAGGCGCTGCTGGAAGCCGCGCTGGAGCAAGGCTGCGTGAGCGATGCCGTGATTGCCGAAAACCTGGCGCAGGCCCACCAGCTG
>CAYTWU010000523.1:0-2205 GCA_964442175.1 uncultured Rubrivivax sp.
GACGCGGCACTGGCCGCCACGGTGCCGCTGAGCTGCTCCATCGCGCTGGCGGCCTGCTGCAGGTTGCCGGCGGTCTGCTCGGTGCGCTGGCTCAAGTCCAGGTTGCCGGTGGCCACCTCGCTGCTGGCGACCTGGATGGACTCGGCCGATTGCCGCACCTGGCCGACCAGCCGGCTCAGGCCCTGCTGCATCTCGGCCAGCGCGCGCAGCAGCTGGGCGGTTTCGTCCCGGCCGGGCACCGGCGGCAAGGGGCTGAGGTCGCCCCCGGCGATGCGCCGTGCCGCGGCCACCGCCTGCTCCAGCGGGTTGCACACGGAGCGCAGCGTCCACAACATCAGCGGCAGGAAGATGGCCAGCGTGACGCCCACCAGCACCAGGCGCAGCAGGGACACCAGCGTCGACGAGGCCGCCATGTCGCTGCGGATGCCGGCGAGCGCGGCCTGCTGCGCCTGCTGCAGCGCCTCGCTGGTGACTGCCAGCGCCTGTGCCTTGTCCTCGGCCTGGCCCACGTAGGCCAGCGCCACCGGGCCGTCGATCTGCGCCGCCTCCAACTGCGCGGCAATCGGGTCGATGGCCGCGGCATAGGCCGTCAATTGTTCTTCCAGCGCCGCCACCAGCGGCGGCATCTGCGCATCACCGCCGTGGCTGGCCAGCAGCGCCTGGCCGCTGCCGCGAACCGCCTTCAGCTCGGCCTGCCACAGGCCACGCAAGCGTTGCACCTCGACGCTGTTGCTCGAACCCACCGCGACCATCTGCGCCTCCAGCCGGCGCAGCTCCGCCAGACCGCGGCGCAGCTGGCCGACCTGGCCGGTGGCGGCGTTGGCCTGGTCGAACAGCTGTTCCACACGCTGTATGCCCACGCGGTTGGCCAGCACGCCCCAGGCGCCAAGCGCCAGCAGCGAGAGGGTGACGATGCCGATGACAATCTGGAAGCGGGCCCGGATCGTCAGGTCTTGGAGGAAGCGCATGGCGCGTGACCGGATGGATGCGATGGCCGAATTTTCCGAGCCGGCGGCAGTGCCGATGCCTGCATCAGAGGGGGCGGAATCCAGCTTCTTTTGCAGTGCACCACAAGCGTGTTTCCCCGCAAGTGGCCGCCTCTAGGGTCGGGTGCCTAAGCCAGGGCCGACGCGCCGGATCGGTGCGCACCGCGCTTCAGAATGGACACATGAACCCCATGTGCGACTACCTCATCGTCGGCGGAGGCTCGGCCGGTGCCGTGCTGGCCGCGCGGCTGAGCGAAGACCCCGCGGTGCAGGTGACCCTGCTCGAGGCCGGCCCGGCCGACCGCCACGTGCTGATCCACTGCCCCGCCGGCCTGGCCGTGCTGGCGCAGACGCGCCAGGCCAACTGGGCCTTCCAGACCGTGCCGCAGCCCGGCCTGGGCGGGCGGCGCGGCTACCAGCCGCGGGGCAAGGTGCTGGGCGGCTCCAGCTCGATCAACGCGATGATCTACCTGCGCGGCCAGCCGCAGGACTACGACCACTGGGCGGCGCTGGGCAACCCGGGCTGGTCCTGGGACGAGGTGCTGCCGTACTTCAAGCGGGCCGAGCACAACGAACGCGGGGCCGATGCGCTGCACGCCCAGGGTGGCTCCTTGAACGTGATGGACCTGCGCAGCCCCAACCCGTTTGCGCAGCGCTTCGTGCAGGCGGCGGCGCAGGCCGGCCTGCCCGTGAACCCGGACTTCAACGGCCCGCAGCAGGAAGGCGCCGGGCTGTACCAAGTGACCCACCGCGACGGCGAGCGCTGGAGCGCCGCCAAGGGCTACCTGACACCCCACCTGGGCCGGCCCAACCTGCAGGTGCTGACCGGCGTGCAGGCGACGCGTGTGCTGATGCAGGGCCGGCGCGCAACGGGGGTGGCGTTCATCGGCCAGGACCGGCAGCCGGCGCAGCTGAACGCGCGGCGCGAGGTGATCCTGTGCGCCGGCGCCCTGCAGTCGCCACAGCTGCTGCAGCTTTCGGGCATCGGCGCCGGGGCCGAGTTGCAGGCGCTGGGCCTGCCCGTGGTGCACGAGCTGCCGGGTGTGGGCCGGCACCTGCACGACCACGTGGACGTGGTGCAGGTGGTGGACACCCCGGGGCTGCACGACCTGTTCGGCCTGTCGCTGCCGGGTGCCTGGCGCGCGTTGAAGGGCATCGCCGAATGGCGGCGCCAGCGCAGCGGCATGCTGACCACCAACTTTGCCGAGGCGGGCGCGTT
>CAYTWU010000524.1:0-2198 GCA_964442175.1 uncultured Rubrivivax sp.
AGCTGGAAGACGCGCTGGACGTGCTGCTGTTCGACCGCAGCTCGCGCCAGGCCCAGCTCACCGCCGCCGGCACCGAACTGCTGGTCGAAGGCCGCCGCCTGCTGCAGGAGATGGACGCGGTGGCCAACCGCGTGCGGCGCGTGGCCAGCGGCTGGGAGACCGAGCTGTCGATCAGCGTCGACGACATCCTGTCCACCACCACCTTGTTCGAGCTGGTGGAGGCCTTCAGCGGCGTCTGTGTCGAAGGCGCCACCCCCGGCTCCGGCCCCGGCACGCGGCTGCGCCTGCGCACCAACGTGCTGGCCGGCACCTGGGAGGCGCTGGTGTCGGGCCAGGCCGACCTGGCCATCGGCGTCGCGGGCGACTTCGCCAACCCGGGTGGCATCGAACTGCGGCCGCTGGGCGATGTGAACTTTGTCTTCTGTGTCGCGCCGCACCACCCGCTGGCCCGGGCCACCGAGCCGCTGACACCGGAAGACCTGGTGCAACACCGTGCCGTGGCCGTGGCCGACACGGCGCAACGGCTGTCACCCGTCACCGTGAACCTGCTGCCCGGCCAGGACGTGCTGACCGTGCCCAGCATGCGCATGAAGCTGGAGGCGCTGATCCGCGGCCTGGGCTGCGGCTACCTGCCGGAGCCGCTGGCGCGCCCACACCTGCAGGCCGGCCGCTTGCTGAGCCGGCAGACACCGCGCCAGGACACCCCGGCACGGCTGCACTACGCCTGGCGCGCCGAACGCAACGCGCTCGGCCTGGGCCGAGCCTTGCAGTGGTGGCTGACGCAGCTGGAGCAGCCCACCACGCAGAAGGCCTTGATCGAGCGGCAGGCCGGCCTGTTCCCCGGCTGAGGAGGCTGGCCTGAGCGTGGGCTACCGCGGCCGTTTTGCGCCCTCCCCGACCGGGCCGCTGCACGCCGGCTCCTTGGTGGCCGCCCTGGCCAGCTGGCTGGATGCCCGGGCCCACCACGGCCAATGGCTGGTGCGCATCGAGGACGTGGACCGGCCGCGCTGCCCACCCGGCACCGGTGAACTGGTCCTGCAGCAACTCGCCACCTGCGGGCTGGTGTCCGACGAAGCCCCGCTGTGGCAGTCGGCGCGTGACGCCGCCTATGGTCAAGCCGCTTCGGCCCTGCTGGCCGCGGGCCACGCCTATCCGTGTGGCTGCACCCGCAAGGACATCGACGCCGCGCTGGCTGCGCGTGGCGTGGCCCACCAGCGGTTTGCCGAGCGCCCCTACCCGGGCACCTGCCGCGAGGGCCTGCACGGCAAACCAGCGCGGGCGCTGCGGCTGCACGTGCGGGGCACCGTGGCCTGGACCGACCGCCGCCTGGGCCTGCAGACGCAGGACGTGGCCGCCGAGGTCGGAGACTTTGTGCTGAAACGCGCCGATGGCCTGTGGGCCTACCAGCTGGCCGTCGTGTTGGACGACGCCGAACAAGGCATCAGCCACGTGGTGCGGGGCGAGGACCTGGCCGACAACACGGCGCGCCAGATCCTGCTGCAGCGCGCGCTGGGCGTGGCGACACCGGCCTACCTGCACACGCCGCTGGTGTGCGGGCCCGACGGCCACAAGCTGTCCAAGCAGAACGGTGCAGCCGCGCTGGACCTGCACAAGCCGGTGGCGGCCTTGGCGGCCGCCGGCGCCGTGCTCGGGCTGCCGCCGACACCGGCCCGCAGCCCCGCCGATTGGCTGGCGCAGGCGGTGCCCGCCTGGGCTGGCATGATGCGCATCCCATTTTGAGGAGCGACCTGATGATCACCACCCCGAGCGGCCTGCAATACGAAGACACCGTGACCGGCAGCGGCGCCGTCGCGGCCAAGGGCCAGCGTGTGCGCGTGCACTACACGGGCTGGCTGTACGACCCGAGCGCGGCGAACAGCCGCGGCAAGAAGTTCGATTCCAGCAAGGACCGGGGCGACCCGTTTGCCTTTCCGCTCGGCGCCGGCCACGTCATCGGCGGCTGGGACGAGGGTGTGCAGGGCATGGCCGTCGGCGGCACCCGCGTGCTGGTGATCCCGCCGGAGCTGGGCTACGGCGCACGCGGCGCCGGCGGGGTGATCCCGCCGAACGCGACGCTGGTCTTCGAGGTGGACCTGCTGGCCGTCTGAACGACGGCCGCGGTTCAGCGGCGCGGGCCGCGGCTCGGGAAACCGCCGCCCGGGTGCTCGGCACGGCGGGGGCCACCGGCCGGGCCCATC
>CAYTWU010000525.1:0-2191 GCA_964442175.1 uncultured Rubrivivax sp.
TCTGCAGCAGCCCGCGCTGGATGGCGCCGATGCTGGCCGCGCTGATGTTGCCGTACTCGGTGGTGTAGGTCTTCGCGTTGTCGCCCAGGTGCTGCAGCATGGCGCGCAGGTCCTTCATGTCCAGCAGCAGCAGGCCCTGGTCATCGGCGATCTTGAAGGCCAGGTTCAGCACCCCGGCCTGCGTGTCGTTCAGCGCCAGCATGCGGCCCAGCAGCAGCGGGCCCATGTCGGAGACGGTGGCGCGCACCGGGTGGCCCTGTTCGCCGAACACGTCCCACAGCATCGCCGGGCAATGGGCGCTCTCGGGCGTGGGCAGGCCCCGCTCCTGCAGGATGGCGGCCACCTTGGGCGGGATGCTGCCGGCCTGGCTGATGCCGGTGAGGTCGCCCTTCACGTCGGCCAGGAAGACCGGCACGCCGATCTTGCTGAAGTTCTCGGCCAGGGTCTGCAGCGTGATGGTCTTGCCGGTGCCGGTGGCGCCGGTGATCAGGCCGTGGCGGTTGGCCAGGGCGGGCAGCAGCTGGCATTCGATGTCGCCCCGGCGGGCGACGAGGAGGGGATCAGGCATCGCAGGCAACTCCAGGGCAGGTGGTGGCCGGCAGTCTATTGGATGAAGCGCCCGTCGCCGCCCACCATCGCCAGGTCGACGAAGCGGCTGCCGTCGTGCTCGGTGCCGCGGTAGCGCACCAGCACGCCGCCCAGGTCGGCCTCGAAGTCCTTCAAGCCTCGCAGCAGGCTGGCGCGGGTGGGCGCCGGGCCGGCGGCACGCAGCGCAGCCACCAGGGCCTTGGCCGTCATGTAGCCCTCCAGGCTGCCGTAGGAGAAGGGGGTGTCGGCCGAGGCCGCGCGCCAGCGCGCCTGGTACTCGCGGGTCAGCGCCGTCTTGCGGGCAAAGGGGCTGGGCACGATCTGCGCGAACACCATGCCGCGCGCCAGCGGCCCGAGCGCTGCCGCCATAGCCGACGAGCCGGAGTTGACGCCCCAGTACGCCGTGCGTTGGCCCGCGGCCCGTGCGCGGCGGATCAGGCGTTCGTACACCCCCGGGGAGCCGTGGTTGAGCACCAGGTCCACCTGCCGGCCGGCGAGGGCGGCGGCCACGGCGTCCAGTTGGGCATCCGTGACATCGCCCTGGAAGGCTGCGCCGCCGCCAAAGCCCATGCGGGCTTCTTCGGCCAGCAGGCGGACGTTCTCCAGGTGCTGGCGGCCGGTGTCGGAATCGGCGTGGAACAGCGCCACCTGCTTCAGGCCGGTGCCCACGCCGTACTGGATCAAGGCCCGGAACTCGTCCCGGTGCTCGGCCCGCACCGGGAACACCAGCGGCTGGAACGGCCGGCGCAGGCCTGGCGAGCCGGCCATGGGCCCGAAAAACGGCGTGCCGGTGTCGACAGCTGCTTTCATCACGGCGCCGCTGGGGCCGCCTTCGATGGACCCGAAGAGCAGCAGCGCGCCTTCGGCCACCAGGCGGCGGGCGTTGGCCTCGGCCTGCTCGGCCCGGTTGTCGTCGTCCAGCGTGCGCAGGGCCAGGCGGCGGCCGTTGAGGCCACCCTCGCGGTTGACGGCGTCGAACATCAGCCGCACACCCGCCAGCACGTCGCTGCCGTAGGTGTTATTGCCGCCTTGCAGCGTGATGCTCTGACCGATCAGCAGTTCATCGGCGCCACGCGCCGTGGTGGGCAGCCAGAGCGAGGCAGCGGCCTGGACGACTTGGCGGCGTGTGGGCAGGTGGGGCATGGTCCATCATCGCCGCGCGGCGCCACGGGCGTCAATGCGCGGCGTCAAAGCCGGGGCGGGGCGGCAGCCGGCTAAAATGCGCGGTTACACACGAGGAGCGCGCGCACCATGGCCGGTCATTCCAAATGGGCCAACATCCAGCACCGCAAGGGGCGCCAGGATGAAAAGCGGGGCAAGATCTGGACCCGCGTGATCCGCGAGATCATGGTCGCGGCCCGGCAGGGCGGCGGTGACGTCAAGGACAACCCGCGCCTGCGCCTGGCGGTCGAAAAGGCCAAGGCGGCCAACATGCCGGCCGACACCATCAAGCGCAACATCGACAAGGCCACCGGCAACCTGGACGGTGTGCACTACGAAGAGATCCGCTACGAGGGCTACGGCATCGGTGGCGCGGCGGTGATCGTCGACACCATGACCGACAACCGCGTGCGCACCGTGGCCGAAGTGCGCCACGCCTTCA
>CAYTWU010000526.1:0-2189 GCA_964442175.1 uncultured Rubrivivax sp.
AACAGGTCGACGAGGCCCGGCGCGTCGAGCCCGTGCCGCGCACGGAAATCCGGCTCGGCCGTGACTTTCGCGTAGCGGTTCCAGGGGCAGACCAGCTGGCAGTCGTCGCAGCCGTAGATGCGGTTGCCCATCGCGGCGCGGAACGCTTCCGGGATGGCCCCGTCGTGTTCGATGCTCAGGTAAGACAGGCAGCGCCGCGCATCCAGCCGGTACGGCGCGACGATGGCCTGTGTGGGGCAGGTGTCTAGGCAGGCCGTGCAGGCGCCGCAGTGAGAAGACACAGCGGCGGTGACAGGCAAGGGCAGATCGACGTAGATCTCGCCCAGGAAGAACATCGACCCCGCGTCCCGGTGCAGCGCCAGCGTGTGTTTGCCGCGCCAGCCCAGGCCGCTGCGTGTGGCCAGCGCCACCTCCAGCACGGGCGCTGAGTCGGTGAACACACGGTGGCCGAAGGGGCCGATCTCCGCCGCCAGCCGGTCGGCCAGGCCCTGCAGGCGCTGGCGCAGGACCTTGTGGTAATCCCGTCCCCGCGCATACAGGGACACCACGGCCTCGCCCGGCACCGCCAGGCGGCGTTGTTCGCGCTCGGCCCAATCGTCGGCACTGTCGCGTGGCAGGTAGTCCAGGCGCGCGGGGACCACGCGCACCGGGCCCGGCACCCGCGCGGCCGGCCGCGCGCGGCGCAGGCCATGCGCCGCCATGTAGTGCATGCTGCCGTGGAAGCCGGCCGCCAGCCAGGCCTGCAGCCCGGGTTCTTCGGCCGCCAGGTCCACGTCGGACACCCCGATCTGGGAGAATCCCGCCTGATGCGCCCACGCCCGCAAGCGGTCCAGGAGTTGTTGCCCGTCGACGTGACCACCCTCGTGCATGACCCGATTCTAGGAAGCCAGCGCCTGCACTGGCCCGACGAGGCCGCCTGTGCCGCCTGGGCCGCCGCGCTGGCCCGCCGCCCGGGCCTGCAGGACGCCTACCTCGAGCTGCATGGCCCGCTGGGGGCTGGCAAGACCACCTTCGTGCGCCACCTGCTGCAGGCCCTGGGCGTGACGGGCCGCATCAAGAGCCCGAGCTACGCGGTGCTGGAGCCGCACCAGGTGGGCGGGCTCAGCATCTCGCACTTTGATTTCTACCGGTTCTCCGACCCGCGCGAATGGGTGGACGCCGGCTTTCGCGACCTGTTCAGCGCCCCGGGCCTGAAGCTGGCCGAGTGGCCGGACAAGGCCGCAGGCCAGTTGCCCCGGCCGGACCTGCGACTGTGGCTGAACGCCATCGACGAACACCGCCGCGAGGTCGAGGTGCAGGCGCTCACGCCGCGCGGCCTGGCGCTGATCGCATGAAGCTGCCGCGCCGCAGTGTGCTGGTGCTGCTGCTCACGCCGCCGCTGCTGGCGCGGGGCGCGGGCATCGTCGGCGTGCGCATGTGGCCGGCGCGGGACTACACCCGCGTCACCATCGAGTCGGACACCCTGCTCAGCGCCACGCACACGCTGGTGAACGACCCGCCGCGCCTGGTGATCGACCTGCCCGGCCTGACGCTGGACAGCGCACTGCGCGAACTGGTGGGCCAGGTGCAGCCCGACGACCCCTACGTGGCCGCGGTGCGTGTGGGCCAGTACCAGCCAGGCCTGGTGCGCCTGGTGCTGGACCTGAAACAACCGGTGCTGCCGCAGCAGTTTGCGCTGGCGCCGGTGGCGGCCTACCGGCACCGGCTGGTCTTCGACCTCTACCCCACCGAGGCGCCCGACCCGTTGCTGGCACTGATCCGCGAGAAAGAAGCCGCCGAGGCGCAGGCCGCGCGCGCGGTGCGTGATGCGCTGGGCGAACTGATCGCACGGGTGGACAAACCCGGCCTGCCCGCGGCGGCCCCCGTGCCCACCCCACCGGCCTCGGCCGCGCCTGCCCGCGGCACACCCCGCCCGCCCGGGCCCGCCACGGCAGAAGAACAACGGGTGGTGGACCGGCTGATCATCGTCGCGCTCGACCCCGGCCATGGCGGCGAGGACCCGGGCGCGATCGGCCCCACCGGCCTGCGCGAGAAGGACGTGGTGCTGGCCATCGCGCTGAAGCTGCGCGACACACTCAACGCCCTGCCCGGCATGCGCGTGATGCTCACGCGCGACGGCGACTTCTTTGTGCCGCTGAACGAACGGGTGCGCAAGGCGCGGCGTGTGCAGGCCGACCTGTTCGTGAGCA
>CAYTWU010000527.1:0-2187 GCA_964442175.1 uncultured Rubrivivax sp.
TGGAGATCACGCCCATGCTGCTGCTGGGCCCGCCCGGTGTCGGCAAGACCCACTTTGCACGCGAGGTGGCGCAGCTGCTGGGCACCGGCCTGGGTTTCATCAGCATGAGCAGCCTCACGGCCGGCTGGGTGCTGAGCGGCGCGTCGTCGCAGTGGAAGGGCGCACGGCCGGGCAAGGTCTTCGAGACCCTGGTCGATGGCCAGTACGCCAACCCGGTGATGGTGGTGGACGAGATCGACAAGGCCCGCGGCGAACACGCCTACGACCCGCTGGGCGCGCTCTACAGCCTGCTGGAGCACGACACCGCGCAGGCCTTCACCGACGAGTTCGCCGAGGTGGCCATCGACGCCAGCCAGGTGATCTGGGTGGCCACGGCCAACGACGAACGCGCCATCCCCGATCCCATCCTGAACCGCATGAACGTGTTCGAGGTGGCGATGCCCGGCCCCGAGGCGGCACGCACCATCGCGCGGCGCCTGTACGCCTCGATCCGGGGCGCACACGACTGGGGCCGCCGCTTCGAACCCGAGCCACCGGCCGACGTGCTGGACGCCATCGGCGGCCTGGCGCCGCGCGAGATGCGCCGCGCGTGGATGACGGCCTTCGGCAACGCCCGGCTCGCCGGCCGCGCCCAGCTGGCCGTGGCCGACCTGCCCGAGGCGCATGGCCGACGCTCACCCATCGGCTTCATGCACTGACCTGCTGGTTCAGCCCGGCAGCACCAGCGTCACGCAGGTGCCGCCGCCTTCCCGCTGGGCGAGTGCGATGCGCCCGCCATGGGCCTCGGCGATCTCGCGCACCAGCGCCAGGCCCAGGCCCGAGCCGCCGCGCTTGGTGGAGTAGAACGGCACCAGGGCCTGCGCCATCACGGCCTCGTTCATGCCGCTGCCGCGGTCCTGCACCTCGATGCGCCACTCGCCAGGCAAGGCCATCACGCGCAGCCGCACCGCCTGTGGTGGCGAGCCGGACTCGTGCGCGTTTTTCAGCAGGTTGATCAGCGCCTGCGCCAGCTGCGCCGGGTCGGCGTTCACCGGCCGCGTGGGCGGGTCACCGTCGACGCCAAAGGCCAGCTGGGCCTGCAGCCGCTGCACGAAGGCCGGCCAGTGAATGGGCTCGGGCACCGGCGCGGGCAGCTTGGCGACATCGGCATACCCGCGCACAAAGGCCTCCAGCTCACGCGCCCGGGCCTCGATGGCGTCCAGGATCTCCGGCAGGCGCTCGGGCTGGCCGCGGCGCGCCAGCTCACGGCCGGAAAAGGCCATCGACGCGATGGGGGCCAGCGAGTTGTTCAGCTCGTGGCTGATGACGCGGATCACCTTCTTCCATGTCTGCACCTCCTGCCGCCGCAGCTCGCCGGTGAAGCGCCGCACCAGCAGCAGCCGGTGGTGGCGGCCGTTGAGCGCAAAGTCCTTGGCGGCCAGGTGGAAGACCTCGTCTTCGTCCCCGGGCGCGCTGGCCGGCACCGTGCACAGGCCATCGCGGCCCGCGCGCAGCGCCTCGGCCAGGGCCGGCGCCTGGGCGTCGAACACCGCCGCGGTGGGCTGGCCTTCCAAAGGCCGGCCGCCGTGCAGCAAGCGGCGCGCCGCCAGGTTGGCGAAGGCCACACGCTGGTTGTCGCCCACCAGCAGCATGGCCACCGGCGTGTTCTGCACCATGGTGTCCAGCAGCAGCTCGCGCTGGATCAGGCCCATGCGCTGCTCGCGCAGCGTGCGGCCCAGCGCGTTGTGGCCATCCACCAGCTCACGCAGTTCATCGTCGTGCGGCCAGGCGATGTCGAAGCTGAAATCACCGTCGCGGTAGGCCGTCACCGTGCCGGCGAGCGCGCGAAAGAGCGACAGCGCCGGTGCCGCCAGCCGGTCCAGCAGCCAGGCGCCGACCAGCGCAGCGCCCAGCACCCCGCCGAGGCGGGCCGCCCAGCTGGAGCCGGTGAGCGACTGCAGCAGCAGCGCCAGCGTGGCCGACAAGGCCGCGACCACCACGGCCAGCCACCACAGCCGCATGCGCAGGCCGGGGGACCAACGGCGGGTCTTCTGCGCGTTCATGCCGGCCTCGCGATGCCGAACCGTTCCAGCCGGCGGTACAGCGCCTGGCGCGACAGGCCGAGCTCGGCCGCGGCCTGCGCCACCACGCCGTCGGCCCGCGCCAGCGCCGCGACGATGGCGGCGCGGTCGGGCTCGTCGGCCGCCC
>CAYTWU010000528.1:0-2155 GCA_964442175.1 uncultured Rubrivivax sp.
TCCAAGACACAAAGGCCCCTGCACGGGGCCTTTGTCGCGTCTGGGTCGCTATAGTCCGGCGCGATCTCCCCTCCCGGCCCGGATGGCGAAACAGGCAGACGCAGCGGACTTAAAATCCGCCGCCCTTTCATCGGGGCATACCGGTTCGATCCCGGTTCCGGGCACCATGTCTTGCGCACCAGGATGCCCACGATGGCCTTGTTCGGTTCCGAGTCCCTGAACCCCGGCGTGCGGCGACGCGAAGTCTTCGGCTGGGCGATGTACGACTTCGCCAACTCCGGCTACACCACGGTCGTGCTGACGGCGGTGTTCAACACCTACTTCGTCGGCGTGGTGGCCGGCAACGCCACCTGGGCCACCTTCGCCTGGACGGCGGCCCTGTCGCTGTCCAGCGCGTTGGTGATGCTGACCATGCCCACGCTCGGCGCTTATGCCGACCTGCGTGCCGCCAAGAAGCGGCTGCTGGTGCTCTCGACGCTGGGCTGCGTGATCGCCACCGCTGCGCTGGCGCTGGCCGGGCCGGGTGACCTCTGGCTGGCGGTGGTGGCCGTCGTGGTCTCCAACCTCTGTTACGCCTACGGCGATGCGCTGATCGCCGCCTTTCTGCCGGAACTGGCCCGGCGGGATGCCCTGGGCCGCGTGTCAGGCTGGGGTTGGAGCTTCGGCTACTTTGGCGGCATGTTGACGCTGGGCCTGAGCCTCGGCTTCGTGATCTGGGCGCAAGGGCAGGGCATGCCGGCCACACAGTTCGTGCCGGTGACGATGCTGATCACCTCGGCCGTCTACGCGCTCGCTTCGCTGGCCACGTTTGTGCTGCTGAAGGAGCGGGCCGTGCCCCAAGCTCGCAGCCAGGGCGACAGCGGCCTGCGCGCCTCATTGCGGCGCCTTCAGCGCACCTGGCGCGAGGCGCAGCGCTACGGCGATTTTGTGTGGCTGATGGCCACGGCCGTGGCCTACCAGGCGGGCATCGCGGTGGTGATCGCGCTGGCGGCGGTGTATGCCGAGCAGGTGCTGGGCTTCAAGCAGACCCAGACCATGATGCTGGTCTTCCTGGTCAACATCGCGTCGGCGGTGGGCGCCTTCGGCTTCGGCTACTGGCAGGACCGCATCGGTCACCGGCCCGCGCTGGCCTTCACGCTCTGGGGCTGGGTGCTGATGACGCTGCTGGCCTACCTGGCGCAGACGGCCACGCTGTTCTGGATCGCGGCCGTGGTGGCCGGCCTGTGCATGGGCGCGAGCCAGTCGGCCGGGCGGGCGCTGGCGGCGCTGTTTGCCCCGGCCGCGCAGCGCGCCGAGTTCTTCGGGCTGTGGGCCTTTGCAACCCGGCTGTCGTCCATCGTGGGTCCGCTCACCTACGGTGTGGTCACGCTGCTCACCGCGGGCAACCACCGCCTGGCCATCCTGTCCACCGGCGTGTTTTTTGTGCTCGGCCTGGTGCTGTTGCGGCAGGTGAATGTCGACCGGGGCGCACAGGCGGCGTTGCACGGTATAAAATAGCACGGTCGTTCGATTTTGGCCGCTGCCTAAAATCGACCCCAATTCCCCATCGTCAGAGATCCACAGGAGCAACGCGACATGAAGGTGCTGGTACCGGTCAAGCGCGTCGTCGACTACAACGTGAAAGTGCGCGTGAAGTCCGACGGCAGCGGGGTCGACATCGCGAACGTCAAAATGAGCATGAACCCCTTCGACGAAATCGCCGTCGAAGAGGCGGTGCGCTTGAAGGAAAAGGGCGTGGTCACCGAGGTGATCGCCGTCTCCTGCGGGGTCACGCAGTGCCAGGAAACGCTGCGCACCGCGATGGCCATCGGCGCCGACCGCGCCATCCTGGTCGAAACCGATGTCGAGCTGCAGCCGCTGGCGGTGGCCAAGCTGCTCAAGGCCATCGCCGACAAGGAACAGCCGCAGCTGGTGATCCTGGGCAAGCAGGCCATCGACGACGACTGCAACCAGACCGGCCAGATGTTCGCCGCACTCGCCGGCTGGGGCCAGGGCACGTTTGCCAGCAAGGTGGTCATCGAAGGCGGCCAGGCCGTGATCACGCGCGAGGTCGACGGTGGTCTGGAGACGCTCAGCCTGGCGCTGCCGGCCGTGGTGACGACCGACCTGCGCCTGAACGAGCCGCGTTACGTGACGCTGCCCAACATCATGAAGG
>CAYTWU010000529.1:0-2149 GCA_964442175.1 uncultured Rubrivivax sp.
CTGGGCTGCACATAAGCGGCCTTCCAGGGCTCCGGGCCGAGCGCGCGCAGGAAGGTGGCCGTGTGGCTGGTGCCCGCGCCCACTTCCATGTCGTAGGGCTGCAGCAAGGCGCAGCCCTGCGCGTCCCAATAGGACTGCAGTTTCAGGATGATTTGCTGGAAGGTCAACATGGCGGGGGCGGGCGGGTTCGGCAACGGAAACCGCCAAGTTTACGGGCGCGGCGTGTGCCGCCTGCGCGCGATGGTCGCCGGCAGCAGCGCCAGCAGCGCCGCCGCCAGCAGCGGCCACAGCCCGGCCACCGCCGCCCAGGCGGCAAAGGGCGTGCGCCCGTCGCGGCCCTGCACCTGGGCCTGCAGCACGCCGCGCTGGTGCGGCTGCAGCAGCGCCGTCACCACGCCGCGGTGGTCCACCACGGCGGTGGCGCCGGTGTTGGTGGCGCGCACCATGGGCCGCTGCAGCTCCAGGCTGCGCACCCGGGAGATGGCCAGGTGCTGCGGCACGGCGATGCTGTCGCCGAACCAGCCGATGTTGCTGACGTTGACCAGCAGCGTCGGCGCTGCGGCGGGGTCGGCAAAACGCAGCGCGAGCTCTTCGCCGAACAGGTCTTCGTAGCAGATGTTGGGTGCAATGCGTTCGCCCCGCAGGCTGAACGAGGGCGCCGCCGGCACGCCGCGGGCAAAGTCGCCGAGCGGGATGTTCATCATCTCGGTGAACCAGCGGAAGCCGGTGGGGATGAACTCGCCGAAGGGCACCAGGTGCTGTTTGTCGTAGCGGTAGGGTGCCGCAGCCGACAGCGCGACCACCGAGTTGGTATAGCCCGACGACATGTCACCCAGCGGCACGCCGACCAGGGCCGCGCGGCCGGGTGCGCTGAAGTGCGACTTCAGCGCGGCCCAGTACCCCGGCGCAAAGGCTTCCAGCTGGTCCGGCAGCAGCGGCACCGCGGTCTCGGGCGCGATCACCAGGTCGGCCTGCGCGTCCAGCAGGCTGCGTGCCACCCAGTCCAGCGTGGCCGGCATGCGGTCGAGCGAGAACTTCTCGTCCTGCGACACATGGGGCTGCAGCAGGGCCAGGCTGAGGGTGCCCGTGGGGCGGGTGAAGTCGGGCACCGGCGCCAGCGCCAGGCCCGCCAGCACCAGCCCGGCCGCCGTGGTCGGCCGCCAGCCGGACGCCACGAGGCTGGACAGGGCCGCGCCCAACGCGCCGACGGCGTAGACACCGACGAAGGGCAACAGCACCGCCAGCGGGCCATCGAGCTGCGCATACCCCGCGGCCACCCAGGGGAAGCCGGTGAACAACACGCCCCGCGCCAGGTCGGCCAACAACCACAGGCCGGCGAACAGCAGCGCATCGGGCCCGGCCCGGCCGCTGCGCCAGCGCGCAAACAGGCCCATCGCCAACGCCAGGTAGAGCGAGAGCGCAGCGGCCAGCAACAACACCGCCGCCACCGCCAGCGGCGCCGGCAGGCCGCCATAGCGGTGCAGGCTGATGAAGAGCCACCAGGTGCCCGCGCCCAGCCAACCCACGCCAAAGGACCAGCCCAGCAGCGCGGCACGCCGAGGCGACACGCGGGCGACGGCAGCGGCCAGCACCGCCACCGCCAGCAGGGGCAGCGGCCAGGTGGCGGTGTGCACAAACGCCAGGGTCTGCAGCGCCCCCAGCAGCGCCAGGCCCGCCGCCCACGCGGCCAGCCGGCGCGGGCTCAACCGCCTTCGTCCTCGGCCGGGGTGGCGTCGGCCGGCCGGCGCGTGACGCGGAACCAGCGCACCGCGCCACCGCGGGTGAGCATCACCTGGAAACGCAGCGGCCCGCAGTCGGCCACCTCGCCGCGCCGTGGCACATGGCCCAGCTCGTGCGCGACCAGGCCGCCGATGGTGTCGAACTCGGCCTCGGAGAACTCGGTGGCGAAGGTGGCGTTGACGTCCTCGATCGTGGTGTCGCCGGCCACACGCTGGGCGCCGTCGGCCAGCGTGACGATGCCGCTGACGCCGTCTTCGTCATCGAACTCGTCCTCGATCTCGCCGACGATCTCTTCCAGCACGTCTTCGATGGTCACCAGCCCGGCGGTGTTGCCGAACTCGTCGATCGCGATCGCCAGGTGGTTGCGGTTGGAGCGGAAGTCCCGCAGCAGCTCGTTCAGGCCCTTGCT
>CAYTWU010000530.1:0-2144 GCA_964442175.1 uncultured Rubrivivax sp.
AAGATCGACGGCTTCTACTACGCCGTGGGCCACCCCAGCGCCAACATCCAGGACCCCACCACCTCTTGCGGCGCCAAGCTGGTGTCCATCACCGGCCCGGCCGTGGACAAGCTGGTGGCCGAGAAGCCCTACTACGCCAAGGCCACGATCCCCGGCGGCCTGTACCCGAACAACCCGAATCCGGCGCAGACCTACGGTGTGCTGGCCACTGTGGTGGCCTCCAGCAAGGCCCCGGCCGACACGGTGTACCAGGTGGTGAAGGCCGTGTTCGACAACTTCGACGAGTTCAAGAAGCTGCACCCGGCGCTGGCCAACCTGACGCCGGAAGCCATGGTCAAGAACGGCAACTCCGCCCCGCTGCACGAAGGCGCGGCCAAGTACTACAAGGAAAAGGGCTGGATCAAGTAAGCCCGGCCCTGCCGTTGGAAGAGGGGCGAAGCGGACCTTCGCCCCTTTTTTGTTTCCCGGACCTGAAAGAGGCGCGTGCATGGCGACCGATCTGGAAAAAGCCCCTGAATTGCTGCAGAAACTCGTGGCCGACACCGACACCGGCGGGCGCAAGCCCACGGGGGTGACGGCCGGCATCATCTTCATCGCCTCGATGGCCTGGGCGCTGTTCCAGCTCTGGTACGCCTCGCCGCTGCCCTTCACCTTCGGCATCGGCATCCTCAACGACACCGAGGCCCGCGCCCTGCACTTGGGCTTTGCGCTGTTCCTGGCCTTCACGGCCTGGCCGGCGTTCAAGTCGTCGCCGCGGGCCCACGTGCCGGCGGCGGACTGGGTGCTGGCCGTGGTCGGTGCCTTCGCCGGCGCCTACCTGCTGTTGTTCTACGGCGAACTGGCCACACGCCCCGGCCAGCCCAGCACGCAGGACATCGTGGTCGCCACCGCGGGCCTGGTGCTGCTGCTGGAAGCCACGCGCCGCGCGGTGGGCTGGCCGATGGCGGCGCTGGCCGGCATCTTCATCGCCTACGCGATGCTCGGCCCCTACATGCCCGAGGTGCTGTCGCACAAGGGCGCCAGCCTGAACCGGCTGCTGTCGCACCTGTGGTTGACCACCGAAGGCGTGTACGGCATCGCGCTGGGCGTTTCCACCGGCGCGATCTTCGTCTACGTGCTGTTCGGCACGCTGCTGGACCGTGCCGGCGGCGGCAACTACATGATGCAGGTCAGCTTTGCGGCCCTGGGCCATTTGCGCGGCGGCCCGGCCAAGGTGGCCGTGGTGTCGTCGGCCTTGAACGGCATGATCAGCGGCAGCTCGGTCAGCAACGTGGTTTCGGGCGGCATCTTCACGATCCCGCTGATGAAGAAGGCCGGCTATGGCGGCATCAAGGCCGGTGCGATCGAGACCATGAGCTCGGTCAACGGCCAGATCATGCCGCCGGTGATGGGCGCGGCCGCCTTCCTGATGGTGGAGTACGTGGGCATCCCGTATTCCGAGATCGTGCGCAACGCCATCCTGCCGGCCACGCTGAGCTACATCGGCCTGCTCTACATCGTGCACCTGGAGGCGCTGAAGCTGGGCATGAACCCCATCATCGAGCGTGCGCCCAAGACCTGGGGCACGGTGGCCACGCGCTTCGGCCTCGGGCTCTCGGGCAGCGTGCTGGTGGTGTGCGCGCTGTACTACCTGTTCGCCTTCTTCAAGGCCATGCTGGGTGCGGCCGCGCCGGGGGCCATTGGCGCGGTGGTGCTGGTGCTCTACGGCATCAGCATCCAACAGGCGGCGCGCAGCCCGGACCTGCCGGACGACATCGACATCGAGAACCCGCGCGCGCTGGACACCTGGCCCACGGTGCGCGCCGGCCTGCACTTCCTGATGCCCATCGGCACGTTGATCTGGTGCCTGATGGTCGAGGAGATGTCGCCTTCGCTGTCGGCCTTCTGGGCCATCGCCGTGCTGATCGTGCTGATGCTGACGCAGCGGCCGCTGATCGCACTGCTGCGTGGCCTGCCCACCGGCGATGCCTGGATGACGGGCGCACGCGAGGTCATCGGTGGCCTCACCGATGGCTCGCGCAACATGATCGGCATCGGCGTGGCCACGGCCACGGCCGGCATCATCGTCGGCGGCATCACGCTCACCGGCCTGGGCCTGCGCATGACGGAGTTCGTCGAGTTCGTCTCGCAGGGCAACGTGATGG
>CAYTWU010000531.1:0-2130 GCA_964442175.1 uncultured Rubrivivax sp.
TGGCGGTGGCCAGCACCATGCTGACCATCCCGCAGGTGCAGCCGCTGCTGGCGCGGCTGCACCCGCTCAGTTCAACGCCGTCGAACCCGGGGGCTGCTGCGCCGCCGGGGTGAAAAGTTCGCCGACGTCCACCGCGTCAAACCGGTACTGCAGGCCGCAGAACTCGCAGCCCACCTCGACCTCGCCCCGCTCGGCGATCAGCGAATCACTTTCTTCGCGCCCCAGGCCGCGCAGCATGTTGCCGACGCGTGCACGCGAACAGCGGCAGGCAAACGCAGGCACCAGCGGCTCGAAGCGGCGCACGTCTTCTTCCCAGAACAGGCGGCGCAGGATGGTGTCGGCGTCCAGCGTCAGCAGCTCTTCGGCGGTCAGGGTGGCGGCCAGGTGGGCCACGCGGTTGAAGGCTTCGGACAGGCCGATCTGGTCTTCGTTGCGGGCACCGCCCAGGTTGCCCGCCCCTTCCACCGGCAGGCGCTGGATCAGCAGGCCGGCGGCCAGCTCGCCGTTGGCCGCCAGCACCAGGCGCGTGTCCAGCTGTTCGGACTGCAGCATGTAGTGCTCCAGCACCTCGGACAGCTGCTGCAGCGGCTCGCCCTGGTCGCCGTGCAGCGCCACCACGCCCTGGTAGGGCTGCTGGCCGGGCTGGCGCTGCGCCGGGTCCAGCGTGATCGCACAGCGGCCGCGGCCGTGCAGGTTGACCATCGCGGCCAGTTGTGCCCCGGCCGGGACCTCACCGGTCACGGTGGCGGTGCCACGGAACTGCAGGTCGGGCTGGACCTCGGCCACCGCCAGCGGTACCGGGCCATCGCCCTGGATCTGCAGCACCAGCGCGCCGTCGAACTTGATGTTGGACTGCATCAGCACGCCGGCCGCGCAGAGCTGGCCCACGAGCGATTGCAGCTCGGGTGCCCAGGGCTCGCGCGTGGCGCGGCGGCGCAGCACCTCCTGCCAGCCATCGGTCAGACGCACCAGCATGCCGCGCACCGGCAGGCCTTCGAACAGGAATTTGTGCAGCTCGGACATCAATCCACCTTCTGCGCCAGCCGGTGCCGCGCCGCCTGCTGCACGTAGTGCGCAGCGCTCATCTGCAGCAGCTGGATCTGCTCGGCCGACAACATGCGCACCACCTTGGCCGGGCTGCCCATGATCAAGGCCCCGTCGGGGAACTCCTTGCCTTCGGTGACCAGGGACTTCGCCCCCACCAGGCAATGTTTGCCAATGCGCGCACCGTTCAGGATGACGCTCTGGATGCCGATCAGCGAGCCATCGCCCACGCTGCAGCCGTGCAGCATCACCTGGTGGCCAACGGTCACGTCGTCCCCCACGGTCAGCGCCAAGCCGTGGTCGGTGTGCAGCACGCTGCCGTCCTGGATGTTGCTGCGTGCGCCGACCTGGATCAGGTCGTTGTCGCCCCGCAGCACCGCGCTGTACCAGACGCTGGCGGCTGCGCCCAGGCGCACGCGGCCCAGCACCGTGGCGCCGGGCGCCACCCAGGCCCCGGCGCCGAGTTGCGGCCGGTCTTCGCCGAGTGAATAAATCGCCATGGCGGCTCCCATAATCCACGCAAACCGAGGATTCTAGGGATGGAGCTCCGCCAGCGTGCGCTGGACCTGCTGCAATGCGCCGACCCGGCCGCCAAGGCAACGGCCGTGCGCGCGCTGCATGCTGCGCCGCCGCCGCTGGTGGCCGGGGCGGCGCTGCAGCCCGGCGGCTCCCTGCCGGGCCGGCCCGCCCGACCGACGCTGGTGGACCCGTCAGCCTTGCCGCGGCGCTCCCCCTTCACCACCGCGGGCCGAGCCGCGCTGCTGCACGCCATCGCGCACATCGAGTTCAACGCCATCAACCTCGCGCTGGATGCGATCTGGCGCTTCCCAGGCCTGCCGGCGGCCTACTACCGCGACTGGCTGCAGGTGGCGTCTGAAGAAGCGCTGCACTTCGGCCTGCTGGCCGAGCACCTGCAGCGGCTGGGCCACGCCTACGGCGACTTCGACGCGCACGACGGCCTGTGGGCGATGACCGAAAAAACCGCTGGCGACGTGACGGCGCGCATGGCCCTGGTGCCCCGCACGCTGGAGGCGCGCGGCCTGGACGCGACGCCGCCGTTGCAGAAGCGGCTGGCGCAGGCCGGTG
>CAYTWU010000532.1:0-2121 GCA_964442175.1 uncultured Rubrivivax sp.
GGCGTGCAGCCGAAGGTGTCCATGATCATCGGGTAGTCCAGCGTGGTGGCGATGATCTTGCCGGCCTCGGGCTTGGCGCGCACCGCGCCCAGGTAAGGCTCGTAGGTCATCGCGGCGTCCAGGTTGGCGGCGCCGGCCAGGATGGCGTTGGCGGCGGCCTGCGGCTCCAGGTTGACGATGTTCACGTCCTTCAGCGTCAGGCCGTTTTTGGCCAGCATCCAGGCCAGCGTGAAATACGGCGCCGTGCCGGGCGCGCTGGCAGCCACGGTCTTGCCCTTCAGGTCCTTGATGCTGTTGATGCCGGGCTTGACCACCATGCCGTCGGCGCCAAAGCTCTTGTCGAGCTGGAAGATCTGCGTGGTGGCCACGCCGTTGGCGTTCCAGACGATCCAGGTCTCCACCGTGGTGGCGGCACACTGGATGTCGCCGCTGGCGATGGCCAGATGGCGGTCTTTCTGGGGGATCTTCTTGATCGTCACGTCCAGGCCGTGTTTCTTGAACAGGCCGGCTTCCTTGGCCAGCGTGAGCGGGGCAAAACCGGTCCAGCCGGAGATGCCGATGGACACGGCGGTCTGGGCCGAAGCGCTCAGCGCGGCGAAGGTGATGGCGGCGGCGATCAAGGTCTTTTTCATGGGGCTCCTCAGGGTGGCGTGCAAGGGGTCGGTCAAGCGGGGATCCAGAGTGTGGGCAGCGCGGGCAGGGTTCGCAAGATGCGGGCCAGCGAGCCGTCGGCCACCAGCGCGCTGGCGGCCTCGATGTCGGGCGCCAGGTAGCGGTCCTGCATCATCGCGGGGCAGCGTGCGCGCAGCAGCGCGTGCACGGCCTCCAGCGGCGGCGAGCTTTGCAGCGGGCGCAGGAACTCCACGCCCTGGGCCGCGGCCAGCAGCTCGATGCCCAGGATGTGGGTGACGTTCTGGATCATGGCCTGCAGCCGCCGCGCCGCGAAGGTGGCCATGCTGACATGGTCTTCCTGGTTGGCGCTGGTGGGCAGGCTGTCCACGCTGGCCGGGTGCGCGAGCGACTTGTTCTCGCTGGCCAGGCTGGCGGCCGTGACGTGCGCGATCATGAAGCCGCTGTTCAGCCCGGCGTCGGCACACAAAAACGGCGGCAGGCGCGAGACGCTGCTGTCGATCAGCATCGCGATGCGGCGCTCGGCGATGGCGCCCACCTCGGCGATGGCGCAGGCCATCGCATCGGCGGCCAGCGCAACAGGCTCGGCGTGGAAGTTCCCGCCACTGAGCATGGCCCCGTCCTCCGAGAAGACGAGCGGGTTGTCGGTGACGGCGTTGGCCTCCCGCACCAGCACCAGCGCCGCGTGGCGCAGCTGGTCCAGGCAGGCGCCCACCACCTGCGGCTGGCAGCGCAGGCAGTACGGGTCCTGCACACGGTCGTCGCCTTCGGTGTGAGAGGCGCGGATCGCGCTGCCTTGCAGCAGTGCGCGGTAGTACTGGGCCACGTCGATCTGGCCCGGCTGGCCGCGCAGCGCGTGGATGCGCGGGTCGAAGGGGCCGTCGCTGCCACGGGCCGCGTCCACCGTCAACGCGCCCACCACCAGGGCCGCCTCCAGCACCGGCTCGAAGCTGAGCAGCGCGTGCAGCGCCAGCGCGGTGCTGGTCTGCGTGCCGTTGATCAGCGCCAGGCCTTCCTTGGCCTCCAGCACCAGCGGGGGGATGCCCTTGGCGCGCAGCATCTCGGCGGCGGGCCGACGATGACCATCGACCAAAAACTCACCCTCGCCCATCAGCGCCAGCGTCATGTGCGACAGCGGCGCGAGATCGCCCGACGCACCCACCGAGCCCTGGCTGGGCACCACCGGCACCAGGCCGGCGTTGTGCACGGCCAGCAGCGTGTCGATGACCACGGGGCGCACGCCGGAGTAACCGCGCGCCAGGCTCGCCGCCTTCAGCGCCAGCATCAGCCGCACCACGGCCGGCTGCAGCGGCGCGCCCACGCCCACGCTGTGGCTGCGGATCAGGTTGCGCTGCAGCGTGGCCAGGTCTTCGGCGCTGATGCGCGTGCTGGCGAGTTTGCCGAAGCCGGTGTTGACGCCGTAGACCGCGGCATCGCCTGCGGCGGCGGCCTGCACCACGGCGGCACTGGCGCGGATGGCCGGCAGGGCCT
>CAYTWU010000533.1:0-2119 GCA_964442175.1 uncultured Rubrivivax sp.
GACAGGCGGCGCACCACCTTGAGCAGCTCCTTCTGTTCGGCCTCGACCTCGGACACGCGCACCGGGCCGCGTGATTCCAGGTCCTCGCGCAGGGTCTCGGCGGCGCGCGTCGACATGTTCTTGAAGATCTTCTCGCGCAGCTCGGGCGTGGCGCCCTTGAGCGCGATGACCAGCGATTCGGTCTGGATCTCGCGCAGCAGCGACTGGATGCCCTTGTCGTCCAGGTTCACCAGGTCGTCGAAGGTGAACATGTTGTCCATGATCTTCTGCGCCAGGTCGTTGTCGTTCTCGCGCACGAAGTCCAGCACCGAGGTCTCGATGGCGCTGCCCAGCATGTTCAGGATCTCGGCCGCGGCCTTGACACCGCCCATGTTGGCCTTCTTCATGCGGTCGCCGCCGGCCAGCACCTTGCTCATCACCTCGTTCAGGTCCTTCAGCGCGGTGGGCTGGATGCCGTCCAGCGTGGCCACGCGCACCAGCACCTCGTTGCGCTGGCGCTCGGTCAGCAGCTTCAGGATGTCGGCCGCCTGGTCGTTTTCCAGGTGCACGATGATCGCGGCCACGATCTGCGGGTGTTCGTTGCGCAGCAGCTCGGCCACCGACGCAGCGTCCATCCACTTCAGGCTCTCGATGCCCGTCACATCGCTGCCTTGCAGGATGCGGTCGATCAGCAGGTTGGCCTTGTCCTCGCCCAGCGCCTTGCGCAGCACGGACTTCACGTACTCGTCGGTGTCGGAGACCAGCATGTTCTGGTCCTGCGCCACGGTGTCGAACTTGTCGATCACCGATTCCAGCCGGTCACGCGTGACGGTCTTCATGCGGGCGATGGTCTCGCCCAGGCGTTGCACTTCCTTCGGCCCGAGGTGCTTGAACACCTCGGCCGCTTCTTCTTCACCCAGGGACATCAGCAGGATCGCTGCGTCCTCCAGGCCTTTTTCGTCCATGCTGCCGCTGCTGGCCATCGTGCGTGCTCAGGTGGAGGCTTCCGGGCTCACCCAGCTGCGCATGATGTTGGCCACGGCGGCCGGGTTCTCCTTGGCCAGGCGGCGGGCGGCTTCGAGCTTGTCGTTCGGCGCCGGGGCTTCCAGGGCCGGCACCGGTGCTTCCACCAGCGGCAGGCTTTGTGCGTCGTCCACCACGGCGTCCAGCTTCTCGCCCGGGGCCGGCGGCGGCGGGGTCAGCGCGGCCTTCAAGGCCGGGCGCACGAAGCCAAACAGCGCAATCAAGGCCACCAGCACCAGGGCAGCGGGCGTGGCGCCGGAGCGCAGCAGGTCCTGCACCCAGGGCTGTTGCCACAGCGGCACGGCCTCCACCGGCGGCACGGGCTCGGCGTGGAAGGGCACGTTGATCACCTTCACCTGGTCGCCCCGCTCGGCGTTGAAGCCTATGCCCTGCTGCACCAGCGCGGTCAGTTTTTCGATTTCTTCGGGGCTCAGCGGCGCGGTGGTGGTCTTGCCCTTGGCGTCGGTGGTGCTGCGGTGGTTGATCACGACGGCGGCGTTCAGGCGCTTCACGTTGCCGGTGGCACCACGGGTCACGCGCACGGTCTTGTCGACCTCGAAGCGGGTTTCCGATTCACGCCGGCCGTTGCCACCGGTCACGCCGGCCTGCGCCGCCTGCAGCGGGGCGGCGGCGCCGGTGATGGGCGCGGCCGGTGTGGCCTGGGGTTGGTTGCTCTGTGCACCGGGCACGCCGCTGGGCACGGCCGCACCGGGCTGGCTGGACTCTTCGGTGCGCAATGCCCGGATCGTGGCCGGCGCGTCGCCCTGGTTGGGTTTGTACTCCTCGGCGGTGGACTCCACCTGCGAGAAATCGATGTCGGCCGTCACCGTGGCGCGCAGGTTGTCGCGGCCGACCACCGGCTCCAGCAGTTCCAGCACACGTTTGACGCTGCCCGATTCGATCTGCTTGCGGTACTCCAGCTGCGCCGAGTCCAGGCCGCTGGCGTTGTCCTGCGGGTTCAGCAGGGCGCCGGTGTTGTCGATCACGCTGACGTCGGCAGGCTTGAGGTCGGGCACGCTGCGCGACACCAGGTGCACGATGCCGGCCAGTTGCGCGCGGTCCAGCGTGCGGCCCGGGTGCAGCGTCAGCACCACCGAGGCCGAGGCCTTTTCCTGCT
>CAYTWU010000534.1:0-2112 GCA_964442175.1 uncultured Rubrivivax sp.
CGCCAGCCAAGGTGCAGAGCGCGCTGCTGGAGGCGATGCAGGAACACCAGGTCACGATCGCCGGCGAAACGCACAAGGTGCCGGCGCCCTTCGTCGTGATGGCCACGCAGAACCCGATCGAGACCGAAGGCACCTACCCGCTGCCCGAAGCGCAGGTGGACCGCTTCATGATGAAGGTGCTGGTGGACTACCCCACCGAAGAAGAAGAGTTCGTGATTGCCGAACGTGTGACCGGCGCCCCGGTGACGGTGAACGCCGTCTGCGACACCGCGCAGTTACAGGCCCTGCAGCGCGAGTGCCGCGCGGTGTACGTCGACCCGTCGCTGATGCAGTACGCCGTCAAGCTGGTGAGCGCGACGCGCCGGCCGGCCAAGTACGAACTGCCCGAACTCGCCAAGTACCTGAGTTACGGCGCCAGCCCGCGTGCCACCATCGGCCTGATCGAAGGCGCCCGGGCCCTGGCCCTGCTGCGCGGCCGGCGCTACGCGCTGCCCGAGGACATGGTCGATCTGGTGCCCGATGTGCTGCGCCACCGCCTGGTGCCCTCCTACGAAGCCCTGGCCGAGGGCCTGAGTGCCGACGACCTGGTGCAGCGTGTGCTGAAGAAGATCCCGGTGCCGGACAAGCCCCTGGCGCACCCGCAGGAAGTCGCTGCATGACGTCTCCTGGTTCAGACACCCGGACAGACACCCTGCTCCAGCGCCTGGAGTGGACGGTGCTGCGCCGTCTGGACGGCCTGCTGCAGGGCGACTACCGCACCCTGCTGCGCGGCGGCGGCGTGGACCTGGCGGACCTGCGCGAGTACCAGTTCGGCGACGACGTGCGCCACATCGACTGGAACGTCACCGCGCGGCTGCAATCGCCGCACGTGCGCCAGTTCCACGAAGACCGGGACCTCACCGCCTGGTTCCTGCTGGACCTGTCGGGCAGCGTCAACTTCGGCTCGGGCGACGTGACCAAGCTCGCCGTCTCCACCGGCTTCGTGGCCGCGCTGGCGCGTGTGATCACCCGCCACGGCAACCGCGTGGGGGCGGTGCTGTACGGCCACGAGGTGGACACCGTGCTGCAGCCCGGCAGCTCGCGTGTGCATGTGCTGGCGCTGCTGGAGCGCATGCGCCGCCCGCGCCCACCTCAGCGCGGCGGCAGCGGCACGGCGCTGTACGACCTGCTGCGCACCGGCGAAGGGGTGATGCGCCGTCGCAGCATGGTGTTCGTGGTCTCCGATTTCATCAGCGCCCCGGGCTGGGAGGAGGCCCTGGGCCGCCTGGCGCGCCGTCATGACGTGGTGGCGGTGCGGCTGTTCGACCCGGCCGAGATGGCCCTGCCCGATGTCGGTCTGGTCACGGTGGAAGACGCCGAAACCGGCGAGCAGCTGTTTGTTGACGCCACCGATCCGGCGTTCCGCGCACGTTATGCGGCGCTGGCCGAACAGGCCGAGCAGGACCTGGCCGCCGCGCTGGGCCGCGCCGGTGCCGACACCCTGGAACTGGCGACCGACGACGACCTGCTCGACGCCCTGATGCGTTTTGCCGAGTTGCGCCGCCACCGCGCCTTCGGCCCCAAGTTCCCCGCTGCGGCGGGAGGAGTGGTGTCATGACCTTTCAATGGCCGACCTTGCTGTGGTCGCTGCTGCTGTTGCCCTTGCTCGTGCTGCTGTATGTCTGGCTGCTGCGCCGCCGCCGCAAGCAGACGGTGCGCCTGGCCAACCTGGCCATCGCCAAGGCCGCGCTGGGCAAGGGCCCGGGCTGGCGCCGGCACGTGCCACCCGCCCTGCTGCTGATGGCGCTCGCGGTGCTGCTGGTGGCCACGGCGCGGCCCACGGCCACGATCACGCTGCCGCTGTCGCAACGCACCATCATCCTGGCGATGGACGTGTCGGGCAGCATGCGCGCCGAAGACGTCAAGCCCAACCGGCTGGTGGCCTCGCAGGAGGCCGCCAAGACCTTCGTGAAGGAGCTGCCGCACGACACCCGCGTGGGCGTGATCGCCTTTGCCGGCACCGCGGCCGTGGTGCAGGCGCCCACCACCAGCCGCGACGACGTGATCGCCGCGATCGTCCGCTTCCAGCTGCAGAGCGCCACCGCCACCGGCAGCGCCATCGTGCTCTCGCTG
>CAYTWU010000535.1:0-2098 GCA_964442175.1 uncultured Rubrivivax sp.
CCAGAATCACAATCTGGGACTCTACCAACTGAGCTACAGCCACCGCAGAGCCGCGCATTATAGCGCGCAGCCGGTCACCTGCCGTCAAGGTGCGGAGGCAGCGGCGGCCGGTGCATTGACCGTCACCTTGTAGCGCTTCTTCAACGCCTCGTAGAAGGCCTGGGTCTCGGCCGTGGAAAGCGCCTGCGCGAACTGCTGGCGCAGTGCCGCCTCGCCACCGCCCGCGGCCGGGTCGCGCGGCAGCACCTTGGCCACGCGCAGCACGGCATACCCTTCGGTGCCCAGGTCCACGCCCACCGTGGCGGGCAGCTGGTCGGGGTTGGCCTTCAGCGCCGCTTCCACCACGGCACGCGGCAGGGTCTGCAACTGGGCGCGCGAGACGGTGGCCGTCAAGGGCAGCACCAGGTCGGGTTTGGCCTTGGCTGCGGCCAGGCGCTGCTCACCGTCCTTGCGGGCCAGCGCCGCGGCCTGTTCGGCGGCCACGCGGGCCAGCACCAGCGGCTTCACCTCGGCCAGCGGCAGCGTGCGCTCGGGCTGGTAGCCCACCACGCGGGCGGCAGCCAGCTGGCTGGTGCCCACCTCCACGGCATCGGTGTTGCGCTTGTTGCGCAGCGTGTCTTCCTTGAACACGGCTTCCAGCAGCTTGGCCGAGGCCAGCGCGCCCTCGGCGCCCGGCACCGGCTGGCGCTGCACGCTGCCGCTGCGCTTCTCGAGCTTGAACTTGTCGATCACCGGCTGCAGGCTGTCGGCCTGCTCGTAGACCATGTTGCTGAACTGCTCGGCGGCCTCGGCGTACTTGCGCTGCGCCAGGCTCTTGCGGACCTCGGTCTCGATCTCGGGGCGCACGTCGGCGAAGGCCTTCTTCTGGCCGCCGCGTTGCTCGGTGAACTGGATGATGTGGTAGCCGAAGTCGGTCTCGATCACGGGGCTGATCTCGCCGGGCTTCATCGCGTAGACCGCGTCTTCGAAGGGCTTGACCATCGCGCCACGGCCGAAGAAATCGAGGTCGCCGCCCTGAGCGGCCGAGCCTTCGTCCTGCGAGTTGGCCTTGGCCAGCGCGGCAAAGTCCGCCGGTTTGGCGCGGGCCTGGGTCAGCAGCTCTTCGGCGCGGGCCTTGGCCTTGGCGCGGTCGGCGGCAGGGGCTTCTTTTTCGGCCTTGATCAGGATGTGGCGGGCGCGGCGCTCTTCGGCCACGGTGTAGCGGCTGGCGTTTTCTTCGTAATAGCGCTGCAGGTCGGCCTCGGGCACCGCCACATCCTTGGCCAGGCCGGCCACGTCGAGCACGACGTATTCGATGCTGGCCTGCTCCGGTGCGCGGAACTGGCTCGTGTTGGCCTTGTGCCAGGCTTCGAGCTCGGCGTCGGTGGGCGCCACCTTGGCGCGGTACACCGCGGCGTCAAAACGCTCGACCTGCACCTCGCGCTGCTGCAGCAGTGCGTTCAGGCCGGCGTCGGCCACGGCCGCGGGGGCGACGGTGGAGCGCGCCACGCCGCCCATCACCTGCTGCATGCCGTACTCGGTGCGCAGCTGCTGCGCAAACATCTCGGAGCTCATGCCCTGGGCGGCCAGCAGTTCCTTGCGCACGCTGCCGTCGGGGTTGCGCACGGCGGCGAACTGCGGGTCGGTGACAAACAGGCGCTGCAGGCGCTCGTCGGTGGGGAAGAGGTGGGCGCTGTTGGCCGCAGCCAGCAGCACACGTTCACGCACCAAAGCGTCCAGCGATTGCTGCCTGGCCAGCGGGCTGTCGAACAGGCTGGCATCGGCCCCGGGCATGCGCTGGCGCATGTTCTCCACGGCGCGGCGGTGCGCCAGGTCCCACTCGGCCTGCGTGACGGCCTTGCCATCCACCTTGGCCACGGTGGCGTTGCCCCCTTCGGACATGCGCGAGTAACCGTCGATGCCGAAGAACACGAACGACGGGATGATCAGCAGCACGATCAGGCCGAGCATCAACCGGGAGTGTTGGCGAACAAAATCGAACATCGGTGCAGGTCTCGGATGTGTGCACAGCCAGCGCTGTGTCCAGAAATGACAAAGGCGAACCGCAGTTCGCCTTGTTTCTTCATGCGGCCCAGGATTCTAGATCAGCGGCTCATGG
>CAYTWU010000536.1:0-2069 GCA_964442175.1 uncultured Rubrivivax sp.
CCCGCGCCTGGCACGGCGCCGCTGAGTCAGCTGGCCAAGGCCTCAGCCGCGCAACATGTCGTTCAGCTCCAGCCCGGTCAGGGCCTTGGCGCCACGCGCCAGCCAGAACATCAGCGCCATCATCATCACCATCGACGGCAGCGCGATGATGGGGTAGCTCATCAGTGTCAGCTTGCCCAGCTCTTCGTTGAAGGCCTCGGTGCCGGCCGGGCTGTGCACGATCCAGCGCGTCAGGAAGTAGTTGGCCACGGCCGAGAAGAAAAACGTGCCCGCCAGCCACAGCGTGCCGGTGCGCAGCCGCAGCTCGAAGGGCACCGTGGTGCCGCGCGCCTGCAACGCCGCGTTGACCTTGTCGACGTCGAACAGCGTCGGGTTGAAGACCAGGATGCGGATCAGCGGCCAGCGGGTCCAGTTCGAGCCCAGGATGACGAGGCCGATCAGTGTGGGCACGGCCGCCTCCTTGACGGCCAGCCAGAACGGATCGACCTTCAGCAACCCGATGCCGCCGGTGAGCAGCGTGCTCACCACGCCCAGCAGCGCCATCCAGCTGAGCTTGCGGCGGGTGACGGCCTCGCGCAGGCCCCAGCCGACGGGGAAGGCCAAGGCCAGCACCAGCGCCCAGGTCGGGCCCAGGCGGGCATCGCCGCTGAGCTGCATCAGCACCAGGGCCGGCAGCAGGATGGTGATGACGATCTCGACCAGCGGGTTGCCGTTGGCGGAGGGTGCGCCGCTGGGGCGGGGGGTGGCGTCGGGCGTGGTGCTCATCAGGGCCGCAAGCCTAACCCGGCGGCGTGACACGGTATCGTGCGGGGCATTGATGAAGTCCCCTCTGCCGTGACCGAACTGCTGCGCGTGCGCGATTTGCGCATCACCCTGCCCACCGCCCGCGGCCCGGCCGAGGCCTTGCGCGGCGTGTCGTTCACGCTCGACCGCGGCCAGACCCTGGGCCTGATCGGCGAATCCGGCTGCGGCAAGTCGATGACGGCGCTGGCGCTGATGGGCCTGCTGCCCGAGGGCGCGCATGTGCAGGGCTCGATCTCGCTCGACGGCACCGATCTGACGACGCTGGCCGAGCCGGCCTGGTGCCGGCTGCGCGGCGCCCGCCTGGGCATGGTGTTCCAGGAGCCGATGACGGCGCTGAACCCCTTGCACACCGTCGGCAACCAGATCGCCGAGCCGCTGCGGCTGCACCGCGGCCTGTCGGCCACCGCCGCGCGGGACCAGGCCTTGCGCCTGCTGGAGCGCGTGCAGCTGCCGCAGCCCGCCCAGCGGCTGGACGCCTACCCGCACCAGCTCAGCGGCGGCCAGCGCCAGCGTGTGGTGATCGCCATCGCGCTGGCCTGCGGGCCTGATGTGCTGGTGGCCGACGAGCCCACGACCGCGCTGGACGTGACGATCCAGCGCGAGGTGCTGGACCTGCTGGCCGGCCTGGTGCAGGACAGTGGCATGGCGCTGCTGCTGGTCAGCCACGACCTGGCCGTGATGGCCCGCCGCGTGCAGCAGCTGCTGGTGATGTACGCCGGCCAGGTGGTCGAAAGCGGCCCGGCCGCCGCCGTGTTCGCCCACCCGGCGCACCCCTACACCCAGGGCCTGCTGGCGGCCCGGCCGCGGCTGGGGCTGGCGCGTGGCACCCGCCTGGCCACCATCCCGGGGCGGGTGCCGGAGCTGCACGAGATGCCCGCGGGCTGCGCCTTTGCAGACCGCTGCCCCCAGGTCACGCCCGCCTGCCGTGCCGCACCGCCGCCCGAGGTCGACCTGGGCGGTGGACGCATGGCCCGCTGCCTCCACATCGGAGGCGCCACATGAGCGCCCCGCTGCTCCAGGTCGAGCACCTGGCCAAACACTACCGCCTGCCGCGCGAACACCTGTTGGCGCCCGGCCAGGGCTTCACGGCGCTGCACGACCTGAGCTTCACGCTGCAGGCCGGCCGCAGCCTGGGCATCGTCGGCGAATCCGGCTCGGGCAAGAGCACGCTCGCGCGGCTGGTGATGGCGCTGGAGCCCCCCAGCAGCGGCCGTGTGCTGTTCGACGGGCAGGACCTGGGGACGCTGTCGCCCGCCGCGCTGAAG
>CAYTWU010000537.1:0-2062 GCA_964442175.1 uncultured Rubrivivax sp.
AGGTGCGCACGCTGGCCCAGCGCAGCGCGGCCGCCGCGCGCGAGATCAAGGGCCTGATCGGCAGCAGCGTCGCCAGCGTCGCCGCCGGCGCGCGCCTGGTGGGCGATGCCGGCCGGACCATGGAAGAGATCGTGGCCAGCGTGCAGCGTGTGAGCGCCATCATCGGCGAGATTTCCGGCGCCGCCGCGGAACAAAGCGGTGGCCTGGGCAAGGTGCACGGCTCGGTGGCGCTGCTGGACCGCATGACGCAGCAGAACGCCGCGTTGGTTGAACAATCGGCTGCAGCGGCCGAGTCGCTGAAGTCGCAGGCCCAGACGCTGAGCGGCCTGGTGGCCACGTTCCGGCTGGATGCCGACGTCGGGATGCGCTGAATGCGGCAGGCCTGGTGGGTGACGCCCGACGGCAGCGCGCCGCCGGTGGATGTGCAACAAGCGCTGGGCGCCGTGGGCTGGGGCCTGGTGCCGGCGCGCTCCATCGACGTCGGCGACGTGCAGCCGGGCCTGATCCCGGTGCCCGAGCCGCAGGCGCTGGACGCCTTGACCGAACTGCCCAACCGCTCGGCCTTCGGCCGCCACTTCCCGGACTGGATGGAGCGCCACGGCGCCGACCCGGCGGCCGTGCTGGTGGTGCTGGACCTGGACTGGTTCAAGCAGGTCAACGACCAGTTTGGCCACGGCCTGGGCGACCAGGTGCTGCGCGCCGTGGCGCAGGCCTTGCGCAACGGCCTGACGGCCCGCGACCTGGCCGCGCGCCTGGGCGGTGACGAGTTTGTGCTCGCCTTGTCGCGCAGCAGCATGGCCGTGTTGCGCCATGACCTGGACGAGCTGCGCCAGCGTGTGCAGGGCCTGCGCTTCAGTGCGGCGCCGGGGCTGGGTGTCACCGTCAGCGCCGGTGTCACCGACATCCGGCCGGACGACGGCCTGGACACGCTGGTTGCCCGTGCGGATGCCGCGCTGTACCGCGCCAAGGCTTCGGGCCGGGATGCCGTGGTGTTTGACGAAGGCGGTGCCTCGCTGGAGCTGGAGCATGAAACCGAGCTGCAGCGTTTCATGGACATCACCCAGGTCTACAGCGAACGGCTGACGCAGGTGGTGCACACGCTGAGCCGCCGGCTGGTGCAAGGCGCACGCCGCGACGCGCTGCAGGACCGGCTGACCGGCGTGCACAACCGCCGCTACTTCGACGAGCGCCTGGCCCGCGAGTGGGCCGTCGCGGTGCGCGACGACCGACCCTTGTCACTGTTGTTCCTGGACCTGGACGACTTCGGCGCCATCAACCGCCGCCACGGTTATGCCTGTGGCGATGCCGTGCTGCAGCGTTTTGCGCAGCTGGCCAGCGACAGCATCCGCCTGGTGGACTGGCTGGCGCGCTGGGGCGGCGAGGAGTTCTGCGTCGTGACGCCCGACACCGGCGGGGCCGACGCGCTGGCCGTGGCCGAACGCCTGCGCGCCGCCGTGGCCGCCGGCGACTTCCACACCCCGGCCGGTGAACGCCTGGGCCTGAGCTGCAGCGTGGGCGTGGCCTCGCGCCGGCCAGGGCTGGACACGGTGGACGCACTGGCCGATGCCGCCAGCCGCGCGGCGCGGCTTGCCAAGGCGGCCGGCAAGAACAGAGTGGTGGCAGACGCGCCCTGATCAGGCACACTCGCGCGCTTTCCCGACCTGAAAGCACGCCCTTGTTCGCCTGGTTCGAACGCCTCGTCGACCCCTACCCCGAGACCCCGCCGCCGGCACCGCCCAAGAGTTTCGGGTCCTTCCTGTGGGCCTGCAGCGGGGGCACACGGCCCTACATCGCGCTGATGACGCTGCTCACGGCCGGCATCGGCGCCTTCGAGGCGCTGCTGTTCGCGATGATGAGCCGCATCCTCGACTGGCTGGCCGCCGTGCCGCCGGCCGAGTTGTGGCAACGCGAGAAGAGCACGCTGCTGATCCTGGCCGCGGTGCTGGGCGGCAGCATCGCGCTGGCGGCGCTGCAATCGATGTTCAAGCAGCAGGCGCTGGCGGGCAACTTCCCGATGCGGCTGCGCTGGAACTTCCACCGGCTGATGCTCGGCCAGAGCATG
>CAYTWU010000538.1:0-2049 GCA_964442175.1 uncultured Rubrivivax sp.
GGCACTCTTTTTCGTCGGCGGGACAGGCCACACCCATATTGGGAATGCAGCGCAGATAGGCTATGTCGTAGTTACCGGCATGGGTGGCACCGTCCGCACCCACCAGGCCGGCGCGGTCCAGCGCAAACACCACGGGCAGGTTCTGCAGCGCCACGTCGTGGATCAGCTGGTCGTAACCGCGCTGCAGGAAGGTGGAGTAGATCGCCACCACCGGTTTCAGCCCTTCGCAGGCCAGGCCACCGGCGAAGGTGACGGCGTGCTGCTCGGCAATGCCGACATCGTGGTAACGCTGCGGGAACCGCTTGTGGAACTCCACCATGCCCGAGCCTTCGCGCATGGCCGGTGTGATGCCGACCAGCCGCGGGTCGGCCTCGGCCATGTCACACAGCCAGGTGCCGAACACCTGCGTGAAAGTGGGTTTGCTCGGCGTGGTGGCCTTGGGGAAACCTTCGGCCGGGTTGAACTTGCCGCTGGCGGCGTGGTACTTCACCGGATCGGCTTCGGCCAGCTTGTAGCCGTAGCCCTTCTTGGTGACCACGTGCAGGAACTGCGGGCCCTTCTTGGCGCGCAGGTTCTCCAGTGTCGGGATCAGCGAATCCAGGTCGTGGCCGTCGATCGGGCCCACGTAGTTGAAGCCGAACTCCTCGAAGATGGTGCCCGGCACGACCATGCCCTTGGCATGCTCCTCGAAGCGGCGCGCCAGCTCGAACAGCGGCGGCGCGGCCTTCAGCACGGCCTTGGCACCTTCGCGCGCTGCGGCGTAGAACTGGCCGCTCATCAGCCGCGCCAGGTGTTTGTTCAGCGCGCCCACCGGCGGGCTGATCGACATGTCGTTGTCGTTCAGCACCACCAGGATGTCGGCATTGACACCCGCATGGCTGACACCGGCGTTGTTGAGCGCCTCGAAGGCCATGCCGGCGCTCATGGCGCCGTCGCCGATGATGGCCACGGCCTTGCGGTCCTCGCCCTTGAGCTGCGCGCCCAGCGCCATGCCCAAGGCGGCGCTGATGCTGGTGGAGCTGTGCGCGGTGCCGAAGGTGTCGTATTCGCTCTCGTCGCGCTTGGGGAAACCGGCGATGCCGCCGTACTGCCGCAGCGTGCCCATGCGCTCGCGCCGGGCGGTCAGGATCTTGTGCGGGTAGGTCTGGTGGCCCACGTCCCAGACCAGGCGGTCCCAGGGCGTGTTGAACACGTAGTGCAGCGCCACCGTCAGCTCCACGGTGCCGAGGTTGCTGCCCAGGTGCCCGCCGGTCTGGCTGACGGTCTGCAGCACGTACTCGCGCAGCTGGGCCGCCAGGGCCGGCAGGTCGGAGCGGTTCAGCCGGCGCAGGTCGGCCGGCGTGTTGACACGTTCCAGGAGCTTGAATTGAGTCATCTCAGCTGTCCCGATCAACGACCTTGTCGGCCAGCATGGCGAGGACCACGGTGTCCGCCAGGCCGCAGCTGCGCAGTGCGGCCTGGGCCTGCGCGTGCAGTGCGTCGGCGCGCAGCCGGGCGTGGGCGAGGCCGAGCACGCTGACGTAGGTGGGTTTGTTGGCGTCCAGGTCCTTGCCCGCGGTCTTGCCCAGGGTCTCGGAGGCCTGGGTCACGTCCAGGATGTCGTCCACCACCTGGAAGGCCAGGCCGATGGCGGCACCGTAGTCCGACAGCGCCTGCCAGGCGCGCGCATCGGGGGCGCCGCAGGCCGCACCCATCAGCACGCTGGCCTGCAGCAGGGCGCCGGTCTTGCGGCGGTGCATGTCCTGCAACTGGTCTTCCAGCATCGGCTGGCCGGTGGCTGCGAGGTCGATGGCCTGGCCGCCGGCCATGCCGGCCTGGCCCGCGGCACGGGCCAGCAGGCCCACCAGCCGGGCCTGCAGCGGCAGCGGCACCAGGGCCTCTTCGGGCGTCAGCACCTCGAAGGCCAGGGCCTGCATCGCATCGCCGGCCAGCATGGCGGGCGCTTCGCCGAACTTCACGTGCACCGTGGGTTTGCCGCGGCGCAGCACATCGTTGTCCATGCAGGGCATGTCGTCGTGGATCAGCGAGTAGGCGTGGATCAGTTCCACC
>CAYTWU010000539.1:0-2045 GCA_964442175.1 uncultured Rubrivivax sp.
CCTTCAGCGCCAACTCGCAGCTCAGGAAGTTGTGGCCGCGCGCCGCCTTGATGGACGAGCGCTACAAGGTCGCGATCTCGCGGCTGGGCCGGCGCGTGCGGGTGGCCGGCAGCGCCGAGCTGGGGGGCCGTGCCGAGCACTTCCACGCCGGCGCCATGGCCACGCTCTACAAGGTGCTGCACGACTGGTTCCCGGGTGCGGCACAGCTGGCGCAGGCACAGCGCTGGAAAGGCGCGCGCCCCATGCTGCCCGACGGCCCGCCGGTGCTCGGCGCCAGCGGACGGCCGGGCATCTGGCTGAACCTGGGCCACGGCTCCAGCGGCTGGGCGCTGTCGGCGGGCTCGGCCCGGGCGCTGGCCGACCGCATGGCCGGCCGCGAACCCGCGATCGACCTCGAAGGCCTGGGCGTCGAACGCCTGGCGTGAGATGCTGCGGCGATGAGCCGATCGCCGTCCACGCTGTTCCCGGTGCTGCCTGTCGACCGCCACAGCCCGTGGCGGCCGCTGCACGACACCGCCGGCACCCGCGCACAGGAAGCAGCCGCACTCGCCGCTCACCCGCCGCACACATTGATGGCCCGCGCCGGCCTGGCCGTGGCACGACTGACACGGGCCGTCTGGCCCGGCGCACACCGTGTGCTGGCGCTGGCTGGGCCCGGCAACAACGGCGGCGATGCGCTGGTGGCCGCAGGCCACCTGCAGCGACAAGGCTGTGCCGTGCAGGTGCTGCTGCGGGCAGACCCCAGCCGGCTGCCCCCCCGATGCCGCCTGGGCGCTGGACCAGGCCCGGGCGGCCGGGGTGCGCCTGAGCACCCGGCTGGAGGAGGCCGCCGCTGCCGATGTGGTGATCGACGGGCTGCTGGGCCTGGGTGCCCGGCGCGCACCCGACGGCGCGCTGGCCGAGGCCATCGCCTGGCTCAACGCCAGCGGGCTGCCGGTGCTCGCGGTCGACCTGCCCTCGGGCCTGGACGCCGACCGAGGCACCGCCCTGGGCGCCGCCGCAGTGCGTGCCACCCACACGCTGGCCCTCTTGACACTCAAGCCCGGCCTGTTCACCGCGCAGGGGCGCGACCACGCGGGCCGGGTCTGGCTGGACACCCTCGGCCTGCCGGACCCCGGCAGAGGTCCACTGTCATTGCTCGGCACCCCGGCAACCGTGGCCGCACCGCACGACAGCCACAAGGGCCGCTTTGGCGACCTGCTGGTGGTGGGCGGCGCGCCTGGCATGGCCGGCGCCGCCACGCTGGCGGCACGGGCCGGGCTCGCGGCCGGCGCCGGCCGGGTCTACCTGGGCCTGCTGGACCCCGAGGCCGCACCCGACCCGACCCGGCCGGAACTCATGACCCGCCCCATCGATGACCTGCTGCAGCCCGCTGCGTTGCAGCAGCGCAGCGTGGTGATGGGTTGCGGCGGTGGTGCAGCCGTGCGGTCCCGGCTGCCCGCCGCGCTGGCCCACGCCGCCCGCCTCGTGCTGGACGCCGACGCGCTGAACGCCATCGCCGCCGATCCCGGGCTGCGCCAGGCCCTGGTGGTGCGGGGCCAACACGGTCAACCCACCGTGCTGACACCCCACCCGCTGGAAGCGGCCCGCCTGCTGCAGCGGCGCGTGGCGGCCGTGCAGGCCGATCGCCTGGCCTCGGCACGTCAGCTGGCGGCCGATTTGGGATGCGTGGTGGTGCTGAAAGGCTCGGGCACGGTGGTCGCACAACCCGACGGCCGCTGTGCCATCAACGCCACCGGCAACGCCCGCCTGGCCACGGCCGGCACGGGCGACGTGCTGGCGGGCTGGCTCGGTGGCCTCTGGTGCCGACATGAAGCCCACGCGGCTGACGCCGCCGCAGCGGCTCGTGCCGTTCAGCGCGCGATAGAAGTCAAAGGAGCCTATTCATGAGTTCTCAAAGTGCTCTGTTTCATTCTATTCCGGAAGTGATCGAAGATATTCGGCAAGGGAAAATTGTCATCCTTGTTGACGACGAAAATCGCGAGAATGAGGGCGATCTTATTTTAGCGGCAGATCATTGCACGCCTGCGGCGATCAATTTTATG
>CAYTWU010000540.1:0-2044 GCA_964442175.1 uncultured Rubrivivax sp.
TCGTGATCCCGATGCTGGCGCCGGTGGCCGAGAAGATCCTGCCGGAGCTGATCCCGGGCGCGCCCCCCGAAGCGGTGATGATCTGGTTTGGGGTGATCATCGCGATGAACCTGCAGACCTCGTTCCTGACCCCGCCCTTCGGCTTCGCGCTGTTCTACCTGCGCAGCGTGGCCGCCAAGAGCGACTACAAGGACCGCATCACCGGCGAGACCATCCCGGCCGTCACCACGGCCCAGATCTACAAAGGCTCGATCGCCTTCATCGTGCTGCAGCTGATCATGGTGGCGGTGGTCATCGCCAAGCCCGAGTTGGTGATCGGCAACATCGCCAAGACCACCAAGATCGACGACGCGGCCGTGATGGAGCAGTTGCAGAACATGGGCAACGGCGATCAAGCCCCGGCACCGACCCTGGGCGACCTGGCACCCGCACCGGCCCCGGCCGCGAGCGAAGACGACCCGATGCGCGGCTTCGACCAGCCCAAGAAGTAGGGCACCCCGCAGGCCCCCGCACGCGGGGCCTGCCACCAGCGTGCACCCTTGTCAGGCGCACCACAAAAAAGAAGGCCCCGCGATGCGGGGCCTTTGTCTTGCAGGACTTTGGCGCTTACAGGCGCTGCGTCTGCATGAAGTCGTCGAAGCCGGCTTCGGTGAAGCGGAACCAGAGGTTCTGGTCGCGGCGGAAGTCGCTGAAATCGCTGTAGATCTTCTTCCACGCCGGGTTGGTGTTGCTCAGCTCCGCGTACAGGCCCATGGCCTCCTTGAAGGCCGAGTCCATCACGTCCTTCGGGAAGCGGAACAGCTTGGTGCCGCCGGCCACCAGGCGCTTCAGGGCCGCCGGGTTGCGCGCGTCGTAGCGCGCCTGCATCACCGTGGCCGCTTCCAGCGACGCTGCTTCGATCATGGCCTTGTACTCGGCAGGCAAGGCCGCAAAAGCCTTCGTGTTGGCGTAGAAGTCCAACTGCGGGCCACCTTCCCAGTAGCCAGGGTAGCCGTAGAACGGGGCCACCTTGTTGAAACCCAGCTTCTCGTCGTCGTACGGGCCCACCCACTCGGCGGCGTCGATCGTGCCCTTCTCCAGGGCCTGGTAGATCTCGCCGCCCGGGATGTTCTGCGGCACACCGCCCAGGCGCTCGAACACCCGGCCGCTGAAGCCGCCGGTGCGGAACTTCTGGCCCTTCAGGTCGGCCAGCGACTTGATTTCCTTGCGCCACCAGCCGCCCATCTGCGCCCCGGTGTTGCCGCCGACGAAGTTGATGATGTTGTAGTTGGCGTAGAACTCGCGCATCAGCTTCATGCCATTGCCTTCCACCATCCAGGCCGTCATCTGGCGGCTGTTCAGGCCAAAGGGGATGGCGCAGCCCAGCGCGAAGGTGGGGTCCTTGCCGAAGTAGTAATAAGGCGCGGTGTGGGCCATCTCCACCGTCCCCGCCTGCACCGCATCGACCTGGCCGAAACCACCGACCAGTTCACCCGACGGGTGCACCGAGACCTGGAACTTGCCGCCGCTCATCGCGGCGATGGACTTGGAGAACACCTCGGCCGCACCGTAGATGGTGTCCAGCGCCTTGGGGAAGGCCGAGGTGAGGCGCCAGCGGATGTTGGCCTGCGCGTGCACAGCCGGGGCGACGCCTGCGGCCAGCACACCGGCAATGCCGGCACCGTGGATGAACTTGCGACGTTCCATGGACGAACTCCTGCGAATGGGTGATGAGTGTCGGACGGCAAATTCTAGGAACCGGTCCTGCACGACGCGGCGGGGTTTACCCCTTCGCAAAACCACGTAAGTCGCGCCGGAGCCGGCACCGCCGCGGTGCGCTCAGCTGCCGGCCAGCTTCATGCGGTCCACCAGCACCGAGCCCACGGTCTTGCCGCCCTGCGTGTAGGCATCGGCGCCGACGGCCACGATGCCCTTGAACATCGCGCCCATGTGGCCGGCGATGGTGATCTCTTCGACCGGGAAGGCGATGCGCCCGTCCTCGACCCAGAAGCCGGCGGCGCCGCGGGAGTAGTCGCCGGTGACGTAGTTCACGCCCTGGCCCATC
>CAYTWU010000541.1:0-2037 GCA_964442175.1 uncultured Rubrivivax sp.
TGGCGCTCAACGCCGCCGTGGAAGCGGCCCGCGCCGGCGAACAGGGGCGGGGTTTTGCGGTGGTGGCCGGTGAGGTGCGCAGCCTGGCACAGCGCTCCGCCGCCGCGGCCCGCGAGATCAAGTCGCTGATCGAGGCCAACGTGGCGCAGGTCGATCAGGGCCTGAACCAGGCCAGCGCCGCCGGCGCGACCATGGCCGAAGTGGTGGACCAGGCCCAGAAGGTCAGTGCCCTGGTGTCTGCCATCGGCGCGGCCACGGCCGAGCAGACCAGCGGCATCGGCCAGGTGGGCCAGGCCGTGACCGAACTCGACCGCGGCACCCAGCAGAACGCCGCGCTGGTGGAAGAAGCCGCTGCCGCGTCAGAGAGCCTGAAGCAGCAGGCCACGCTGCTGGTGCAGGCGGTCGGCGCTTTCCGCCTGCAGGGGGCAGCGTCGGCGGCCTGACGCGCCGGCAGCGCTCAGCAAAGGCCGAACGCCACACCCTGCTGCTGCAGCCAGCGCCGGTAGGCCGCGCTCAGCCGGTCGGCGGCACTGTGCAGCTCGCCGCCGCTGACGGGCAGGCGCTTGGGGCGTTGCGATTCCAGCACCGGCCGGTCCTGGCCAAAGATGCTGTCCTGGAAGGCCTGCAGCTCGGCATCCGGCGTGGCCGTGTCGCTGGTGTACTGCATGAACCACACGCGGGTGCGTTCTTCGTCCACCGGGCAGGCAAAGGCGGTGTAGGCGTCGGCCACGCCGCCACCTTCGGGCTGCTTCTGCAGCAGCGCGGTGTAGGGCGACAGCACTTCGTAGCGGTAGTCCACCCAGGCGCCCTGGTCGGACGACGCACTGGCCCGCGGTTGCCAGGCGCGGTAGTGCGGGATCAGCGGCCGGCCGTCGGCCGTGTGGTGCACCGCGTAGGCCGGCACCTCGGGGTGCGCGGCATCACCGAGCCAGCCTGCGTGCACGAAGGCAAAGTGCGAGGTGTCCAGGAAGTTCTCGACCACACGCGGCGCGCTGGTTTCCACGGTGTAGGGGCCGCAGACCACGCACCGCTCGGGCACGCCGGCACAGGCCGGTGGTGCGGGCTGCAGCGGGTCTTGTGCCAGCCAGACCAGGCCATGCGCCAGTGCCACCTGCCAGGTGGCCACCGCGTGGCCGGGCGGGGGCACAAAGCCGGGCAAGGCCGGCACGCTGCGGCAGGCGCCGCGGCTGTCGAAACACCAGCCGTGGTAGGCGCATTGCAATTGGTCATCCACCACACGGCCCAGCGAGAGCCGGGCGCCACGGTGGGGGCAGCGGTCGTCGAAGGCCTGCAGGCCGGCCTGGCTGCGCCAGAGCACCAGGTCCTGCCCCAGCAGCCGCAGCGGCCAGGGGCCGGGCCCGATCAGCTCATCGAGCCCGGCCACCGGGTGCCACCAACGGGCATCAACCCCCGTGGACCCGGTGGGTGCCGTCATCACTTGCCCGACGGGACCTTGCCTTCCACGCCCTTGACGTAGAAGTCGATCTTGTCGAGCCAGGCCTGGTCGGCCGCGGTGCCCTTGGCCAGGCGCTCCTTGCCGGTGTTGTCCAGCACCGGGCCGGTGAAGGCGGCGAAGCTGCCGTCCTTCAGGCCGGCGCTGAGCTTCTCGACCTGCTCCTTGACCTCGGCCGGCACAAAATCAGCCACCTTGACCAGCGCGTTCTGGCCCTCCTTGTGGCCCCAGACGGTGCGGCCGGTTTTCCAGCTGCCGTCCATCACTTCCTTGATGGCCTGTTTGTAGTACGGGCCCCAATCGACCACGCACGAAGCCAGGTGCGCCTTGGGCGCAAAGGCGCTCATGTCGCTGTCCCAGCCGAAGGCGTACTTGCCGTTTTTCTCGGCCGTCTGCAGCACCGCGGTGGAGTCGGTGTTCTGCAGCAGCACGTCGGCGCCGCCGTTGATCAGGCTTTGTGCCGCGTCGGCTTCTTTCGGCGGGTCGAACCAGGTGTTGACCCAGACCACCTTGGTCTTGATCTTCGGGTTCACGCTCTGCGCGCCGAGCGTGAAGGCGTTGATGTTGCGCAGCACCTCGGGGAT
>CAYTWU010000542.1:0-2032 GCA_964442175.1 uncultured Rubrivivax sp.
GCAGGGCTCGACGCGGCGACCGCCGCAGCGCAAGCGACACCTCCAACTGCACGCCAGCCCCGCCGCGCCCCCGGTTGCAGACGTTCATGGGATCCGCCGCGTCGAGCCCGGCCGGCGCGGTTTCGCAGGCGAAACCAAGGGCGCGCAGGCGCTCGCCGATCGACTCCCGCAGGGCGGCATCCCGCCCACCCATCAGCACGAACTCACCGGCATGGCCGCAACCATGCACGCTGATCACCGATCGGCAGGCCCTCAGCAGAACCAGGCAGTCTGGCTCGTCGAACAGGTGGCTCGACAGGTGCAGCGCCGCGAAGTTGCCGGCCTTCAGCAGCCCTTCGAACAGATACAGGTTGAAGTCCCGGCCAGCGATGTCACGGGCGATATCCGAGGTGTGCGCTTCGATGCTGCCACCATGCGGCGCCAGGATCGCCACCTCCGATTCGGGCCGTAGCAACCGCACGATGCGGTAGTCGCGGTCGCGCTCGTAGGCGGCGGCCAGGTCGGCGAATGAGCGAAAGTTCTTGGCGAGCTTGACCATTGACTCCATTGTCGCGGACGGGGCCCACTGATTCCGCCACGTCATGGCAACGACGAAGGCGGGCCGTTGCGCATGGCGGTCGCCGAAGCCCGCAACGATGTTCTTGTCGGAACGACGTGTCCGGTCAACACTGACCACGCTACCTGTGGGCATCGTGCCTGCAAAGCCTTCATCGCAGCCTCGGCTGCGCTGAAGTCCAGCCTCGCTGGCGTCGCGGTCGTTACCCGCCCTCGAGCGCCAGGCCCTGCCTGGTCAGGCCGCTCCATGCGGTCCGTCAGAGGCTCCCGCCACCGTGCGGGCGCCAGAGTGGATGAAGCTGCCAACGCGCAGGCTTCCCAAGCGCCGACATGCGCTGCGCAAGCAGCGTCATGTCTGGCGCCGAGCAAGGCCCCGATCGAAAGACCGCGGGCCTTCTTTTCATGGCGAACCACACCCCTATGGGCCGTGGCCTGCCATCCAGTCGCTTCGACCCACCCGGGCCGAAGCATCCCAGACGGGGAACCATGTTCCCCGACGGGAGCGGCGTTCCCCTTCGCTTCACGAAGGAGAACTGCCATGTGTGCAAGTCAAGCGACCACAGCACCACGGCCCGTCGGCGTGCTGCTCGGAGGGTCGGGACGCGTTCGCGCGCCGGTCCCGCCGCCGCAGCGCCTGGCCGCCCTGCTGCGCCCTGCCGCGGCGTGAGAGTGCATTCGTCGGCGAGTCGCCTGGTCCCACGGCCAGACACTCGCCCGACGAGGCCAATGGTTCGCTTCCCGCGCACCACCACCAACGATGCCGGCTTGTCGGCGATCTTCCAACCCCGGGAGCCAACTAACTCCCCTCGGGGTGGCGGTGCGCTCGCCGACCAAGGAGTCCACCCCATGTTGAACGACAGACCCTACCCGGCTCCGCGCAAGGCAAAACGCTCGGCCGTGGAGATCGAAGAAGAGCGCGCCTGGGTCCGCTTCTACCGGCAGGTCGGCCAGGCCGACATCGCCGCCGAAGTGCTGGCCCAGCTCGATGCCGATGCGCAGGCGCGGCACGACCACCTCGCGCTCTACCTGAGCTGCCGCGAATCGCTGCGCGCGCACAAGGCACGGACGCAGCGCAACAAGCGGATCGGGCAATTCGTGCGGCAGGCGGGCCGCGTGCTCGTCGTCGAGCCGATGCGAGCGCTGCGGCTGAAGACCTCACGCGCGATCGATCTGCTCGTCGAATGCCTCCCCGAGACACGGCGTGAACCTGCCACGGCGAAGGTGAGGCAGCTCCGGCGCGACGCCGACGTCGCTCAGGCCCATGCCGCTTTCGACCCCAAGGCCCCGCCGCCGTCCGAATCGGACACCACGGCGCCGACGCCCGTTGTGGCGCGTACAGGCTGACGCCACCCCTCGCCCCGAAGCCCTTGTGCTTCGGGGCTTCCTTTCTTCACGCCGCGGCTTCGAGCCGGGCTCGCTCCTGGTCGATCAGCCAGTGCAGGAACTGCGTGTCGCGCGAGCGGCCCCAGTAGTGCGC
>CAYTWU010000543.1:0-2030 GCA_964442175.1 uncultured Rubrivivax sp.
AAGATCGGTGACGTGAACCGCCTCAAGGTGGGCGAGTGGGTGATGGCCATCGGTTCGCCGTTCGGGCTCGAGAACACCGTCACCGCCGGCATCGTGAGCGCCAAGCAGCGCGACACCGGCGACTACCTGCCCTTCATCCAGACCGACGCCGCCATCAATCCGGGCAACTCCGGCGGCCCGCTGCTCAACCTGCGCGGCGAGGTGGTGGGCATCAACTCGCAGATCTACAGCCGCTCGGGCGGCTTCATGGGCATCAGCTTCGCGATCCCGATCGACGAAGCCCAGCGGGTGGCCGACCAGTTGCGGACCAACGGGCGGGTCATCCGTGGCCGCATCGGCGTCGAGATCGCGCCCGTCACCAAGGACGTGGCCGAGGCCATCGGCCTGGGCAAGCCGGCGGGTGCGCTGGTGCGCAATGTCGAGGCCGACGGCCCGGCGGCCAAGGCGGGGGTGGAAGCCGGTGACATCATCGTCAAGGTGGACGGCAAGGCGGTCGAGAAGTCGGGCGATCTGCCGCGCATCATCGGCGGCATCAAGCCCGGCACCAAGGCCACGCTGGGCTTGTTCCGCCGCGGCACGGCACGCGACCTGGTGGTCACGGTCGGTGAAGTGCCCGCCGAGCGCCCGCAACGCCGTGCGCAGGCCGAGCCCAACGCCGCACCGCAGGCAGCCAAGGCCGCACTCGGCCTGACCGTGGCCGACCTCACCGATGCGCAGAAGCAGGAGCTGGGTGTGAAGGGTGGTGTGCGGGTCGAATCGGCCGAGGGTGCGGCGGCGCGCGCCACGCTGCGGGCCGGCGACGTGATCCTGCAGATCGCCAACACCGAGGTCACCGACAGCAAGCAGTTCATTGCGCTGGCGGCCAAGGCCGAGAAAGAGCGCACGGTGACCGTGCTGGTGCGTCGCGGCAACTGGGTCAACTACCTGCTGATCCGCCCGCGCTGACCAAGCTCGGCGGCGGGTCTTTCCGCGATCCGGAATGTGACCCACCGGCCCGGCAAGCGACCCCTCGGTCGCGCGCCGGACTGGTGCAGAAGTGGTCTCTCACTTCGCACCAGCAGTGCCGGAATTACCCCCGATCGGCGATAGAATCGGCCTGGTTGTTGGCCGCTTTGGGGTCGTTCTGACGAACAGTCCCGACTTGTCCACCGGGCAGTGCAGCGGCCAAACAACACTGTGGACAACTTGTGGACGAATGCGCCCTGTTGGTGGGGTGCAACGGCCGCAGATCGAGCATTGGCGCGGCTTCCAGCGGGGTGTTTTGGCTACAATGAAGTCCCAACAAGCAGTTGCCAAACGTTCTGTTGGAAGGCGCGTCACTCACTTCGACGCGCCTTTTTTTTGATGTTGGCAGGCCCTGCCGCCGGCCAACGCGCCAGGCGGCCGCTCGTCGCAGCGCCACCCCTGTCAAAGCGCCGACGTGATCCACTGACCCCGCGATGAACCACATCCGAAACTTCTCCATCATTGCCCACATCGACCACGGCAAGAGCACGCTGGCGGACCGCATCATCCAGCGCTGCGGCGGTCTGTCCGACCGCGAGATGGAGGCCCAGGTGCTCGACTCGATGGACATCGAACGCGAGCGCGGCATCACCATCAAGGCGCAGACCGCGGCGCTGCAGTACACGGCGCGCGATGGCCAGGTCTACAACCTGAACCTGATCGACACGCCGGGCCACGTGGACTTCTCGTACGAGGTCAGCCGCTCACTGTCGGCTTGCGAAGGGGCGCTGTTGGTCGTCGATGCCAGCCAGTGCGTGGAGGCGCAGACGGTGGCCAACTGCTACACCGCGCTCGACCTCGGCGTCGAGGTGGTGCCGGTGCTCAACAAGATGGACCTGCCGCAGGCCGACCCCGACAACGCCAAGGCCGAGATCGAGGACGTGATCGGCATCGACGCGACCGATGCCATCCCCTGCAGCGCCAAGACGGGCCTGGGCATCGACGACATCCTGGAGGCCGTGATCCAGCGCATGCCCGCCCCGCGCGGCAACCCCGAGGGCCCGCCGCGCGCGATGATCATCGAC
>CAYTWU010000544.1:0-2024 GCA_964442175.1 uncultured Rubrivivax sp.
GCGCGCCCACCGCCATCAGGAACAGCCGGTAGTTCGGGAAGAACAGGCCGAACATCTCGGTGGCCCCGGTGATGGGCTGTTCGACGCGCAGCGGGTTGGCCCCGAACACGATTTTCAGCAGGTCTTCCAGGATGATGGCGATGCCGAAGGTGAGCAGCAGGGTGAGCGTGTGGCGGTCCTTGCTGTGGAACACACGCTGGATCAGCACACGCTCGGTGGCATAGCCCACCACAGCCATCAGCAACGGCGTCAGCAGCAGCGCCCACCAGAACGGCAGCCCCATGCCGATGAGCACCAGCGCCGCGTAGGCGCCGATGGCATAGAACTCACCATGCGCCATGTTGATGACGTCGAGCAGACCGAAGATGATGGTCAGCCCCAGCGCCATCAGCACCACCGCGACGCCGATCGACAGGCCGTTGATGATCTGCGGCGCCAGCACGAACTGCAGCCAATCGAGCATCGCCGTGGCCTCAGAACTTGCTGCAGGTGTCGGCGCCGATGGCGGCGGCTGCCGCGACCTTGCCGACGATCTCGAACTTGCCGCCGTTGACCTTCACGGCGTACATGTCCTGCATGGCCTGGTGGTCACCGGCACGCACCGTCTTCACGCCCTGCGGCGTGGCCCATTGCAGGCCGCGCAGTGCCGTGCGCACGGCATCCGTCTCGGTGCTCCTGGCCTTCTCGACCGCGGCCTTGTAAGCGAAGAGTACGCCGTAGCTGTCGGCGCCGTACAGGTCGGGCGCGGCCTTGTTGGCGGCGGTGAATTCGGCGACGAACTTCTGGTTCTCGGCCGAGGGGATGCTGGTGGAATAGCCGACCCCGGTGACGAAACCGTCGGCGGCCTTGCCGATGGCCGCCAGGTTCTGGCCCGTGACGGTACCCGAGGCGCCAACCACCTGGATGTTGCGGTTGACGCCGAACTCGGCCATCTGCGTGAACAGGCGCACCGTGTCGTTGCCGGCCACCGAGGTGTAGATCACGGTCGGCTTGGCGCCGCGGATCTGCCCGAAGTACGGCGAGTAGTCCTTGTTGTCGAGCGGCGCGAACACCTCGCCGGCGGTCTTGGCACCCTTGCCTTCGGCCGCGCTCCTGAAAGCGGCCACGGTGCTGCGACCCATCTCGTAGTCGGGGCCCAGGTAGAAGACGCTGGCGTCCTTCTGCGTCGTGGCCAGCCAGTCGGCCAGCGCAGCGCTCTGCATGCCGGCACGGGCGTTGACGCGGAAGACGTTCGGGCTGCACTTGTCGGCCGTGATGCTGTCGGCGAAGGACACCGTGGTGGCGATCAGCCGGTTGTTGCGTTCGGCCACCTGGCCCACCGCGAGCGTGCTGCCGCTGTTGACGGTGCCGGTCAGGAAGTCGACCTTGTTCACCTGGAACAGCTTCTCGGCCTTCTGCGTGGCCACCGCGGGATTGGCCTCCTCGTCTTCGTAGATGAGTTCGAGCTTGCGGCCCATCACGCCGCCGCCGGCGTTGATCTGCGCGGCGGCCAGGTCCAGGCCCCATTTCACCTGCTGCCCGATGCCGGCATAGGTGCCCGACAGCGGCGTCACGACGCCGATCTTGATCGGCGCGCCGGCTTGCGCGAAGGCGGCCGCAGCGGCCAGCGACAGGGTGGTGGCGGCAAAGGTCTTTTTCATGGCTTGTCTCCGGGAATGGTTGGGGGCGGGTGGGAACCTGGGCGTTCAGCGGCCGATGAAGATCGGCTTGCGCTTGCCGTGGAAAGCTTCGACGCCTTCGCGGAAGTCCTCGCTGCTGCGCAGGCGCGAATAGCCGTGGCCTTCGAGTTCGATGGCGATCGACAGCGGCGAGTCCTCGGTGTCGTTCAGCAGCTTCTTCGCGGTGCGCTGGGCCAGCGGGCTGAAGCTGCGCAGTTCGTCGACCAAGTCATCGGTCGCCTTTTCGAGTTCGGCATCGGGCACGCAGTCGGTGGCCACGCCCCAGTCGAAGGCCTGGCGGCCGGGGATGCGGCGGCTGCGCATCACGATGTCCTTGGTGCGCGTGATGCCCACCATCTTCTGCAG
>CAYTWU010000545.1:0-2019 GCA_964442175.1 uncultured Rubrivivax sp.
CTGAACTGGCCGACGCCATCTACCGTGCTCTGCACTAGCCAAGTTCATAATCAGCCCACTATGTTTTTCAATCTCCCCACCCTGCTCACCTGGGCCCGCATTGTGGCCATCCCGTTGATCGTGGGGGTGTTCTATCTGGAAGACATGAGCCCGGCGCGGCAGAACCTGGTGGCCACGGTGATGTTCGTGGTGTTTGCCTGGACCGACTGGGCCGACGGTTACCTGGCCCGTAGGCTGAACCAGACCTCGGCCTTTGGCGCTTTCCTCGATCCCGTGGCCGACAAGTTTCTGGTGTGCGCGAGCCTGCTGGTGCTGGTGCACCTGGACCGGGCCGATGTGTTCGTCGCGCTCATCATCATCGGCCGCGAGATCGCGATCTCGGCGCTGCGTGAATGGATGGCGCAGATCGGGGCGGCACGCAGCGTGGCGGTGCACATGCTGGGCAAGGTCAAGACCACGGTGCAGATGGTGGCCATCCCCTTCCTGCTGTACGACGGCGCCTTGTTCGGTGTCATCGACACCCGGCTGTGGGGCACGGTGCTGATCTGGATCTCGGCGGTGCTGACGGTGTGGTCCATGGTGTACTACCTGCGCAAGGCGCTGCCGGAGATCCGGGCCAAGGTGAGATGAACGAAGCCCCGCTCATCCGGGCCATGCCCTGGGTGTTCGTCGGCATCTGGAGCACCGGTTTCGTCGTCGCCCGCTTCGGCATGCCGCAGGCCCCGCCGCTGGGCTTCCTGGCCTGGCGGTTTGCGCTGTCGGTGCTGGCCTTCGGCCTGTGGATCCTGCTCAGCCGCGCCGCCTGGCCGCGTGGGCGCGCGCAATGGGGCTGGCTGATGCTGAGCGGCGCCTTGATGCATGGCGGCTACCTGGGCGGTGTGTGGTCGGCCGTCAAGCTGGGCCTGGGCGCTGGCACCACGGCGCTCATCGTCGGCCTGCAGCCGGTGCTCACCGCGCTGTGGGTCTCGTGGGCCGGCAGTGAACACCGCATCGCCCTGCGCCAATGGGCCGGCCTGGGCCTGGGGCTGGCCGGGCTGCTGCTGGTGGTGTGGCACAAGCTGGGCGTGGGCGAGGTGCAGGCGGGCAACCTGGCGCTGGCGATTGCGGCGCTGATCTGCATCACGGCCGGCACCCTGGTGCAGAAGCGCTTCGTCACACCCTGTGACGTGCGCACCGGCAACACCGTGCAGCTGCTCGGCGCGCTGGTGCTGACGGTGCCGCTGGCGCTGCTGCTGGAGACCGAGCCGCTGCAGCTGCACCCCGATCTGGTGGGCGCCATGGCCTGGTCGGTGCTGGTGCTCACGCTGGGTGGCAGCTCGCTGCTTTACATGCTGATCCAGCGCGGCGCGGCCACACGCGTGACCAGCCTGATGTACCTGGTGCCACCGTGCACCGCGCTGCTGGGCTGGGCCTTGTTCGACGAGGTGCTCACGGGTGGCGTGGGCCTGGGTTTGCTGCTCACGGCGGTGGGTGTCGGGCTCGTGGTGCGGGAGCCTGTGCAGGAGGCTGTGCGTAGAATCCACGCTCCCCTTGACACCCGAGGGGACCGACGGCTGTAATGGATTCGACGGGGTGCGGCTGCGCTGTCGCGAGACACAGCCTCCGGGCCCTCACCCAAGACCGAACATCACCCACCCGACATCCTTGAGGGGGACCCCACAGTGAACAAGACCGAGCTGATCGAACACATCGCCAAACAGGCCGACATCTCCAAGGCCGCCGCCACGCGGGCCCTGGAGGCGCTGATCGGCGGCGTGAAGACCACGCTGAAGAAAAACGGCAGTGTCTCGATCGTCGGCTTCGGCACCTTCACCGTCACCAAGCGTGCATCGCGCACCGGCCGCAACCCGCGCACCGGCGACGCGATCAAGATCAAGTCCGCCAAGGTGCCCAAGTTCCGCCCGGGCAAGGGCCTGAAGGACCACCTGAACTGAGCCCGCGTGCACCGGGTGCTTAGCTCAGCCGGTAGAGCGGCGCCCTTACAAGGCGTAGGTCGGCGGTTCGATCCCGTCAGCACCC
>CAYTWU010000546.1:0-2004 GCA_964442175.1 uncultured Rubrivivax sp.
GTCGATCTCGGCCGCCTCGTAGATGTCCTTGGGGACGCCCTGGAGACCGGCCAGGAAGAGCAGCATGGGCGTGCCGATGTTCCAGAAGCTCATCAGGATCAGCGTCGGCATGGCCCACTGGGTGCTGCCTAGCCAGTTCGGCCCCGGCAGGCCCAGCGCCCCCAGCGCCTGATTGAGCAGGCCGTTGGGCTGGAAGAGCCATAGCCAGATGATGGCCGTGGCGGCACCACTGGTGACGGCCGGCATCCTCAAGACCGTGGCCTTCATCTTCATCTCGCCGTTCATGGGCTTTCTGCTCGGCTCGCTGCTGATGGTGGCCGTGGCCTGGATCTTCCGCCGCACCTCGCCGCTGAAGGTGGACAAGGGTTTCCGGCGCATGCAGCTGGTGTCGGCCGGCCTGTATTCGCTGGGCCATGGCGGCAACGACGCGCAGAAGACCATCGGCATCATCTGGCTGCTGCTGATCTCCGCCGGCATGGTGGGCGTGGGCGACAAGGCCCCGCCCGGCTGGGTGATCTGGGCCTGTTACATCGCCATCGGCCTGGGCACGCTGTTCGGTGGCTGGCGCATCGTCAAGACCATGGGCCAGCGCATCACCAAGCTGAAGCCCGTGGGTGGTTTCTGCGCCGAGACCGGCGGTGCGATCACGCTGTTCGTGGCCACCGGCCTGGGCGTGCCGGTGTCGACCACGCACACCATCACCGGCGCCATCTTCGGCGTGGGCTCGGTGCGCAACCCCTCGGCGGTGCGCTGGGGGCTGGCGGGCAACATCGTGCTGGCCTGGATCGTCACCATCCCGGCCACGGCGTTGATCGCCGCGGTGTTCTACGGCGTCAGCCTGCTGCTGTTCTGAGCGGCCGGCGCTTCGAGCTCCCACTCGAAGAACTTCTGGATGCCAAAAGCGACGCTGCCCATCAGCACCGTGGCCCCGATGAGCAGCGCTGCGATCGTGCCCAGCACCGGGCCCCAGGCCGTGTCTTCCACCGGCTGCCGCAGGCGCGCGGCCCACTTCTCGTCGGGTGTCAGGCCGTAGACGATGGCGTGCAGCATGGCCTGCGCGATCATCAGCCCCAGCAGCGGGATCAGCAGCCAGGCCAGGCGGTCGTCCTGGCCCAGTTCGCGCATGCGCAGCACACCAAACAGCCCCAGCGTGGTGGGCAGCAGGTGCAGCCAGCCCAGCACATTGCCCAGGCCCTTCAGGTACAGCCGGTGCAGGCCCAGCGTGCCGCCCAGCAGCGCCAGCCAGGTGGCGATGGTCTTGGAGCGCCTCATGTGCCGTCGGCCGGGTCGCTGCTGTCGCCGGGGCCCAGGGCCTTCTGCATCAGCACCACGTCCAGCCAGCGGCCGAACTTCCAGCCCGAGGCCTTGAGCACGCCGGTGTGTTCAAACCCCAGGCTGCGGTGCACGCCGATGGAGCCGGCGTTGGCCGCGTCGCCGATGACGGCCAGCATCTGGCGCGCACCCAGCGCTTCGCAGCGCGCCATCAGCTCGGCCAGCAGCAGCCGGCCCAGGCCGCGGCCCTGCGCGGCGGGGGCCAGGTAGATCGAGTCCTCCAGGCAGAAGCGGTAGGCGCGGCGCGGCCGGAAGTGGTTGGCGTAGGCGTATCCCAGCACGGTGCTGTTGTCCTCGGCCACCAGCCAGGGCAGGCCCTTGCCGGTGATGTCGGCATGCCGGCGCGCCATCTCGGCTTCGTCGGGCGCTTCCAACTCGAAAGTGCCCGTGCCGTGTTGCACGTGGTGGGCGTAGATCGCGGTGATGGCCGGGAGGTCGGCCGCTTGGCTGGGACGCAGTTGCACAGGACAGCTTGGAAACGATGATCGGAGGAGTTTATAATGTTGGGTTTTCGGCGACGGCCGGGGTGGTGCACCCTGGCGTATCTACGGCGCTGGATGTTCCCCAGACCGGCCAACTTCAGAACGTGTCCCTGAGGCGGTGGTCACCCCAAATTCAGGATGGTATCCCCATGGTCGTGATCCGACTTGCCCGCGGCGGCTCCAAGAAGCG
>CAYTWU010000547.1:0-1992 GCA_964442175.1 uncultured Rubrivivax sp.
CATTGCTCGACCTGCTGGTGTTCGGCAAGTCGGCCGGCGAAACCGCGGTGGGCGACCTGAAGAACAACGTCAAGGCGCACAAACCGCTGCCGCAGGAAGCCATCGACCGCACCCTGGCGCGCGTCAATCGTCTCAACCACCAGAAGGATTTGAGCACCAATGCTCGAACTCTTCGTCGCCTGGGTGCGCTCGGGCTTTACGGTCGACCTGCCGCCGCAAGCCGGGTTGCAGGTGCCGTTCTTCAAGGAAATCAGCTACCCGCTGGGCGTGTTCGGCTTCGTGGTCATGACCTACCTGGTCATCGTGGGTTCCAGCAACGCCGTGAACCTGACCGACGGCCTGGACGGCCTGGCCATCATGCCGGTGGTCATGGTGGGCTCGGCGCTGGGCATCTTTGCCTACATCGTCGGCAACGCCAACTTCAGCCGCTACCTGCTGTTCCCCTACATCCCTGGGGCCGGTGAGCTGCTGATCTTCTGCGCCGCGATGGCCGGCGCCGGCCTGGCCTTTTTGTGGTTCAACGCACACCCGGCCCAGGTGTTCATGGGCGATGTCGGCGCGCTGGCGCTGGGCGGCGCCCTGGGCACCATCGCCGTCATCACGCGGCAGGAGATCGTGCTGGGCATCATGGGCGGTGTGTTCGTGCTGGAGGCGCTCTCGGTGATGGTGCAGGTCAGCTGGTTCAAGTGGACCAAGAAGCGCACCGGCACCGGCCAGCGTGTGCTGCTGATGGCGCCGCTGCACCACCACTTCGAGAAGAAGGGCTGGGCCGAGACGCAGGTGGTCGTGCGCTTCTGGATCATCACGATGCTGCTGTGCCTCGTGGGCCTTGCGAGCCTCAAACTCCGATGAGCTGGCTGCAAGACCTCCCCGTCCTCGTGCTCGGCCTGGGCGATTCCGGCCTGGCCATGGCGCGCTGGTGCCTGCGGCACGGTGCGCGGGTGCAGGTCTGGGACTCGCGTGAAGACCCGCCGCATGCCGCCGCGCTGGGCGATGTGGCCACACGGCTCACCGGCCCTCTGGACGCCGCGCGGGTGGCCGAACTGATGGCCGACATCAAGCTGGTGCTCAAGAGCCCCGGCCTCGCGCCGCACGATCAGCGCATCGCGCCGCTGCTGCAGGCCGCCCGTGCGCGCGGCCTGGCGGTGCTGAACGAGCTGGACCTGTTCACCCGCGCGCTGGCGGAGCTGAAGGCCGATGAAACAGCGCCCTACGCACCGCAGGTGCTGGCCATCACCGGCACCAACGGCAAGACCACGGTGACGGCCATGACCTCGCTGCTGGTGGCCCGCGCCGGGCTGCGGGTGGCCACGGCCGGCAACATCGGGCCGACGTTGCTGGACACGCTGACGGCGCAGCTGGATGGCCCGCCGGAAGAACGCGCCCAGGTCTGGGTGCTGGAGCTGTCCAGCTTCCAGCTCGACGGCGTGACCGGCTTCGAACCCGCCGCCGCCACGGTGCTGAACCTGACGCAGGACCACCTGGACTGGCACGGCAGCATGGCCGCCTACGGCCAGGCCAAGGCGCGCATCTTCGGCACGCAGGCGCTGATGGTCATCAACGCCGACGACCCGGCGGTCGCCGCCATGGTGCCGGTGCCTGTCATCCCCAAGGGCCGCAAGACGCCGCTGGAAGCGCCGCGCGCCGTCTGCCGTTTCAGCCTGCAGGCGCCGCAGCACGCGGGTGATTTCGGCCTGGTCGTCGAAAACGGCATGGCCTGGCTGGTGCGTGCCTTGCCGGCCGATGAAACGGTCAAGCGCAAGAAGGGCGAAGAAGAAGAGATCCACCTGCAGCGCCTGATGCCGGCCGACGCGCTGCGGGTGCGCGGCCGCCACAACGCCGCCAACGCGCTGGCCGCGCTGGCGCTGGCCACCGCCATCGGCTGCCCGCTGGCGCCGATGCTGCACGGCCTGCGCGACTACGCCGGCGAGCCGCACCGGGTGCAGTGGATCGGCACGGTGGACGACATCGAGGCCTTCGACGACAGCAAGG
>CAYTWU010000548.1:0-1991 GCA_964442175.1 uncultured Rubrivivax sp.
CAGCCGGCGAAGAAGGAGCCGAGGCCGGCAGCGGCGAGCGCCGCGCCGGCGCGTCCCTGCCGCGCCATCTGATAGCCCTCGATGGCCGTGACGACCGAGGCCGATTCACCCGGCACGTTGATCAGGATGGCGGTGGTGGAGCCGCCGTACTGCGAGCCGTAGTAGATGCCGGCCAGCATGATGAGTGCCGGTGTGGGCTCCAGCGAGTAGATGCTGGGCAGCCGCATCGCGATGGTGGCCACCGGGCCCAGGCCGGGCAGCACGCCGATCAGCGTGCCCAGCATGGCGCCGCCGAAGGCGTACAGCAGGTTCTGCAGCGTGAAGGCGACGCCGAAGCCGAGCGCGAGGTTGTTCAACAGGTCCATGGTGCGCCTCTCAGCTGCCGAGGAAGGTGGGCCACAACGGGATCGTCAGGCCCAGGCCCTTGATGAAGATGAGCCAGCTGAAGATCGTGAGCGCCACGGCGTTGGCCGCGGCCTCGCCGATGTGGAACTCGTCGCCGGCATAGGCCGAGACGAACACCAGGATGGGCAAGGTGATCACCATGCCCAGGCGCGGCAGCAGCAGGCCGAACAGCGCCACGGCACCCAGGATGACGAGCAGGGGCTTCCACGCGATGGCGCCGATCGGGTCACCCCCTTCGGACTCCACCGTGAGGGACTTGAACAGCACCAGGGCCCCCAGCACGGCCATCAGCACGCCCAGGCCGAAGGGGAAGTACCCCGGCCCCGGCCGCGCCGAAGTGCCAAAGCTGTAGGTGGTGGCCCCCCACGCAAAGCCCACGCCGATGGCGATGAACATGACGCCCGACCAGAAGTCGCGCTGGCTCTTGATCTTCATGCTGTCTCCTCCGGGCACGCCCCGGTCCGCGGGCATTCTAGGCAGGGCCTCTGGCGCGGTCGGGTGTGGATACCACGTAAGGCAGACCCGCAGGCCCAGGGCCGGGGGGTCAGGAACGCACGTCCAGCAGCGGGGTGTTGCGCAGCACCTCGTCCACCGTGGTCACGCCTTCGGCCACCTTCATGGCACCGGCCAGGCGCAGCGGGCGCATGCCGTCCTTCACCGCCTGCCGGCGCAGGGCCGAGGCGTCCAGCGTCGGGTGCACGGCCTGGCGTGCGGCCTCGCCCATCACCATCAGCTCGTACAGGCCCACCCGGCCGCGGTAGCCGGTGTGGCGGCATTCCAGGCAGCCCACGGGCTGGTAGGGCCGCACGCCGCCGGACAGGCGCCAGGGTCTGGCCAGCTCGTCCAGCGTCTCGCGCGAGGTGGTCTCGTCGCGGGTCTTGCAGGCCGGGCACAGCGAGCGCACCAGGCGCTGCGCCAGCACGCCCACCACGGTGGCGGCGATCAGGTAGGGCGGCACGCCCAGGTCGGCCAGGCGCGTGATGGCGCCGGCCGCATCGTTGGTGTGCAGCGTGCTGAAGACCAGGTGGCCGGTGAGCGCGGCCTGGATGGCCATCTCGGCAGTGGCCAGGTCGCGGATCTCACCGACCATGATGATGTCCGGGTCCTGCCGCATCAGCGCGCGCAAGCCCTCGGCAAACCCCATGTCGATGGCCTGGTGCACCTGGGTTTGGTTGAAGGACGGCTCGATCATCTCGATCGGATCCTCCACGGTGCAGACGTTCACTTCATCCGTGGCCAGGCGCTTGAGCGTGGAATACAGCGTGGTGGTCTTGCCGCTGCCGGTGGGGCCGGTGACGAGGATGATGCCGTGCGGGCGGGCAATCAGCTCCTGCCAGCGCGGCGCGTCGTGCGCACCGAAGCCCAGCTGCTCCAGGTCCTTCACGGCCGCCTCGGGGTCGAAGATGCGCATCACCATCTTTTCGCCGAAGGCGGTGGGCATGGTGGACAGGCGCATCTCCACCTCCGGCCCGTCCGGGCGGCGGGTCTTGATGCGGCCGTCGAGCGGGCGGCGCTTCTCGACGATGTCCATGCGGCCCAGCAGCTTGATGCGCGCCGTCATCGCGCCCATCACGCCCAGCGGCACC
>CAYTWU010000549.1:0-1984 GCA_964442175.1 uncultured Rubrivivax sp.
CCGGCGCTTGTTCCCGTCACTGACGGTGGAAGAGAACCTGCTGATGGGCGCCTTCGCCGCACGGCCCGGGCCCTGGAACCTGGCCCGCCTGTACGCGATGTTCCCGATCCTGAAAGAAAAGCGCCTGAACCCGGGCACGGCCTTGTCGGGCGGCCAGCAGCAGATGGTGGCCATCGGCCGCGCGCTGATGGCCAACCCGAGGGTGCTGCTGTGCGACGAGCTCTCGCTCGGCCTCGCGCCCATCGTGATCCAGGAGATCTACGCGGCGCTGCCCCGCATCACCGCCGAAGGCATGAGCGTCGTGGTGGTGGAGCAGGACGTCAGCGTCGCGATGCGGGTCTCGCAGCGGGTGCTGTGTCTGCAGGAGGGCCGGGTCTCGCTGGAAGGTGCCAGCAGCGACCTGACGCGCGAGCAGATCAGCGCGGCCTACTTCGGGGTGCACGCGTGATCGAGACGCTGCTCCAGGGCCTGCTGCTCGGCGGCCTGTACAGCCTGTTTGCGCTGGGCCTGTCGCTGATGTTCGGTGTCATGCGGCTGACCAACACCGCGCAGGGTGACTTCATCGTGCTGGGTGGCTTTGCCGCCATCACGGCCGCGGCCCAGTTCGCGCTGCACCCGGCGCTGGCCGTGCTGTTGCTGCTGCCGGTGGCCTTCGGCGTCGGCTACGCGCTGCAGCGCTGGGTGCTCAATGGCACGCTGGGGCGTGACCCGCTGCCCTCGCTGGTGGTCACCTTTGGCCTGTCCATCGTCGTGCAGAACGCGCTGCTGGAGCTGTTTTCCGCCGACCCGCGATCACTGGACTCCGGCGGCCTGAACACCCAAAGCCTGGCCCTGGGCGCGGTCAACGTCGGCGTGCTGCCGCTGCTCATCTTGGGCGTCGCGGTGGCCTGCACCGCCGGGCTGCAGTGGCTGTTCACGGCCACCCAACTCGGCCGCGCCTTCCGTGCCGTGAGCGACGACCGCGAGATCGCCGAGCTGATGGGCCTGTCAGCGAACAAGGTCTACGCGCTCGCCACCGCCATCGCCTTTGTGCTGATCGCGATCGCCGGCAGCCTGCAGGCGATGCGCACCACGGTCAGCCCCAGCGACGGGCCGCTGCTGCTGCTGTTTGCCTTCGAGGCGGTGATCATCGGCGGCATGGGCTCGTTCTGGGGCAGCTTCGCCGGCGCGATGCTGCTGGGCCTGACGCAGCAGATCGGCTTTCGCATCGATCCGGGCTGGGGCCTGTGGGCCGGCCATGTGATGTTCCTGGCGCTGCTGGTGGTGCGGCCGCAGGGCCTGTTCCCCAAGACCCGAGGATGAGACCCGTGATCACCGTGCAACGCCACACCCGTGCCAGCCACGCCGCGGCCGTGGTGTCGGTGCTGCTGTTCATCGCCGCCGCCACGCTGCCGCTCTGGGCGCCAGAAGACGATGCGCCGGCCTGGATGCGCGAGTTCGTCGAGATCGCGTGTTACTTCATCTTCGCGATGATGTGGAACCTGCTGGCCGGCTACGGCGGCATGGTGTCCATCGGGCAGCAGGCGTTCTTTGGCCTGGGCGGCTATTTCATGTTGATGCTGGGCAACTTCGCCGGCGTCAACCCCTTCGTGGCCATCCCGCTGGCGGCGGCCGCGGCGGCGCTGATCGCGGTGCCGGTCAGCCGGGTGGCCTTCCGGCTGCAGGGCGGTTACTTCGCCATCGGCACCTGGGTCATCGCCGAGGTCTTCCGGCTGTCGTTTGCCAACATGAGCTTCGTCGGCGGTGGCTCGGGCACCAGCCTGACGGCCTTGCGCGACATCGAACGCAGCACGCGGGAGAACCTGACCTTCTGGATGGCCCTGGTCTGCGTGGCGGCGTCCATCGCGCTGGTCTACGGTTTCCTGCGCAGCAAGCGCGGGCTGGCCTTGCTGGCCATCCGGGACAACGAGGTCGCGGCCGAGAGCCAGGGCATCGCAGTGGGCCGCATGAAGCTCGCGGTCTACGTGGTCGCGGCCTTCGGAAC
>CAYTWU010000550.1:0-1983 GCA_964442175.1 uncultured Rubrivivax sp.
AGCTGCGCCGTTACGCCCACCTGTCCACCGGCAACTACAACCCCAGGACCTCGCGGCTGTACACGGACACCGGCTACCTCACGGCCGACCCGGCGCTGACCGCCGACGCCGAAGGGGTGTTCCACCAGATCGCCAGCCAGACCAAGCTCCGGCGGCCGGCGCACCTGCTGGCGGCGCCCTTCCAGCTGCACAAGCGCATGGTGCGCTTTGTCGAGCAGGTGCAGGCGGCGGCCGAAGCCGGGCGGCCGGCGCGCATCGTCGTCAAGGTGAATGCGCTGACCGACCCGCCGCTGATCCATGCGCTGCTGCGCGCCGGCCAGGCCGGGGCCTCGATCGACCTGGTCGTGCGCGGCGCCTGCATGCTGCCGCCGGGCCTGCCGGGTGTCAGCGACAACATCCGCGTGCGCTCGGTGATCGGCCGTTTCCTGGAGCACTCGCGGGTGATGTACTTCCGCTGGGGCGATGGCCCCGACGACGAGGTGCTGTACCTCTCCAGCGCCGACTGGATGAGCCGCAACATGTTCGGCCGCATCGAGGTGGCCTGGCCCGTGCGCGACGCGGCACTGCGCCAGCGGGTGGTGGACGAATGCCTGGTGCCCTACCTGCTGGACGAACGGGACGCCTGGGTGCTCGACGCCAATGGTGAGTACCACCGCGTGGCCGAGAAGGGCCTGAGCGCGCAGCAGGCCTTGATGCAGCGCTTCGGCGGCTGAGCCCCATGGACCTGATCCTCTGGCGCCACGCCGAAGCCTTCGAGCTGCGCGAACTCACCGACGACCTGGACCGCGCGCTCACGCCCAAGGGCGAGCGCCAGGCCCATCGCATGGCGACCTGGCTGAACCGCCAGCTGCCGGCCGGCACCCGGGTGCTGGCCAGCGCGGCCCGGCGTGCGCAGCAGACGGCCGCCACGATGGAGCGGCGTGTCAAGACCGTCGCCGCGCTGGCGCCCGACGGCACGGTGGAAGGCCTGCTGGCGGCGGCACGCTGGCCCGATGCCCGCGAGCCGGTGCTGGTGATCGGCCACCAACCCACACTGGGCCTCGCGGCGGCCTACCTGCTGAGCGGCCAGGCCCAGCCCTGGCCGCTGCGCAAGGGCGCGTTGGTGTGGCTGCGCGCCCGCGAACGCGAAGGGGTGATGCAGGTGGTGCTGCACGCCGCGCTGGGCGTGGACCTGCTCTAGTTCAACGCGGTAAGGTCAGCGCGGCAAAGTCAGCGCGGCAGTACCAGGCGCAGCACGCTGCCGCGGGCCCAGGCCTCGGCCTCCTCGCGCAGCAGGAACAAGGTGCGCGGGTGGCTCTCGGCCCAGGCGGGCGTGAAGCTCAGCAGGGCATCGCGCCCCTTGGCGCGCAGCGACAGCGCCGCCACATCCACCGGCCCGCGCGCGTGGCACTTGATGGCGGCCAGCCGCAGGCACAGCACCTGCCAGGCCACCGCCGGGCTCGCGGCCAGCGGCCCCTCCACCTTGCGCAGACCGCCCCGCTGGCCCAGCACCAGCTCGCCCAGGCGGCGCTGCTGGCTTTGCGAGAAACCGGGTGCGTCCACGTGGTCCAGCAGGTAGGCGCTGTGGCGGTGGTGGTCGTGGTGCGACACCATCAGGCCGATCTCGTGCAGGTCGCAGGCCCAGCCCAGCTCGCGCCGGGCGTCCAGCTCGGCCTCGGGCACGGCCTGCGTGTGCAGGGCCAGCGCGATGCTGCGCACGCGCCCGGCCTGGGCGGTGTCGACGGCAAAGCGCTTCTGCAGCTCGGCCACCGAGCGGTCGCGCACATCGCCCGGGCGGGCGCGGTGCAGGGCGGCCAGGCGCTCGTGCAGGTCGATGATCACACCCTGGCGCAGCGCACCCTTGGCCGGGAACAGCTCGGGGATGCGGAAGTTGGCGAGCAGCGTGTACAGGATGGCCAGCCCGCCCGGCAGCACCGCGCGACGCTCCGGCTTCAGGCCCGGAAACTGCAGCCGGTCGATGTGGCCCAGCTCGATGCAGCGCGC
>CAYTWU010000551.1:0-1980 GCA_964442175.1 uncultured Rubrivivax sp.
CGTGTCGTCCGGCGCGTCGAAGTCGTCGATGACGTTGATGCCGCCGACGAAGGCCACCGCCTCGTCCACCACGCACAGCTTCTGGTGCAGGCGGCGCAGCTGCTGCGGCTGCAGCCAGTTCCACCAGCGGTCGATGGGGCGGAAGACCTCCAGCCGCACGCCGCTGTCGCCCAGCCATTCGCGCAGCGTGGGCAGGGTGTCCAGGCTGCCGAAGCCGTCGACCACCAGGTGCACCAGCACGCCACGCCGCGCCGCCGCCGCCAGCGCATCGGCCACGCCGCGCGCGCTGAGGTCGTCGTGGAAGATGTAGGTGGCGAACCAGACCTCGTGCCGCGCGGTGGCCAGCGCCGCCTGCATCGCGGGGAACAGCGCGTCGCCACCCTCGTGCAGCTGCACCTGGTTGCCGCCCACCCAGCGCACCCGGGGCGCGCGGGCCCACCATGGTTCGCGGGCCTCGGCCTCCACTAGACGGGCTCCAGCTCCGCCACCAGAGGCAGGTGGTCCGACATGCGGGCCCAGCCGCTGCCCCGCGGCACCATGGTCGTGCGGCACTGCAGGCCACGCACGTAGAAACGGTCGAGCGCAAACACCGGCACCCGCGACGGGAAGGTCAGGCGCTGCGAGGTCCGGTCGTCCGGGCCGCGGGCGCGTGACAGGCCGATGTCACGCATCGGGCCGTCGAGCTTTTCGCCCCAGTCGTTGAAGTCGCCGGCCACCACCAGCAGCTCGGTGGGCGGCACGTGCTGCTCGATGAACTGCGCCAGCCGTTGCACCTGGCGCACCCGGCTGGCGTGCACCAGGCCCAGGTGCACCACCACCGCATGCACGGCCACGCCGTTCCAGGCCACGGGCACGTGCAGCAGGCCGCGCTGCTCGAAGCGGTGGTCGCTGACGTCGTGGTGGCCGATGTCGCCGATGGGCCAGCGCGACAGCAGCGCGTTGCCATGTTCGCCGTGGCGGGTGACGGCGTTGGTGCGGTAGGCCACCTCGTAGCCATCGGGCGCCAAGAACTCGGCCTGCCCCTGCGCCGGCCAGCCCTGGTGCGTGCGGTCGAACTGCAAGGCGTCGCGGTGGTGGAACAGCTGCACCTCCTGCAGGAAGACGAGGTCGGCGTCCAGCGCCTCCACCGCCAGGCCCAGGTTGTGGATCTCCAGCCGCTTGCGCGGACCCAGGCCCCGCACGCCCTTGTGGATGTTGTAGGTGGCCACGCGCAGCGTGTCCAGCGACATCAGCGTGGACGCGGGCGGCAGCAGCGAGCTGTTGAGCGGGTTGAGCCCGGTCATGCGGCGGTGGGGCGACAAAAGCGCGGCAGTTGCAGGATGGCCTCGGCGTTGCTGGGGGAGAAACAGCGGTCGGCCGCCTCGCGCCAGGGAAGCCAGACCTGTGCCAGGTGTTCGCGCGGGTTCAGCACCACCGGGGTGCCGGCGGCGACCGTCAGGCCGAAGACATGCTCCGTGTTGTGGGTGACACCGGGCGCATAACGGTGGCGCCAGACGGGGTAGATCTCGTAGACGTTCTGCAGCTGCCAATCACGCAGCGTGCCGCTGGTGATGCCGGTTTCTTCGGCCACCTCGCGCCGCGCGGTGGTGGCCAGCACTTCGTCTTCGGCGTCCAGCGAGCCGGTCACGCTCTGCCAGAAACCGGGTTTGTCGGCACGTTCGATGAGCAGCACCTCGAGTGCCGGGGTGTGGATCACCACCAGCACCGAGCGGGGGATCTTGAAGGGCCGCGGTGGGGCGCTCATCGGCCGCGCCGCAAACGCGCACGCTCATGCACGGCGGCGGCCAGCCGGCGCAGCAGCGGCTCGGTGTCGGCCCAGCCGATGCAGGCGTCGGTGATCGAGACCCCCGGCGCCAGCGGCTGGCCGGGCACCAGGTTCTGCCGGCCTTCCTGCAGGTGGCTCTCGACCATCACGCCGACGATGCGCTGCTCGCCGGCTTCGATCTGGGCCGCGATGTCGGCCGCCACGTCGATCTGGCG
>CAYTWU010000552.1:0-1978 GCA_964442175.1 uncultured Rubrivivax sp.
GAGAACCTGCGCCGTGCGCTGCTGCTGTCGCGCGGCGACTGGAGTACCTTCATGACCCGCCCGCTGTCGGCCGGCCTGCTGATCGCCGCGATGCTGATGATCGTGGTGGTGATGCTGCCCAGCATCAAGAACCGCCGCGAGGAGGCGTTCAAAGACGCCGATTGATTCTCTTGGCGTCTTTGGCTGGGGCCCCTCGCGGGCCCCTTCTCTTTTCGGCTCTATCCTTCCGCACATGCCCTGGTTCCGACAGCTGCTCGACGCCCCCGCGCTGACCCCGCTGAAGGGCTCCGTCTACCGCGGCCTGTGGCTGGCCTGGCTGGTGGCCAACCTGACGATGTGGACGCACGACGTCGCGGCCGCCTGGCTGATGACGCAGCTGACCGACAGCGCCGTGATGGTGGCCCTGGTGCAGACCGCGTCCACGCTGCCGGTGTTCATGCTGGGCATCGCCAGCGGCGCGATGGCCGACATCGTGGACCGGCGGCGCTGGTTCGCGGCCACCCAGGCCTGGGTCTGCGTGACGGCGCTGCTGCTGGCGGTGCTGGCGTCGCTGGATGCCTTGAACGCACCGCTGCTGCTGGTGCTCACCTTCGTCAACGGCATTGGCCTGGCGGCGCGCTGGCCGGTGTTTTCGGCCATCGTGCCCGATGTCGTGCCCAAGCCCGAGCTGCCGGCGGCGCTGGCCCTGGGTGGCATCTCGATGAACCTGTCGCGTGTGATCGGCCCGGTCATCGCCGGCGGTCTGCTGGCGGCCAGCGGGCCGGCGGTGGTGTTCACGCTCAACGCGGTGTTTGCCAGTGTCGGCTTCTGGCTGATCTGGCGCTGGAAGTCCGAGCCGCGCAGCAGCGCGCTGCCGGGGGAGCGCTTTGTGGGCGCCATGCGCGTGGGCCTGCAGCATGTGCGGCAATCGCCCCGCATGCGCGTGGTGGTGATGCGCGTGTTCCTGTTTTTCCTGCAGGCCAGCGCCTTGCTGGCCTTGTTGCCGCTGGTGGCCCGCCAGAGCGGCGGCGGCGCCGGCATGTTCACCGCGATGATGTCCTGCCTGGGCGCGGGCGCCATCGTCGCGGCGCTGCAGTTCCCGCGCTGGCGCGAGCGCTGGGGGCGCGACCAGTTCGTGCGCTGGGGCACGGTGCTGCACGCCATCCTGTCCACGCTGATCGTCGCCGTGCCCACGCCCTGGTTGGTGCTGCCCGCCGTGGCGCTGGCGGGCGCGGCCTGGATTTCCACCGCCAACACGCTGGTGATGTCGGCCCAGTTTGCGCTGCCCAACTGGGTGCGGGCGCGTGGCATGTCGATCTACCAGATGGCGCTGATGGGCGGCACCGCCATCGGTGCCGGGCTCTGGGGCCAGGTGGCGGGTGTGGTCGGCGTGCCCCACGCCATCATCGCCGCGGCCCTGTGCGGGGTGCTGCTGCTGTACGCCACGCGCCGCTGGTCGGTGGCCTGGGGCGGTGACGAAGACCTGAGCCCGCAGCCGGCGCGCACCGTGGCGGATGTCGCCATCGAGATCCAGCCCGACGAAGGCCCGGTGATGGTGGTGGTGGAGTACCTGATCGACACGGCGCGCGCACCCGAGTTTGCGCAGGTGATGCAGGCCACCCGGCTGGCCCGGCTGCGCCAGGGCGCGCTGTCCTGGGGCCTGTTCCGCGACACCGCGGTGCCGGGGCGCTACGTGGAGTACTTCGTCGACGAGAGCTGGGTCGAACACCTGCGCCGGCAGGAACGTTTCACTGCGGCCGACGAAGGCCTGCGCGCGCGCCGCCTGGGCTTCCACCTGCTGCCCGAGCCGCCCAGGGTGCAACGCTACATCGGCGCGACGCTGGCGGCCGAGCCACCCACGGGACTCTGATTGGATTCACTGGACTGCATCGTCATTGGCGCCGGTGTGGTCGGCCTCGCCGTGGCGCGGGCGTTGGCCCGGGCCGGCCGCGAGGTGGTGATCCTGGAGGCGATGGACGCCTTCGGCACCGCCACCAGC
>CAYTWU010000553.1:0-1973 GCA_964442175.1 uncultured Rubrivivax sp.
GCGGTGCCGACCTCGAAGTTGCGCTTGGCCGACGCCAGCTGCTCGGCGGTGGCGGCCTTGCTGGCGCGGCTGGTGGTCAGGTTGTCCTGTGCGGCCAGCACGTCGAAGTAGGCCTGCGCCAGGCGCACGATCAGGTCCTGCTCGGCCGCGTCCAGCTCGGCCTTGGCGACCCCCAGTGATTTGGCGGCCTGCTCGCGTTGCGCGTCGTTGCTGCGGTTGAACAGCGGGTAGCGGCCTGACAGCGTGGCACTCACGGTGTTGGCATCACCGGCCGGCACGTTGGGGGGATCGATGTTCGTGGTGGTGGCAGCCGCCCCCAGCGCGGCCGACGGCAGGCCCAGCGCGTCGGCCTGCAGGGCCTTGAACTCGGCCGACTGCGCCTGCGCGCGGGCGGCCAGGTAGGTGGCGTCGAAGGCGCGTGCGGCCTCGTACAGCTCGCGCAGGTTTTGCGCGTGTGCCGCGGGGGCCAGGCCAAGGCCCAGCACGGCGGCTGTGGCGAGGACGGAGAGACGCTTCGAACGCATGGGGCGGTCCTTTGGGGGCTTGTTGTCGGCTTGTTGTCAGTAGCGGGGCACACGCGGATCGACCAGGGCCGACCAGGCGTCGATGCCGCCCGCGAGGTTGTACACGTCGGTGTAGCCCCGCTGCATCAGGAATGCGACGACCTGCGCGCTGCGTGCGCCGTGGTGGCAGATACAGGCGACAGGCTGCGTCTTCGGGATGTCGGCCAGCCGCATCGGCACCCCGTGCATGGGGATGTCCAGCGCCGTGGTGCCGGGCAGGCGGATGCTGGCGGTCTGCAGCTCCCAGGGCTCGCGCACGTCCAGCAGCACGAAGTGCTCTGCCGCGGCACGGGCGGCCAGTTCCGGGGCTTGCAGGTGTTGCATGGCCGGCCGCTCAGAACACGAAGCGCGAGACGGGCTCGAAGCCCTGCAGCCGCGGCGCCAGCGTGTCGAACAGGTCGGTGTCGGACCAGGCGGCGTCGCCGGCGCGGCTGAACAGCCGGGCGCGCATCACCGGCTCGTCGCCGACGATGGCCAGCAGCCGGCCGCCCGGCTTGAGCTGGCGCAGCAGCGCCTGCGGCACCTCGGCCACCGAGCCCGACAGCAGGATGGCGTCGAACGGGCCCTCCGCGGCCAGGCCACGGGCACCTTCGGTGGCGCTGACCTGGCGCACGCTGACGTTGTCCAGGCCGGCGCGCTGCAGGTTGGCGCGGGCCAGCGTGGCCAGCGCCGGGTCGCATTCCAGCGAGATCACCTGCTGCGCGCGGTGGGCCAGCAGCGCGGCCATGAAACCGCTGCCGGTGCCGATCTCCAGCACCTTCTCGTGGCGCTGAACCTGCAGCTCCTGCAGCAGCCGGGCCTCGACACGCGGCTCCAGCATGTGCTGGCCGCCGGGCAGCGGCACCTGGGTGTCGACAAAGGCCATGGCCTGCAGCGCGGCCGGCACGAAGTCCTCGCGCCGCACCACGGCCAGCAGCGACAGCACCGCGGGGTCCAGCACGTCCCAGGGGCGGATCTGCTGCTCGATCATGTTGAAGCGGGCGAGTTCGGTGTTCATGGTTGATACCGTTGGGGGTATAAGTCTAAGGGCAAACCCGATTTTAGGAGGGCCGCGGGGCGCGCTTGAAGCCGCGCCGTGCCCAGGCGGCCAGATCGTCCAGCCAGCAATAGACCACGGGCACCACCACCAGCGTGAGCAGCGACGAGGTGATCACGCCACCGATCACGGCCTGTCCCATGGGGGCGCGCTGCTCCGAGCCCTCGCTGATGGCAAAGGCCAGCGGCACCATGCCGAAGACCATGGCCAGCGTCGTCATCAGGATGGGGCGCAGCCGCACCTTGGCGGCGTGCAGCAGGGCCTGTGAACGCGCCATGCCCTCGTCTCTGGAGCGGATCGCAAAGTCCACCAGCAGGATGGCGTTCTTGGTCACCAGCCCCATCAGCATCACGATGCCGATGATGCTGAACATG
>CAYTWU010000554.1:0-1966 GCA_964442175.1 uncultured Rubrivivax sp.
CGCGCTGCCGGTGCCGGTGCAGATCATCACGATGTGGCTCTTCGGATGGTTGGGCATCAGGAACGTGCTGCCGAACGGGCCGATCACCTGCACCTTGTCGCCCACCTTGAGGTCGCACATGTAGTTGCTGGCCACGCCGCGCACGGGGTTGCCCTGGTGGTCCTCGAGCACGCGCTTGATGGTCAGCGAGAGGTTGTTGTAGCCGGGCCGCTCGCCGTTGCGCGGGCTGGCGATGCTGTACTGGCGCGCGTGGTGCGGCCGGCCCGAAGCATCGGTGCCGGGCGGCACGATGCCGATGCTCTGGCCCTCCAGCACCGGGAAGGGCATGGCACCGAAGTCCAGCACGATGTGGTGGGTGTCGTTTTCGTAACCGGCTTCGGTGACGCTGACGTTGCCTACCACCGTGGCCGTGACCGGCGACTTGGGGCCGTAGAGGTTGGTGTAGGCATGCGCGGCCGACCAGGGCGGCACGGTGCTGCCCAGCGATGCGGCACTGACCGGCGCATCGACCGGCGGTGCCGGTGTGGGCGTGGCCACGGCCGCCACGGTGTCGGTGCCCGCCTCCAGCGTCAGCTGCTCGGGCGGCAATTCAGCCGGCAGCTCGTCCCAGCCCAGTTGCTCGACCAGCGAGTACACCCGCGCCCGCGGCATGGTGCGCCAGTTGTCGATGGAGCCGGTGGGGCACGGCGGCACGCAGGCCATGCAGAAATTGCACTTGTCCGCGTCGACCACGTAATTGCGGTCGTCGTGTGTCACTGCGCCCACCGGGCAGGTGGCTTCGCAGGTGTTGCAGCGGATGCAGATCTCGGGGTCGATCAGGTGCTGCTTGAGGAGTGTGTCGGCGTGCATGGTGGCAAGGGTAAGACTTTTCACCACAAAGACGCCAAGGACACCAAGGACACCAAGGGACTCGGGCCAGCTTGGCGCTCTTGGTGTCTTTGTGTCTTGGTGGTGAACTGCTCGCGCAGCACAAGACCTCAGTTGAAGCGCACGTACTCGAAGTCCACCGGCTGGCGGTTGATGCCCATCACCGGCGGGGCGATCCAGTTGGCGAACTGGCCGGGCTCCACCACGCGGCCCATCAGGCTGGCCACGAAGGCGCGGTCGGCGCCGCTGGGCAGCCAGTGGTCGACGTTGGCCTTCCACTCGGCCTCGGACACCACGCGCCCGTCGGGCGAGACCTTCACGCCCGACAGCGCGCCGATGTTGCGGTGGAAGGCCTTGTGCGGCACGCCCAGGCGGGTGGGGATGCCGGCCTTTTCCAGCACCTTGTTCCAGCGGTTCACACCGGCGATGGAGTCCTTGATGTAGTCGTCGCGCAGCACCTCGTTCAACGCGTTGAGCATCGGCACTTCCTTCTCGACCAGCTGGCCGTTCTTGGCCTCCAGCACACGGTAGGTCTGGCCTTTGAGCACATGGTCATCGTCGCGCTTGCCTTCTTCATAGCGGCCCTTCAGGCCCGAGCTGTAGAAGGTGGCGGCGTTGCTGCTCTCGTCGGCGCCGAAGAGGTCGATCGTGACGCTGAAGTGGAAGTTGATGTAGCGCTGGATGGTCGGCAGGTCGATCACGCCGGCGGCGCGCAGCGCGCCCACGTCGTCGGTCTTCAGCTCGTTCATCTTCTGCGCGGTGCGCTGGATCACGCGGCTGATGCCCGACTCGCCCACGAACATGTGGTGCGCTTCTTCGGTCAGCATGAACTTGGTCGTGCGGGCCAGCGGGTCGAAGGCACTTTCGGCCAGTGCGCAGAGCTGGTACTTGCCGTCGCGGTCAGTGAAGTAGGTGAACATGAAGAAGCTCAGCCAGTCGGGCGTGGCTTCGTTGAAGGCCCCCAGGATGCGCGGGTTGTTCTGGTCGCCGCTGCGGCGCTCGAGCAGCGCCTCGGCTTCTTCGCGCCCGTCGCGGCCGAAGTGCTTGTGCAGCAGGTAGACCATGGCCCACAGGTGGCGGCCTTCTTCGACGTTGATCT
>CAYTWU010000555.1:0-1961 GCA_964442175.1 uncultured Rubrivivax sp.
TTCATGTCGTTCTGCAGGTCGCGGCGGGTCATGTCCAGGCCCACGGCGTAGCCGAAGATCTGGCGGCCTGGGCCCATGGCCACGACCAGCTCGATCTCGTGGTGCAGGTTGGCCGTCAGCGTCGGGTAGGCCATGGTGCCGGTCTGGCCGTCGGGCACGGGCAGCACGGCGTCGGCCGGCTTCAGGAAGAAAAACGGCGGCTCGCGCCCGGTGTGGCCCATCTCCACCGCGTGTTCGGCGTAGTTGCGGCCCACGCAATAGATGCGGTGCACGGGGTAGCTGCCACCACCGGCCACGGGCACGGTGGCCGCAGGGGCGGGCGCAAAGACCAGGCTCATCGGAATCCTCTCCAGAAGGGGACAACGATGATGCCATGGCACACTGCAGCGATGCTTTTCGCGCGTCGCATCCAACACTGCCGGGTCTGCGGCCAGAACACCACCTACCGCACCCCGCCCGACGACAACCGCGAGCGCGCGATCTGCAACGCCTGCGGCGAGATCCACTACGAAAATCCGATCAACGTGGTGGGCACGGTGCCGGTCTGGGAAGACAAGGTGCTGCTGTGCCGCCGCGCCATCGAGCCCCGCCATGGCCTGTGGACGCTGCCTGCCGGCTTCCTGGAACTGGGCGAAAGCATCGAAGAAGGCGCCCGCCGCGAGACCGACGAAGAAGCCGGTGCGCGCATCGAGATGCTGGACCTGTTCACGCTGCTGAACGTGGTGCCGGTCGGCCAGGCGCACTTCTTCTACCGCGCCCGGTTGCTGGACACCCGCTTCGACCCCGGCCCCGAGACGCTGGAGGCCCAGCTGTTCGCCGAACACGAGGTGCCCTGGGACCAGCTGGCCTTCCGCACCGTGCGCGAGACGTTGAAGCACTTCTTCGCCGACCGCGCCGCGGGCCGGTTCGAGTTGCACATCGGCGACATCCGCTGACCGTTGCACCACTATTGTTGCAAATGGTTCTTGTTCATCAAGAACGTCGTGCAACGTCGCCCTACTTGTCAGCCGAAAGCAGAACTGCTGCGTTTACGATGCGCAAGTTATCCGTTTTCACCCCCCTGCTGAGAGGACATTCCATGACCAGCCGCCGCCAGTTCATCCAGATCATCCCCATCGCCGGTGCCGCCCTGGTGGCCACCCGCGGTGCCCACGCGCAAGCCGCGATGGTGAAAGAAGACGACGCCCAGGCCAAGGCCCTGGGTTATGTCGGCGACGCCGGCAAGACCGACAAGGCCAAGTACAAGCAGTACGCCGCCGGCCAGCTGTGCAGCAACTGCGCGCTGTACCAGGGCAAGCCCACCGACGCCGCCGGTGGCTGCGCGCTGTTCCCGGGCAAGCAGGTCGCCGGCAAGGGCTGGTGCTCGGCCTACGCAAAAAAGGCGTGATCAACGCCACGCGTTGAATTGCAAAGGGCCCCTCGCGGGGCCCTTGTTCATTTCGGCTTGCGCACCGGTGGCAGGTCGGTGCAACTGCCGTGCGCCACCTCGGCCGCCATGCCGATGCTTTCGCCCAGCGTGGGGTGGGGGTGGATGGTCTTGCCGATGTCCACCGCATCGGCGCCCATCTCGATGGCCAGCGCGATCTCGCCGATCATGTCGCCGGCATGGGTGCCGACGATGCCACCGCCGACGATGCGGTGTGTCTCTTCGTCGAAGAGCAGCTTGGTGAAACCTTCGTCGCGGCCGTTGGCAATGGCCCGGCCGGACGCCGTCCACGGGAACAGGCCCTTGTGCACCTTCAGGCCACGGGCCCTGGCCTCGTCTTCGGTCACGCCCACCCAGGCCACCTCGGGGTCGGTGTAGGCCACGCTGGGGATCACACGCGCGTCGAACATCGCCTTGCTGTCGCCCGCCGCCACCTCGGCCGCCACATGGCCCTCGTGCACCGCCTTGTGCGCCAGCATGGGCTGGCCGACGATGTCGCCGATGGCGAAGATGTGCGGCACGTTGGTGCGCATCT
>CAYTWU010000556.1:0-1960 GCA_964442175.1 uncultured Rubrivivax sp.
GCCTGCTGCGCGTGATGTTCGACCCGCGCATCACGCTGCAGCAGCAGGTGAGCGAGCAGCTCAAGGCGCACTTCGGCGACAAGGTCTTCGAGACCGTGATCCCGCGCAACGTGCGCCTGGCCGAAGCGCCCAGCTACGGCCAGCCGGGCGTGGTGTTCGACCCGGCGTCCAAGGGCGCGCAGGCCTTCGTCGAGTTTGCACACGAGATGGTGAAACGCCTTGGGTGACATGCGGCCCGCAGCCAACGGCAGCCGTGGTGGAATGGCCCAGCTGGTTTCACCACCAAGACACAAAGACACCAGGAAGCCCGTGCCTTCTTCGTGTCCTTTGTGCTCTTTGTGCCCTTGGTGGTGAAAGAGCGTGAAGTGAAACAACGCTGGATGGCCGCTTTGAAGGTCGTGCGCGAACCCCTTGCAACGCCAAGGCACCAAGAAGCCAAGGTCGCCAAAAAGCAACTCATGAACTTGGCGCGCTTGGCGTCTTCGCGTCTTGGCGTTGAGATGACCGTTGCCTGCCGCCCTGTCGCCCGTTTCATCGACCGCGGGTCGCGGGTCGTTTGTCGAGAGCTGGAGCCCCTGAATTGTCAGACGCCCTGCTGAGCCGGATCGAAGACGCTGGCCTGAACGCCAGCGCCCCACCCGAACAACGCTGGCTGGACGGCTGGCTGCTGCGCTTTTCCCCCGGCAAGGCCAAACGTGCGCGCTGCATCAACGCCGTGGCCGAAGGCCGCCTGCCGCTGGACGAACGCCTGCACTGGGCCCAGGCCGCGTACGCCGAGGCGGGCCTGCCGCTGATCCTGCGTTTCACGCCCTTCACCCGGCCTGACGGGCTGGAAGACGCCGTGGCGCAGCGCGGCTGGCGCGCCTTCGACGACACGCGCGTGATGCTGTGGCGTGGCTACAGCGCAGCCCGGCCGACAGGCCTGCACCCACAGCCCGTTACAGCCATCGAATACGCCGAGGTCGTGGGCGCATTGCGTGGTTCGTCGCTGCCGCAGCGCATGGCGCACACACGCCGCCTGCTGGCCTCGCCCGTGCCCTACCAGGGCTACGTGCTGCGCGACGGCGGCGCGGTGCTGGCCTGCGGCCAGTTCGCCCGCGAAGGGGAGCTGGTCGGCCTGTACGACGTGTTCACCGCACCCGCCGCCCGCGGCCAGGGCCTGGCGCAACAGCTGTGCCGCTGGCTGCTGGCCCAGGCGGCCGACAGCGGCGCCCGCCACGCCTACCTGCAGGTGGAGGGCGACAACCACGCCGCCCGCGCCGTCTACCACCGGCTGGGCTTTTCAGACGCCTACGCGTACCACTACCGCACGCCGGAGGCCGGCGAAGTTTGAGGCTGCCGGTCGGCGGTCAGAGACCCAGGCCTTCGTCCAGGCCCAGGTGCAGGTTCATGCACTGCACCGCCGCACCACTGGCGCCCTTGCCCAGGTTGTCCAGCCGGCAGACCAGCAGGGCCTGCGTGTCGCTGCCAAAGACAAACAGCTCGGCGCGGTTGCTGTCGTTGCAGGCCGTGACGTCGAAGAAGCCGGTCTCCATCGTGTCCGGGTCGCCCAGCGGCATCACCTTCACAAAACGCTCGCCGTCGTAATGCGCCGCCAGCGCCTGCTGCAGCTGCGCCGCCGTGGTGCCGGGCCGCAGCTGCGACAGGTGCAGCGGCACCGTCACCGCCAGGCCCTTGTAGAAGTCGGCGACGACCGGTGTGAACACCGGCTTCGTCGCCAGGCCCGTGTGCGCCTGCATCTCGGGCAGGTGTTTGTGGGCCAGCGTCAGGCCATAGGGGCGCGGTGCCTTCAGGCGGGCGTCGGTCGCCGCCTGGTACTGGGCGATCATGGACTTGCCGCCGCCCGAATAACCGGTCAGCGAGGTGGCACTCACCGGCAGGCCGGCGGGCACCAGGCCGGCGTCGACCAGCGGGCGCAGCAGCAGGATGAAGGCCGTGGCATGGCAGCCGGGGTTGGCGA
>CAYTWU010000557.1:0-1954 GCA_964442175.1 uncultured Rubrivivax sp.
CACGACCGCAGCCAGGGGAAGACCGCGATGTCGGCGATGGAGTAGGCCGGCCCGCCCAGGTAGCGGCTGTTGGCCAGGCGCTTGTTCATCACGCCGTACAGGCGCCTGGCCTCGTTGCTGTAGCGGTCGATGGCGTAGGGGATCTTCTCGGGCGCGTAGATGCGGAAGTGGTGGGCCTGCCCCAGCATCGGGCCGACGCCGCCCATCTGGAACATCAGCCACTGCAGCACCTCGTACTTGCCGCGCACGTCGTCCGGCAGGAAGCGACCGGTCTTGCCCGCCAGGTACAGCAGGATGGCGCCCGACTCGAACAACGCGATCGGCCGGCCGTCCGGCCCGTCCGGGTCCACCAGCGCCGGGATCTTGTTGTTGGGGCTGATGGCCAGGAAGGCGGGGTCGAATTGCGCGCCGCTGCCAATGTCCACCGGGATCGCGCGGTAGGGCAGGCCACACTCTTCCAGCATGATGTGGACCTTGTGGCCATTGGGTGTGGCCCACGAATACACTTCGATCATCGTGTCTCCTCGGGGTGGCCTTCGCTGCCTGGGTCTCGGCACACTCTAAACCATGCTCGACGGACTCAAACGGCTGTTCTCCCGCGCCCCGGCGCCCGGCCGCGAATGGGACGAACTGAGTGACTGGGCGCAGACGCGCCAGTACACCTTCCGCCCCGTGCGGGGTGAAGAAGGCGGCTTCGTGGTCGAGGGCCGGCTGGGCGCCTTGCCCTGGCGGCTGGAGTGGGGCCCGTCGCAGCGGCCCTACGTCGAGGGCGCGGAACTGCGCCTGCGCGCCGAGCTGGGCCTCTCGTCCGAGGTGCAGGTGCTGGTGCTCGACCGGCTGCTGCAGGCCACGATGGAAAAGGCCATGTTCGACCAGTACGTCGAAGGTGTGCAGACCCGCATCGACAACCAGACACCGCCGGAGATGCGCTGGCTGGTGATGTTCCCCAAGCTCTCGGGGGCCGAGCTGGGCGGCCTGCGCGAGCGCTTTGCCGCCGTCGGCCCCAGCCGTACCTGGCTGATGCAATGGCTGGAAGGGCCCTTGACGCCCGCCTTGCTGGCGGCACCGCTGATTGCCGGTCAGCCCCTGGTGCTGATGATCTCGCGTGGCCGCCTCACCTTGCGCACCGCCTTGCCCGACCCGGTGCCCGCCGACCTGGACCGCTGGCTGCGCCTGTTCCATGCCGGCCTGCGCGAGGCCCGTCGCGTGGCCGACCAGGGCAGCGACCCGGGCGGCGCGAGCACCCAGCCGAGCATGTTCTCGGCCACCCGTGGGCCCGACGATCCCGCCTGATCGCGGGTTGGCCGCCCGACGGGGTGGCCTGCTCAGGCGGCTGACGCGAACCGCCAGGCCATCTCGGCCAAGGGGCGTGTCGCCGCGCCGGTGGCGCGCGCTTGCGCGCTGGCCGCGGTGCCGTCCACCACCCGCTTCGCGATGCCCTGCGTGATGGCGGCCAGGCGGAACAGGTTGTAGGCCAGGTAGAAGTTCCAGTCGGCCATCACGGCCTCGGGGTCGGCGCGGCCGGTGCGCTGGCAGTAGCGGCGCACGTAGTCGCGCTCCGCCGGGATGCCCAGCGCTGCGTGGTCCAGCCCGCCGATGCCACGGAAGGTGCCGGGCGGGATGTGCCACGCCATGCAGTGGTAGCTCAGGTCAGCCAGCGGGTGGCCCAGCGTCGACAGTTCCCAGTCCAGCACCGCCAGCACACGTGGTTCTTCGGGGTGGAAGATCAGGTTGTCCAGCCGGTAGTCGCCGTGCACGATGGACACATCGCTTTCCACCCGAGCGCTGGGCGGCACGTGGGCCGGTAGCCAGTGCAGCAGCCGGTCCATCTCGGCGATGGGCTCGGTCTGGGAGGCGATGTACTGCTTGCTCCAACGGCCGATCTGGCGGTCGAAGTAGTTGCCGGGCTTGCCGTAATCCGCCAGGCCCACGGCGGCCGGGTCCACCGTGTGCA
>CAYTWU010000558.1:0-1940 GCA_964442175.1 uncultured Rubrivivax sp.
GTCACGTCGCGCGGGGCCGGGCCGGTGCCGCCGGTGGTCAGCACCAGGTCGCAGCCGGCCACGTCCACCAGTTCGCACAGCGCGGCGCTGATGCCGGCCTGTTCGTCCGGGATCAGCCGGGTCTGCCAATCGATGGGGTTTTTCAGCGCCTGCCCCAGCCAGGCCTGCAGCGCCGGGATGCCCTTGTCCTCGTAGACGCCGCTGGAGGCGCGGTCGCTGATGGACACCACGCCGATGCGCAAGGGGTCGAAATCACTCATGGTCAGGGGGCGTCTCAGGTGGCGGACGGTGGGTTGATCAGCGGGCGCAGGAACTGGAACAGCTCGCGGTAACTCTTGGGCTGGCGCATCTCGGGCGTCAGCGCGGTGCTGTCGCGGCGTGCGGCGCGCACCAGGCTGCGCAGGTGCTGTGTGTCGGTGTCGGGGTGGTCGGCCAGCCAGCGGGTGAGCGCGTCATCGTCGCCGATCAGCGCCTCGCGCCAGCGCTCGGCTTCGTGCAGGCGCCAGGTGTCGTGTGCCGAGCCCAGCTTGGCGGCGGCCACGGCCTCGCGCAGCGGCGCGTCGTCCACGTTGCGCATCAGCTTGCCGATGTACTGCAGCTGCCGGCGCTTGCCTTCGTGCGCCGTGGTGCGGCGCCAGAGCATGATGGCGTCGCGCAGGTTCTCCGGCATCTCGGTGGCCGCCAGGCGGGCGGGCGACAGCTCGCAAAGGTCCTTGCCCAGGGCCTGCAGCGCGTGGGATTCGGCCTTCAGCTTGGTCTTGCTGGGGGCCTCGGGATCGGCCTGCGGCGTGTCGATGCCGCGGTGGGGTGCTGCGCGTTTGGCCATGGGGTCTCACAGACTCGGGCCGATATCATAGGTGGCTGTACTTCCTACCGGATTTCCGATGCCCGCTGCCCGCCCCGACCATGGTTTTGCGTACCCGCGCGAACAGTTCCAGCAGATGGTCGACGACGTGCTGAAACGCGCCAAGGCCCTGGGCGCCACCGACGCCGGCGCCGAGGTCTCCGAGGGCGTGGGCCTGTCGGTCTCGGTGCGGCTGGGCGAGCTGGAAAACGTCGAGCGCAACCGCGACAAGTCGCTCGGCGTCAGCGTCTACCTGGGCCAGCGCCGGGGCAACGCCAGCACCTCCGATTTTTCGCCGGCGGCCATCACGCAGACCGTGCAGGCCGCCTACGACATCGCCCGCTTCACGGCCGAAGACCCGGCCGCCGGCCTGCCCGATGCCGAGGACCTGGCCAGCCCGGCCGACGTGGCGCGCGACCTGGACCTGTTCCACCCCTGGGACCTCAGCGCCGAACAGGCGGCGGCCCTGGCGACGCGCTGCGAAGACGCGGCGATGGCCGTCAGCAAGAAGATCAGCAACTCCGAGGGTGCGGGTGTCTCGGCGCAGCAGTCGCACTTCTGGGCCGGCAACAGCCGCGGCTTCCGCGGCGGCTACGCCAGTTCGCGCCACTACCTGTCGGTGTCGCCGATCGCCGGCAAGGGTGCGGTCATGCAGCGCGACGCCTGGTACACGTCGATGCGCGACGCCCACGACCTGGCCGCGCCCGAGGCCGTGGGCCGTTACGCCGCGCAGCGTGCGCTGGCGCGGCTGAAGTCACGCCGCGTGCCCACCTGCGAGGTGCCGGTGCTGTACGAGTGCACGCTGGCCGCCGGCCTGCTGGGCGCCTATGTGCAGGCCACCTCGGGCGGCTCGCTGTACCGCAAGGCCACGTTCCTGCACGACAGCCTCGGCAAGCCCGTGATGGCACCGCACCTGGACATCACCGAAGACCCGTTCGAGGCCAAGGGCAAGGCCAGCGCGCCCTTCGACGACGAAGGCGTGCGCACCCGCGCGCGCCGTGTGCTGGAGGCCGGCGTGGTGCAGGGCTACTTCCTCTCCAGCTACTCGGCACGCAAGCTGGGCATGCGCACCACGGGCCATGCCGGCGGCGCCCAG
>CAYTWU010000559.1:0-1931 GCA_964442175.1 uncultured Rubrivivax sp.
GCTGGGCGCGGCCGAGATCGCCGCCACGCGCAGCGCGCTGGGCTGGACGGCCGCGCCCTTCGAGCTGCCCGACGCCGTGGCCGCCGCCTGGGATGCCCGCGAAGCCGGCCAGGCCCGCGAACGCGCCTGGCGCCAGCGCTTCGAGGCCTACCGCAGCGTGTACCCGGCCCAGGCGGCAGAGTTCGAGCGCCGCACGGCCGGCGAGCTGCCGGCCGGTTGGCAGGCCCAGTTGCCGGCCCTGCTGCAGGCCATCGCGGCGCAGCCGGCGAGCATCGCCACCCGCAAGGCCAGCCAGAACGCGCTGGACGCACTGGCCCCGCTGCTGCCGGAGTTCTTCGGCGGCAGCGCCGACCTGACCGGCTCCAACCTCACCAACTTCAAGGGCTGCGTGGTCGCGGGCCGGGACCGGCCAGGCAACCACCTGAGCTACGGTGTGCGCGAGTTCGGCATGGCCGCGGTGATGAACGGCATCGCGCTGCACGGCGGTCTGCTGCCCTATGGCGGCACCTTCCTGACCTTCAGCGACTACAGCCGCAACGCACTGCGCATGGCCGCGCTGATGAAACAGCGCGTGGTGCACGTGTTCACGCACGACAGCATCGGCCTGGGCGAAGACGGCCCCACGCACCAGAGCGTGGAGCATGTGCCCAGCCTGCGCCTGATCCCGCAGCTGGACGTCTGGCGCCCGGCCGACGGCCTGGAAACCGCCGTGGCCTGGGCCTGCGCGGTGGAGCGGCGGGACGGGCCGACGGCGCTGGCCTTGTCGCGCCAGGCCCTGCCCCGCCTGGTGGACGATGCCAGCCGCGCGGCCGAGATCCGCCGCGGCGGCTACGTGCTGAAAGACGCACCCGACGCGCAGGCCGTGCTCATCGGCACCGGTTCCGAGACCGCGCTGGCCATCGCCGCGCAGGCGCTGCTGGCGGCCGAGGGCATCGCCGTGCGCGTGGTCTCCATGCCTTGCACCAGCGTGTTTGATCGGCAGGATGCCCGCTGGCAGGACCAGGTGCTGCCCTACACCCTGCCCGCGGTGGCGGTGGAGGCGGCGCACCCCGACTTCTGGCGCAAGTACGTGGGCCGCCGCGGCGCGGTGCTGGGCATCGGCACCTACGGTGAATCGGCCCCGGCCCCGGCGCTGTACCAGCACTTCGGCCTCACCGCCGAGGCCGTGGCTGCCGCCGTGCGCCGCCTGTTGCGGGTGCCGGTGTGAAGCCCCGCTTCGACCTGGTGATGTTCGACCTGGACGGCACCCTGGTCGAAACCGCGCCGGAGATCACCGACGCGGTGAACGACACGCTGCAGCAATTCGGCTGGACGCCCATAACCGAAGAACAGGTTGCGCGCTGGATCGGCCATGGCACCGGCGCGCTGCTGGTGCAGGCCGTGGCGCGTGCCACCGACACACCGGCCGCCGCCGTGCGCGACAGCGAGCGTCTGGCCGCCATCGGCACCGTCTACGAACACTGGTACGCGCAGCGCTGCGGCACCCGAAGCCGCCTGTACCCGCAGGTGCGCGAGACCCTGGCCACGCTGCGCGCGCAGGGCACACGGCTGGCCATCGTCACCAACAAGGAACAGCGCTACACACGCCGCGTGCTGCAGGCGCACCAGCTGGCCGACGCGTTTGACGAGGTGATCTGCGGCGACACACTCAGCACCCGCAAGCCCGACCCGGCCGGTGTGCTGGCTTGCCTGCGGCGGTTTGGCGCGGCAGCCGAGCGGTCGCTGTTTGTCGGCGACTCGTCCATCGACGCCGCTACCGCCCGCAACGCCGGTGTGCCGGTGTGGTTGCTGCCCTATGGCTACAACATGGGCCAGCCCATCGAGCAGGCTGCGCCCGACCGCGTGATCCCCGACTTCTCAACTCTCACGTCATGAGCATCAAGATCGGCATCAACGGCTTCGGCCGCATCGGGCGCATGGTGTTCCGCGCC
>CAYTWU010000560.1:0-1931 GCA_964442175.1 uncultured Rubrivivax sp.
AGCTGCTGGCGCGCGACTTCGACGAGCGCGACCCGGCCGTGAAGGCGCTGATCTCGCGCGCCATCACGGCGTGCCGCGCGGTCGGCAAGTACATCGGCATCTGCGGCCAGGGCCCCAGCGACCACCCGGATTTTGCCGACTGGCTGGCCGCCGAAGGCATCGTCTCCATTTCGCTGAACCCCGACACCGTCGTCGAGACCTGGCAGCGGCTGGCGCGCAACTAGGGTAAGTCCGGTCGGGGATAACGCCCGACCCTGACGTCCACGTCAGAAATCAGTAAGCGCGGTCGCCAAAAGTCCACTTGCGGACTTTTCTGGCGATCATGTTGACCTTTCTCAACCTCCTGCAGCTGACGCTGTACATCGCGCTGCTGGCCTTGCTGGGCCAGGGGCTGCTGTATGTGCTGGCCGGGGCCAAGCGCGAGACCAACGTCTTCTACACGCTGCTGCGCGTCGTGAGCAAGCCGTTCACGGCCCTGGTGCGCCGCATCACGCCGGCCAAGGTGGCCGATCAGCACGTGCCCATCGTCACCTTCGGCCTGCTGCTGATCGTGTACGCCGTGGTCACGTTCGAGAAGATCAACCACTGCGTCAGTCTGAACATGGTGGGCTGCAAATGAAGCGCTTCGAGTGGTGGTGGCTGCGCGCGCAGGGCGCGGTCTGTCTGATCTTCGGGCGTACCGCGCAGGCCTTGTCCATCTTTGACGACATGGCCCGGCGCTTCCCGGCCGAGCGCTACCCGCTGGCCAGCCGCGCCCATGTGCTGGCCCAGGCCGGCCGCCACGACGAAGCGCTGGCCGACTACCGCCGCCTGACCGAGCTGCACCCCGACGATGCCTCGGGCTGGTTCAACCTGGGCTTCGTGCTGGAGAGCATGGGCCGCTATGAGGAGGCGCGCCAAGCCTTTGAGCGCGCCACCACGCTGGACCCCAAGCTCGACCGCGGCTGGTACGGGCTGGGCCTGGTGCTCATCCGCCTGCAGCGCCTGGACGAGGCGGTTGCCGCCCTCAAGCGCAACACCGAATTGCAACCCATGAGCCCGTACGGCTGGTACCAGCTGGCACGGGTGCATGTGGACCGACATCAGCCTGACGAGGCGGCGAAGATCATCCGCCACCTCCAGGGTTTCGAGCCCAAGGTCGCTGCGCAACTGGTGCGCGAGACCGGATTGCTCGCAGGGCAAACGGCGGGTTGACCGTGCCCGGTGGTCGGTCCCGGCGTGGCGGCCGGGGCTTGCAGGCGCACGGGGGTGTGCGCGCCGAACGTTGGGCGGTCCGTCCGGACCGCGAGGCAATAACTGGAAAGGGGTATCCATGAAGGTGAGTGAGAACCACCAGGCCTATTGGCGGAAGAACCTTCGAATCACGGCCATTCTTCTTGGCATCTGGTTCGTCGTGACTTACGTCGTGGCCTATTTCGCGCGTGACATGAACTTCACGTTTTTTGGTTGGCCTTTCAGCTTCTGGGTCGCATCCCAAGGCTCCCTGGTCGTCTACGTCTTGATCATCGCGTTCTACGCGAGCTACATGAACAAGCTGGACCAGGAACACGGCGTTGCCGAGGAGGAATGACATGGCAGGCAATGCATTTGGATCAGGCGGCACCACGTCCAAGGCGGACAACGCCGCCTTCAAGTCCCAACTGAACAAGGTCTACGCTTGGTACACGGGGGGCTTCATCGCCTTCGTGATCGTGCTGGCGATCCTGGAGCAGATGGGCCTGCCGCGCACCTGGATCGGCTTCATCTTCCTGATCGCCACTGTGTGCCTGTACGCCGGTATCGGCGTGATGAGCCGCACCTCGGATGCTTCGGAGTACTACGTCGCCGGCCGGCGGGTGCCCGCCATCTACAACGGCATGGCCACGGGCGCGGACTTGATGTCGGCCGCGTCCTTCATCGGCATGGCCGGTACGCTGTACCTCACCGGTTAC
>CAYTWU010000561.1:0-1927 GCA_964442175.1 uncultured Rubrivivax sp.
GAGGCCGAGCTGGAAAAATCCGAGCTCAAGGCCATGATCGAGCGCAAGCGCCGCAACGACTTCGTGCGCAAGCGCGAATTCGACATGCTGCGCCGGGTGCGCCGAGAGGGCCTGACGCCCGAACAACTGGCGGCCCTGGGCGGCTCGTCGCGGCTGGACGACTCCGAGGTGCGCGCCGCCGACAGCCAGTCGGCCCGGCCCGGCGGCGGCGTGAAGGCCAAGATCGACGAGATCGAGCAGCAGATGGTGGGTGAGAGCCACTTCCAGGCCTCGACCACGCGCCGCCCGACCGGCCTGTTCAACGCACCGACCGAGCCGGCCCCGATGCCGCGCAGTGGCGCGGACCGCCGCGACAGCGTGCCGTCCCAGCCCGCGCGCTCGTCCCGCCTGCCCGACGGCCCCGATGAGCTGCCTGCCCTGCCCCCGCTGCCGAACCTGGACCGTTCTCCGCCCGTGCTGCACAGCACCGCCGGCCCGGCACCGGCGGCCACGCCGGCGGTGATGGCCACCGGCCTGTCGCCGTTGGCGCCGCTCACACTCCCGGCGGTCACACCCAGCTTCGGCGGCGACGACGAGCGCGGCCTGGCGGTGGAGGTCAGCGAGGTCGTGCACGACCCCGAGCTGGACGAGGCCGTGATCGCCTTCGCCAACGCCGATTTCGAGCAATGCGAGCAAGCGCTCACTCGCTTGACATCAGCATCCGGTGCACGCTCGCAGCATGCCGAAACCTGGCTGGTACTGTTCGACCTGTTCCGCGCCATCGGCCAGCAGCAGCGCTTCGAGAGCCTGGCGCTGGAGTATGCGCACCAGTTTGGCTGGTCGGCGCCGCAGTGGTACTCGCTGCCGCAACTGGTGGCCGATGCGGCGATCGACGACGGTGTTGCGCGCGAGCCCTCGGCACGCGGCAGCACCGAGGTCGGCTGGGTCGCGCCCGAGATCCTGGACACCGAGGCCCTGGCCCGGCTGCGCTCGCAGACGTTGCAGATGCCGCTGCCCTGGGTCTTCGACTGGACGGGCCTGCAAGCGGTGGACGCCGAAGCCGCCACCCAGCTCTCGGTGCTGTGCCGGGTCTGGGCCGCGCAGCCGCTGGAGATGCGCTGGATCGGCGGCGAACGCCTGTTCGCGGTGCTGCAGGAAGCGGCGCCCACCGGCGTGCGCGACGCCGACCCGGCCTACTGGCTGGCACGGCTGGACGCCTTGCGCCTGGCCAACCGGGCCGACCAGTTCGACGAGACCGCCATCGATTACTGCGTCACCTACGAGGTGTCGCCGCCCTCCTGGGAGCCGGCGCGCTGCAGCGTGCAGATCGGTGGTCACACGGCGTCCACGCGGGCGCCGGCGCTGTCGATGATGAGCGAGGTCTCGACCAGCTTCTTCGAATCCGGCCTGGCCGACGACGCCGCGGTGGAGCTGGTGAGTGTCGAGCTGTCCGGCCAGCTGATCGGCGACATCAACGAAACCCTGCGCCGGCTCAGCGACCAGCTGGGGCAGGCGCCCATGGTCTCGGTCTCCTGCGCACGGCTGATCCGCGTGGATTTCCTGGCCGCGGGCGACCTGCTCAACTGGGTGCTGACGCGGCGCAACGAAAACCGCACCGTGCAGTTCACCGACGCCCACCGCCTGGTGGCGCTGTTCTTCACCGCGATGGGCATCAGCGAACACGCGCAGGTCCACATCCGGAAAGTCTGACATGGTGCCCCCAAGCTCACTGCGTTCGCGCCCCCCCGAGGGGGAGCAGCCCGCCCGTGGGGCGGCCCGGCGGGCAGGCTGATCGCCATGGCGGACAGCTGGCACGGCACGACCATCGTCAGCGTGCGGCGCGGCAGCGTCGTCGCGCTCGGCGGCGATGGGCAGGTCACGCTGGGGCACATCGTCGTCAAGGCCAGCGCCCGCAAGGTGCGCAAGCTGCACCGCGACCAGGTGCTGG
>CAYTWU010000562.1:0-223 GCA_964442175.1 uncultured Rubrivivax sp.
CGCCGCCGCCGGCCGCACCGGCGGAGACCGACCGGCACGACCCCAAGCTTTAGGCGCGCCCGCCTGCCGCGTCAGAGCGACGCTGGGTCGAAGCCATCCAGCACCGCGCCCAGGCTGGCACTGGCCGCGTTTTTCGCGAACTTGCCCAGCACGCCGCGGGTGTAGCGCGGTGCTGGCCGCCGCCAGGCCGCGCGGCGGCGCGCGATCTCGGCCTCGTCCACGT
>CAYTWU010000562.1:233-1913 GCA_964442175.1 uncultured Rubrivivax sp.
CAGCAGCCGCTGGTGGGCGTCGATGGTGATGGAATCCCCCTCCTGCACCAGCGCGATCAGGCCGCCTTCGTAGGCCTCGGGCGCCACGTGGCCGACCACCATGCCCCAGGTGCCGCCGGAGAAACGGCCGTCGGTGATCAGGCCCACACTTTCGCCCAGGCCCTGGCCGATCAGGGCCCCAGTGGGCGCCAGCATCTCCGGCATGCCGGGGCCACCCTTGGGGCCGAGGTAACGCAGCACCATCACGTCGCCGGCCACGATCTGCTTGGCCATGATGGCGGCCAGTGCGCTCTGCTCGTCGTCGAACACCCGCGCCGGGCCGGTGATCACCGGGTTCTTCAGGCCGGTGATCTTGGCCACGCAGCCTTCGGTGGCCAGGTTGCCACGCAAGATGGCCAGGTGGCCGTGTTCGTACATCGGCGCCGTGATCGGGCGGATCACGTCCTGGTCGGCGCGCAGCGGCGGCAGGTCAGCCAGGTTTTCTGCGACGGTCTTGCCGGTGATCGTGATGCAGTCGCCGTGCAGCAGGCCGGCGTCCAGCAGCACCTTCATCACGGCGGGGATGCCGCCGGCGTGGTGCAGGTCGATCGCCAGGTGCTTGCCACTGGGCTTGAGGTCGCACAGCACCGGCGTGCGCTGGCGCACGCGCTCGAAGTCGTCGATGGTCCAGGGCACCTCGGCCGCGTGTGCGATGGCCAGGAAGTGCAGCACGGCATTCGTGCTGCCGCCGGTGGCCATGATCACGGCGACGGCGTTTTCCAGTGCCTTCTTGGTGACGATGTCACGTGGTTTGAGGTCGGCCTTGACCGCCTCCACCAGCACCCGCGCCGCCTCTTGCGTGTGGGCGACGATGGGGTCTTCGACGTTGGCCATGGTGCTGGCGAACGGCAGGCTCATGCCCAGCGCCTCGAAGGCCGAGCTCATCGTGTTGGCGGTGTACATGCCGCCGCAGCTGCCACTGCCGGGAATGGCGCGGCGCTCGATCTGGCAGAAGTCTTCTTCGTTCATGTTGCCGGCGCTGAACTGGCCGACAGCCTCGAAGACGCTGACGATGTTCAGGTCCTGGCCCTTGTACTTGCCGGGCAGGATGGTGCCGCCATAGACGTAGATGGCCGGCACGTTGGCACGCAGCATGCCCATCATGCCGCCGGGCATGTTCTTGTCACAGCCGCCGATCACGAGCACGCCATCCATCCATTGGCCGCCAACGCAGGTCTCCACGCAGTCGGCGATGACTTCGCGCGAGACCAGGCTGTACTTCATGCCCTCGGTGCCCATGGACATGCCGTCGCTGATGGTGGGCGTGCCGAAGACCTGCGGGTTGGCGCCGGCGAGCTTCAGGCCTTCCACCGCCGCATCGGCAAGCTTCTGCAGGCCGGAGTTGCAGGGGGTGATCGTGCTGTGGCCGTTGGCCACGCCGATCATGGGCTTGCCGAAGTCGGCCTCGGTGTAGCCCATCGCGTAGTACATGCTGCGGTTGGGGGCGCGGGCCACGCCCTCGGTGATGTTCTTGCTGCGGCGGTTGGGGCTGCTCATGGTGCGGTTCCTCGGCGAGGCCGGCAGTGTATCGGGGGCATGGCGCCGGCCCGTGGACAATGGCGCCAACTCAGCTTGCAAGAACGCCCCCGATGCTGGTGCACCCCCAGTTCGATCCGATCGCGATTTCGCTCGGCCCCGTGG
>CAYTWU010000563.1:0-1907 GCA_964442175.1 uncultured Rubrivivax sp.
GATGCTGCCGAAGCACATCATCATGTCGCTGTTCTTGGCGGCCGCTTCGGCGATCTCCTCGTTCGGGATGCGGCGGCGGCCGAGCTGGGCCTCGCTGTCCACCGTGAACATCACGAGGCCGATCTTCTTCTCGCGGTAGTACGCCACCGTCTCGTCGATGGTGGGCCGGCGGTTGCTGCCGAAGTACTTGTCGGCGGCGCGGTCGTATGCCTCGCCGTAGTTGTCGAACGGGTTCCAGCACGACACCTCGGCGTGGGTGTGGATGTCGATGGCGATCAGGTCCTGGGTTTTCATGGGGCTTGCTCCTCAGGCTTATATGCTTACATAATGTAAGTACTTTGTCGATGGAGACCGACGCAATGGAAAACGACACCCTGGTCCAGGCCACGCGCCACGACGCCGTGCTGCACCTCGCCCTCAACCGGCCGGCCAAGCGCAACGCCGTCAATGATGCCCTGGTGGCGGCGCTGGACGCGCAGTTTGCCGCCATCCCCGACGGTGTGCGCGCCATCGTGCTCACCGGCAACGGCGAACACTTCTGCGCCGGGCTCGATCTGTCGGAGCTGACCGAGCGCAACGTCTTCCAGGGCATCCTGCACTCGCGCAGCTGGCACGCGGCGCTGGACCGCGTGCAGTACAGCCCGGTGCCCGTGGTGGCGGTGCTGCACGGCGCGGTGGTGGGCGGCGGGCTGGAGATCGCCGCCAGCGCGCATGTGCGCGTGGCCGAGAAGAGCGCGTTCTACGCCTTCCCCGAAGGCCAGCGTGGCATCTTCGTCGGCGGTGGTGGCTCGGTGCGGGTGCCGCGCCTGATCGGTGCCGCGCGCGTGGCCGACATGATGTTGACGGGCCGTGTGCTCGACGCCGAAGAAGGCCTGGCCATGGGCCTGGCCACCTACCTGGTGGAGCCGGGCGCCGGCCTCGCCAAGGGCCTGGCGCTGGCGCAGAAGATCGCGGCCAACGCACCCATGTCCAACTACGCCGTGATCCAGGCATTGCCGCGCATCACCGAGCTGTCGCCGGAGCAAGGCCTGTTCATGGAATCGCTGGTGGCCGCCATCGCCCAGGGCGAGCCGGCGGCCAAGGAGCGCCTGCGGGCCTTCCTGGACAAGAAGGCCGGCAAGGTGGAGAAGGGCCAATGAGCGCCCCGGCGTACCGCCAGGCCAAGGTGGGCGGTTGCCTGCAGGCCGTGGCCGAGACGCGGCCCGATGGCAGCGTGGTGCTGCGCTCCACCGAGGCCCTGCAGCCCTACCCCGAGCGCCTGACCGACCGCCTGGACCACTGGGCCGCCACCACGCCCGACCGTGTCTTCGTCGCCCGCCGCGGGCCGGATGGCGCGTGGATCTCCATCACCTACGCGCAGATGCTGGACCGCGTGCAGCGCCTGGGCCAGGCCCTGGCCACGCGCGGCCTGGGTGCCGAGCGGCCGATCGCCATCCTGTCCGACAACGACCTGGAGCACCTGACGCTGGCCTTGGCCGCGCAGTGGATCGGCGTGCCCTATGCGCCCATCTCGCCGGCGTACTCCACGGTGTCGCAGGACGGTGCCAAGCTGCGCCAGATCCTGGCCACGCTGCAGCCGGGCCTGGTGTTTGCCAGCGATGGCGGCGCCTACGGCCGCGCCATCGCGGCCTGCGTGGACGCCGAGGTCGAGCTGCTGCTGGTGAAGGGCGTGGTGCCCGGCCGCGCGCACACCGACTTCCACACCCTGCTGGCCACCGCGCCCGGTGCCGAGTTGGATGCCGCCCACGCCCAGGTGGGCCCGGACACCATCGCCAAGTTCCTGTTCACCTCGGGCTCGACCAAGCAGCCCAAGGGCGTGGTCAACACGCAGCGCATGCTGTGCGCCAACCTGCAGCAGATCCGCCAGACCTTCGCCTTCCTGGCCGACGAGCCGCCGGTGCTGGTGG
>CAYTWU010000564.1:0-1902 GCA_964442175.1 uncultured Rubrivivax sp.
AGGTCAGGAGTTCGATCCTCCTCGTCTCCACCAACAGATCAGTCCAGGGCGTCCCACCTGCGCACGGCGCCAGCCGAGGGGGCCTGCGCTGCAGCCAGAGCACCCAACAGCCCCACCGGCGTACGGCGCGCGATCAAGACGGACGCCTCGGTGGCACACCAAGACGCCGCCGCACCGCCTCGACCAGCGGCACGACGGCCGACGGCGGGAACGGCGACACGCTGCTGACATTGATTTCGCACAGCACGAAGCGTTCGGCGCCATCGGCCGCCCGCTCGCCGAGCATGAAGTCGCAGTCCCACAGCAGCGGCAGCCGGTCGTGCGCCAACCCGACCCGCTCGCGCAGCAACGTGACCCAGCACGATTCCAGTTGTCGACGCAGCGTCTGAAACTCCGGCAGACCTGGACCGTGGTACAGGCGCGGCCCGGGCGCCGGTGCATCGGGATGCAGCGCGTTGAGGGCCTGGTGCCCGAATCCCGCCACGCGGTCCTCGACCAGGTACGCCCGCACCATGCCCTCTGCCAGGCGCGGCTGCCACGCCTGGTCCAGCATGTGGCCGCCGGCGGCGGGCTCGAAGTACGGTGCCAGCGTGTCCTGCAGGGCCGCCAGGTCCATGCGCTGCGGCGTGCTGCCGCGCTGGGCGTGCTGCACGGTGAGCCAGCCGTCGCCGCACGGCTCGACACGCCACACCCCGATGCCGCTGTGGCCGCGGTGCTGCTTGAGCACACGTGCGCCCTGCCGCAGTCGCTGCGGCAGTTCGGACGCCAGCTGCGCCAGGCTGCCGACGCGATGAACGTCGCTGCCAAACGGCAGGTCGCGGGTCTCGAACAACACGTCCTTGGTGCCCAGGCGCTGGATGGCATCCGGGTGCGCGCTGACGACCACACCTTCGTCCGCCACCTCGCGCAGCAGGGCATCCAGCCGGTCGCGGCGGCGCCCTTCCTCGATCGGGTTGCACCACGCGAGCACGGCCTGCACCCGCAACAGCTGCGCCCGGACCTCGTCGGCGAAGTCGTCGTGCCAGACCGCAGGCTGGGCGTCCACGCCGGCGGTGGCGAAGGCCGCGAACAGCGCTGCAAAACGGCTCGCCGCCGGATCGGCGCGATCACGGGCAACCCGGTCACCGGGATACAGCAGTGCGACCTGGGGTGCGGGCGATGCGCGCACGGCACTCACCCCACGGGCCTGTCCACCACCGGGCGCTGCGTGGATTGCCAGCCGTCGATGCCGCCACGCAGGAAACGCGCATTGAAGCCGGCAGCGCGCAAGCGCATGGCTGTGGCGCGGCTGACTTCATGGCCGTGCACGCAGTACACGATCACGTCGCGATCGGCCGGCAGTTCGGCAGACCAGGTGGCGACCGCGGACGGGTCGCACCAGCGCGCACCAGGGATCATGGTGCTCGCCTGCTCGAACACGCCCGCGCGTCGCACGTCGAGCACCAGAGCGTCGCCGATCTCATCCTGGCTGGCACCGAGCTCCTCGCTGGCCGCGCGCACGGCCCGCTGGTAGCGGCCATGGACAGCGGCCCAGGCGATGTTGCCCATGAACGCATCGACGTAGGCGCCCGCGGCCGCACCGTAGTCCATGTGATAAGCATGCTCATACATGTCCAGCGCCAGGATAGGCACACCGCCGGCCACCGCGTGCGTGTGGTCGGCGGCCCACTGGTTGACCAGCGAGCCCTCACGCGCCTGGAACACCAGCAGAACCCAGCCCGAGCCACCGCCGAGAGCCTTGCCCATGGCGATGAACTCCTCGCGCCAGCGTTCGACGCTGCCGAAGCTGGTCGCGAGCATCAGCTGCGCGGCAGCTTCCATGGTCACGCCGTCGCCGCCCAGGCTGCCGAAATACAGCTCGTGCAGCAGCATCGAGTTGGTGGCGATCAGCTCTTCGCGCTT
>CAYTWU010000565.1:0-1897 GCA_964442175.1 uncultured Rubrivivax sp.
GCGCTGGACGCCGCGGTCGATGTCGGTGGCTTGCGCCTGGACCCGTCCACCCGCCGCGTGACCCGTGTGGTGGACGACCAGGCCCGAGAGGTGCGCATCGGCCCGACCGAGTTCCGCTTGCTGCACTTCCTGATGGCCCACCCCGAGCGGGTGCACAGCCGTGCGCAGCTGCTGGACCGGGTCTGGGGTGACCATGTCTTCATCGAGGAACGCACGGTCGACGTGCACATCAAGCGCCTGCGCGAGGCCCTTCAGCCGGTGGACTGCGCGGGCCTGATCGAGACCGTGCGCGGCGCCGGTTACCGCATGGCGCGGCCGGTGGACAGCCTCGCCGCCGGATGAGCTCGATGCTGCCGCGCGTGCTGGCGGCACTGGCCACCGGATCGGCCGGCGCGGCCTTCGGTTACGTGGCGGGTGCCCTGCGCGGCTGGCCCTTGCTGGGCGCCGTGGTCGGGGCTTCGCTGGGCGTGATGCTGTCGGTCGGGCGTGACGCGCTGCGCGGCCGTCGCCTGCTGAAGTGGCTGCGCGGCGCCCAGGACACGCCCGCCCCGCGCGACACCGGCTTCTGGGGTGAGCTGGGTTACCGCATCGAAAAGGCGCTGCGTCAGCGTGAACGCGACATCGTGGTCGAGCGTCGCCGGCTGGACCAGTTCCTGTCGGCGATGGAGGCCTCGCCCAACGGCGTGCTGCTGATCGACGCGCAGGAGCAGATCGACTGGTGCAATTCCATTGCGGCCCACCATTTTGATCTGCACCCGGACCGCGACCGCCGCCAGCGTGTGACCAACCTCGTGCGCGCACCGGCGTTCAAGGCCTACTTGACCGAAGATCGTTTCGACGAGCCCGTGCTGTTCACGGCGCCGGATGGCCGCACCATGCTGTCGGTGCTGGTGCGGCCCTATGGCGAAGGGCTGAAGCTGGTGCTGTCGCAGGACATCACCGAACGCGAGCGCTCCGATGCGATGCGGCGCGACTTCGTGGCCAACGTGTCCCACGAGATCCGGACGCCGCTCACTGTGCTGGCGGGATTTGTCGAGACCATGGACACGCTGCCGCTGAATGAAACCGAGAGACGGCGTGTCCTCGCGCTGATGGCGCAGCAGACCGACCGCATGCAGACCCTGGTGTCGGACCTGCTCACACTGGCCCAGCTGGAAGGCAGCCCGCGCCCGGCGGCCGACCGCTGGGTGCCGCTGGCCGGGCTGATGCAGCGTGCCGAAGCCGACGCCAGCTCCCTCTCGGCCGGGCGCCACCAGCTCGTGGTCGACGCGCCGCCCAAGCTCGAGATTGCCGGCAGCGAGACCGAACTGCTCAGCGCCGTCGGCAACCTGCTGAGCAATGCCGTGCGTTACACGCCGGAGGGCGGCCGCATCGATGTGCGCTGGCTGCCCCAGGCCAGCGGTGGCGGTGTGCTCGAGGTGGTGGACACCGGGCCGGGTGTTGCACGCGAGCACCTGCCGCGCCTCACCGAGCGCTTCTACCGGGTGGACGGGAGCCGCTCGCGCGAGACCGGTGGCACGGGCCTGGGCCTGTCCATCGTCAAGCACGTGATGCAGCGGCACGGGGGCAGCATCGAGATCGAAAGCGAGCCGGGCAAGGGCTCGCGTTTCATGCTCGTGTTCCCCGGCGCCCGGCTGCGCCGCGTGCACGAACCGCGGGCAGTCAACGAGCCGCTGGACGCCGCCACACGGCTGTGAGTTCGGCGCGGTCGGTGGGCCGCCGCAGCGTGGCCACCAGGGTCCAGCCCGGCGGCGCTGCCGGGGCGGTGGCGTCGCGTGCCTGCTGGCGCAGCACGAGCAGCCGGGCGTCACAGCTGCCCGTGTCGGCACCGGCCTGCACCGACCACCCGCCGTGCACCACCACCGCCGCCACGAGGGCGGGGCTCAGGCCGGGTGCG
>CAYTWU010000566.1:0-1890 GCA_964442175.1 uncultured Rubrivivax sp.
AGGTAATCAATCTGGGTCGTGACCTTGCCGTCGGCCACCCGGCGGTACGGCGTTTCCAGGAAGCCGTATTCGTTGAGCTGGGCGTACAGCGCCAGCGAATTGATCAGACCGATGTTCGGGCCTTCCGGCGTTTCGATCGGGCAGACGCGGCCGTAATGGGTCGGGTGCACGTCGCGCACCTCGAAACCGGCGCGTTCGCGGGTCAGACCGCCTGGGCCCAGGGCCGAGACGCGACGCTTGTGCGTGATCTCGGACAGCGGGTTGGTCTGGTCCATGAACTGCGACAGCTGGCTCGCGCCGAAGAACTCCTTCAGCGCAGCGCTGATGGGCTTCGAGTTGATCAGGTCGTGCGGCATCAGGGCTTCGGTCTCGGCCTGGCCCAGGCGCTCCTTGACGGCCTTCTCGATGCGCGCCAGGCCCGAGCGGTACTGGTTTTCAGCCAGTTCACCCACGCAGCGCACGCGCCGGTTGCCCAGGTGGTCGATGTCGTCCACGTCGCCGTTGCCGTTGCGCAGGTCGACCAGGATCTTGACGACGTCCAGGATGTCCTCGTTGGACAGCGTCATCGCGCCTTCCGGCGTGTCGCGGCCCACGCGGGCGTTGAACTTCATCCGGCCCACACGGCTCAGGTCGTAGGTGTCGGCGCTGTAGAACAGGCGGTGGAACAGCGCTTCGACGGCGTCTTCGGTCGGCGGCTCGCCGGGGCGCATCATGCGGTAGATGGCCACACGCGCCGACAGCTGGTCAGCCGTCTCGTCGATGGCCAGCGTCTGGCTGATGTAGGCGCCCTGGTTCAGCTCGTTGGTGTACAGGCACTGCAGGTCCTTGATGCCCGCCACGCGCAGCTTCTTCAGCAGCGCTTCGGTCAGTTCATCGTTGGCCTTGGCGATGATCTCGCCGGTGTCCGGGTCGACCATGTTGCGGGCGATCACGCGGCCCACCAGGAAGTCTTCCGGCACGCTGACGAAGCCGGTGCCCGTCTGTTCGAGCTGGCGCACGTGGCGCGCGGTGATGCGCTTGTCCTTCTCGACGATGACGTTGCCGTCCTTGTCGGTCAGGTCGAAACGCGCGACCTCACCCTTCAGGCGCTCGGGCACGAAGGCCATCTGGGCCCCGGTGTCCATCAGCTTGAAGATGTCGTTGTGGAAGAAGTGGCCGAGGATGGCTTCCGGGTTCAGGCCGATGGCCTTGAGCAGGATCGTCACCGGCATCTTGCGGCGGCGGTCAACGCGGAAGTACAGGATGTCCTTGGGGTCGAACTCGAAGTCCAGCCAGGAGCCGCGGTACGGGATGATGCGGGCGCTGAACAGCAGCTTGCCGCTGCTGTGCGTCTTGCCCTTGTCGTGCTCGAAGAACACGCCCGGGCTGCGGTGCAGCTGCGACACGATGACACGCTCGGTGCCGTTGACGATGAAGGAGCCGTAGTCGGTCATCAGGGGCACTTCGCCCATATAGACCTCTTGCTCCTTGATCTCCTTGACCAGCTTCTGCGGGTGCGATTCCCGGTCATAGATGATCATCTGCAGCTTCGCGCGCACGGCGGCGGCGAAGGTCAGGCCGCGCTGCTGGCATTCCCGCACGTCGAACGGCGGTTTGGCGATGTTGAACTCGATGAACTTCATCTCCACGAACCCGTTGTGCGAAACAATGGGGAACGCGGACAGGAAGGCGGCTTGCAGGCCCTCGGGCTTGCGTTGCTGCGGAGGCACGTCCTTCTGGAGGAAGGCGATGTAGGACTCCTGCTGCATGGTGAGCAGGTACGGAACCTTGAGCACGCTCTCACGCTTGCCGAAGCTCTTGCGGATACGCTTGCGCTCGGTGTAGCTGTAGGACGGGGATGCTTGCGCCATTGAACTCTCCGTGTCGAGAGCACACGCCTGGCCTAGGCAT
>CAYTWU010000567.1:0-1877 GCA_964442175.1 uncultured Rubrivivax sp.
GTCAGCGGGATGAAGCCGATGCGCACTTCCTTCTTCTCCGGCGCGTCGGAACCCGCAGCCCAGGCACCACCCGGCACCGCGGCACCGGCAGCCAGCGCGGCCGACCCCTTGATGAATTGCCTGCGCTCGTCGCTCATCAAACCCTCGCGTGAAAACATCGTGTGCTCCCGGAAAACCAATGAAAAAAGGCGCCGCGACTGCCCTGCCGGAGGAAACCTCCTGCGGGACGAGTCGGACGCCTTTGCCCGAAACCTGGTGCACCACACACGCCGTTGCGTGCAGTGCTCGTCAGCTGTCAAGCACGCAGCGTGCCAGGGGTTTCCCGGTGAAAAATCGGGCTTTGGCGGGCGAGGCGCACTCCGATGGCGCGTTCTCCCGCCTTCGTATGGTGCACCGCAGCAAGTTCAGCCCGGCGGCTGCAGCAGATCGCGCGCCGCCACGATGCGTTCGGCCACCTGGCCCAGGCGCTGGCCACGGTCCATGGCCATCTTGCGCAGGTGGCGATGGGCCTGCTCTTCGGTCAGCCCCACCTCCTGCATCAGCAGGCCCTTGGCGCGCTCGACCAGCTTGCGCTCGGACAGCTGCATCTGGGCTTCGCCCAGCTGCTCGCGCAAGCTGCGCTCCTGCTCGAAGCGTGCGATGGCCACACGCAGCACCGGCGCCAGGCGTTGCGGCTGCAGGCCGGCGATGACGTAGGCGCTGACGCCGGCCTGCAGCGCCTGGCGCATCGGTGTTTCGCTGGCGTCCTCGCTGAACACCACCACCGGCCGGGGGCAGCTGCTGGAGACGGTGGCCAGGTGCTCCAGCGTGTCGCGCGACGGGGACTCGGCGTCGACGATCACCACATCGGGCTGCAGGCGCAGCACCGCGTCGTGGATGGTGACGGCCGACTCCACCACGCCGAGCACGACATGCCCTTGTTCGGTGAGCTCGTCGCGGATCAGGTTCACGCGGTGCGCCCCGTCGTCGATCAGCAACACCCGCAAGGCGCGGGTGTCCGGCGGTGGAGCCGGATCGGCAGAGGCAGGGGCACGGGCCATGCCCGGGCTACGCAAGTTCCGCGCCCCGGTGCAGGCGCTCAGGGCTTGGCGGCACTGAGCGCGGCCACCTCGAGTGTGAGCCGGTGCGTGGTCTCGGTGCCGGCCTGCAGCAGGTTGCGCAGCAGGCAGATCATCAGCGAGGGCCGGGTTTCGGCCAGGTGGGCAAAGGCCTCGGCGGTGAGCGTGCGGCACTCCACCTGGGTGTCGGCCCGCACGTCGGCGGTGCGCACACCGCCGCTCAGCAGCGCCGCCTCGCCAAAGCCCATGCCGGCCGTCAGCGTGGACAGCCGGCGGCTGGCGCCGGACGCCGCGGCGGTGACGACGCTGACCTCGCCGCGCACCAGGAAAAACAAGCGCTCGGCGGCATCGCCGCTGCGCAGGATCAGGCTGCCGGCGTCGAAGCGGTGCGTGTCCAGCAGGCCCTCCAGGTGCTGCAGGTCGGCGGCGCTGGCGCCGGCGCACAGGCGGTGCTCCGCCAGGCTGGCCAGCGACGGCGTGGCCGGTGGCGCTGCGTGGCGCTGCAGCAACTGCCGCTCGCACCATTCCAGCCCGAAGTCCAGCTGCGGCTGGAACGTGGCGGCACGCGCGTGGCGCGGGTTCATCTCGTGGCCGAAGCCTGGCAGCAGGTCGCGCCGCACACGGGTCAGCACCAGGTGCTGGCCGCGTGGGGCGCAGCTGTCCACCAGGCGCTCCAGCATGCGCACGGCGGCCGCATCCACGTGGCGCACCCGCTCGAAGTCGATCACCGCGTGCAGCAGCGTCTCACCGGCGGCGGTGATGTCGCGCAGCACCGGCTCCAGCGTGGCGAAGTGCAGGTCACCCTGCAGCTCATAGACA
>CAYTWU010000568.1:0-1873 GCA_964442175.1 uncultured Rubrivivax sp.
GTTCCTTGACCTGGATGGCGGTGCCGATCACGTCCACCGTGTCGGTGTTGGTCATCGACTGCACCCGCACCGGCGCGTCACCGCCGACGGTGACCACACGGCTGCCCCAGACCACGCGGGCCTGGCGTGAGCGCCGCGGCAAGGGGTTGGCGCTGGGGACCTGAGAAAAGCTGTCGGACATCGGGGCACTCACTTCAGTTCGACACGCGCGATGTTGTCGCGGGTCAGCGGCGCCAGGTTCACCGGCTGGCCGCGGAACGACACCTCGGTGGCACTGGCGTTGCCGATGGTCATGCGCAAAGGCACCGGCCCATCCAGGCCCACACTCTCGCCCGGCAACACGGTGCGCGAGAGCAGCGGCCGGTTGCTGCCGTCCACCACCTCGATCCAGCTCGCCTCGCGGGTGCGCAGGCTCAGCACACCCGGCCCCGGCGTTGCGGCAGACGCGGCCGATGCCGCGGGGTCGGCCGCCGGCACGGAATGCACGGTTTCAATCAGGGGCTCTGACGCCACCGGTGCGGGCGCCGAAGCAGCCTCGGCCACCACCGGCGGCGCGGAGGCCGGCGTGGCGGGCAACACGATCTCGACCGGCGCGGGCCGGCCGGGCCAGAACCAGAAAGCCGCCGCCCCCACCAGCAGCAGCGCCACGATCACCGTGGCCGGGTGGCGCAACAGCGGGCCCAGCGAGGGATCCAGCGCTGTCGGGCGTTCGCGGAAGGGCGTGTTCAGGCCGGCCGAGACCTGATCCAGCGCCCCCGCATCGGCACGGGGCAGCAGGGCCAGCACCGGTGCTGGATCGGTCTTCAGCGCTCGGCAAACGGTCTGGGCCAGCGCGCGCGTGAAGGTGGCGTCGGGCAGTTCGTCGAAACGGTCGCGTTCCAGCGCCTCCAGCTTGCGCTGCGGGATCTTCAGCGAGGCCGCGAGCGCCGCGATGTGCAGGCCCTGAGCCTCACGCGCCTGCCGCAACAGGCCACCGGCGGTGAGGCCCGAGGCCCCGTCCGCTTGCTCCTCAGCCATCGAATCGTCCCTTGTCGTAGGCCAGTGCCTCCGGGCTCTGCGGGAAGCGGCGCTGCAACTGTTCGCCCAGGCTGCGCACCCCGGCCACGTTGCCCAGCTTGTTCTCGATGCGCGCAGCCAGCCACAGCGTCTGCGCGTTGGCATTGGCCTGCTCGGCGTTCACGCGCCGCAGGTAGAAACGCGCGCGCTCGTACTCGCCCAGCTTGTAGAGCACCTCGCCGAGGTTGAACGCCGTGCCGGGGTTGCCCGGGTCCATCTCGTAGGAGCGCGTCAAGGTCTTGTCCGCCAACGCCAGCCGGCCGGCGCGCGCCTCGCACACCCCCTTGGCCAGCAGCGTGCGGGCCACCTCGCGGTACTGCGGTTGTGCGATGGCTCGGTCGAACTGCTGCTCGGCATCGTCCCAGCGCTGCAGCTGGCACAGGTACCAACCGTAGTTGTGCATCGTGTCGCCGCTGCGCGGGTCGAGTTGCAGCGAGCGCTGGAAGCTCTGCTCCGCCAGCTGTTGTTCGCCCATGCTCGCGTAGATCAGGCCACGCAGGCTGTGGCCCTCGGCCAGGTCGGGCCGGGCGGCGAGCGCCAGCTTCACCTCGTCCAGGGCCGTGCTGTGCTGCCCGCGCGCGAAGTAGCCGGCGGCCAGGTCCAGCCGCAACCGGGCGCGGCGGTCGTTGTCGGTCATGTCCGACGCGGTGCGCAAGTCCTGTGTTGGCGGCGCGGCGCAGCCGGCCAGCAGCGCCAGGCCCAGCAGCGCCGCCTGCGCCAGCCGCTTCACAGGGCCACCCCGGGCGGAGCCGCGGCCGCCGCGATGGGCACCACCCGCCGCGAGGCCAGCCGCTCGCGGGCATTGGTGCGGTCCTGC
>CAYTWU010000569.1:0-1854 GCA_964442175.1 uncultured Rubrivivax sp.
CCTGGGCCTGTTTCATCAGGCCGGCGAGCTGGTTCTTCATCATTGTGCGGGGTCCTTCGTGTTCACAGGGGTTTGATCGATCCGGGCACCAGCTGCGCGCCCGGGAACTGCGCCAGAAGCGCCGCCACCAGCGGGTCGCCGCGCATGCCTTCTTCGGCGGCGCGCTGGCGGCGTGCGCGTTCGGCGGCCTCGCGTTGCGCGGGTGAATCGGCCGGCGTGCCGGGTTCCAGCATGAGCTGCAGTGCACTGCCCAGCGTGTCGACCAGCGCGGCCGTCAGGCGTTCGGCCAGGGCCGGCGTGCGCAGCGACTCGCGTTCCACACGCAGGTGCCAGGTGGGCGGCTCGGTGCGGGTGTCGATGGCTTCGAGGCCGGCCTGCCAGGCCAGCTCGCGTGTCAGGGCGCCGACGCTCCCGGCCTCGACCAGGGCCTGGACCAGCGCATGCCAGCGGTCGGCCAGTGCCGGGTCGGCTGCCACCGGCGGCGCCGGTTCCAGGGCCACAGGTGCGGCAACGGGCACGGGCGCCGGAACCACCGCCGGGGCCGCCACCGGCGCCGGCTTGACCACCAGGCTGGCCGGTGCAGGCGCGCGCAGGGCTTGCGGCCGTGCCGGGCGCGCCACGGGCGTCGCGCCGACGGGCGGGAAGGCGAAGGGGCGCAGCAGCACCATCGTCAGCGCGCCGTACTCGTCGCTCATCAAGGCCAGCTCGGGCCGGCCATGCAGCACGATGCTGTAGAGCAGCTGCAATTCGTCGGCCGCCACCTGGCTGGCCAGGCTGCGCGCGGTGAGGGTCTCGGGGTCGGCCTCGTCCAGCGCGCCCGGCACCGCCTGCTCCACCGCGGCCTGCTGCAACACAGCGGCCATGGCCTCCAGCGTGGCCGCGGCCGACAGGCCGGCCTGGCGCAAGGCGTCGACGCCGGCCAGCAGCGCAGCGCCGTCGCGCTGCGTCACGGCCTCCAGCAAGGCGGCGGCGTGGCTGCGGTCCACGCTGCCGAGCATGCTCCGCACCACGGCTTCGTCCACGCGTCCGGCGCCGTAGGCAATGGCCTGGTCGGTCAGCGACAAGGCGTCGCGCATCGAGCCCCGTGCCGCGCGCCCCAGCACCCGCAGTGCGGCGGGCTCGAAAGGCACGCCCTCGGCCTGCAGCACATGGGCCAGGTGCTCTTGCACGGTCTCGGGCGCCATCGGCCGCAAGTTGAATTGCAGGCAGCGGCTCAGCACCGTGGGCAGCATCTTCTCGGGGTCGGTCGTGGCCAGCACGAACTTCAGGTACTCGGGCGGTTCTTCCAGCGTTTTCAAGAGCGCGTTGAAGGCGTCCTTGGTGAGCTGGTGCGCCTCGTCGATCATGAAGACCTTGAAGCGGCCGATGCCGGGCTTGTAGGCGGCGCGCTCGAGCAGGTCGCGCGCTTCGTCGATGCCGCGGTTGGAGGCCGCGTCGAGTTCGACATAGTCCATGTAGCGGTCCTGGTCGATCTCGACGCAGGCGCTGCACACGCCGCAAGGGGTGGCGGTGATGCCGCCGCGGCCGTCTGCACCGGTGCAGTTGAGGCTCTTGGCCAGGATGCGCGACACCGTGGTCTTGCCGATGCCACGTGTGCCGGTGAACAGATAGGCATGGTGCAGCCGCTGCTGCTGCAGCGCATTGCTCAACGCGCGCACCACATGCTCCTGGCCCACCATCTGCTCGAAGCTGCTGGGCCGGTATTTGCGGGCGAGCACGACATAGGACATGCGCTCAATTCTACGCAGCGCCACTGCGGCAGGACCGTGGGGTCGCTGCCGGATAATGGGCTCGCATGACTACCCCTACCAGCGCGTCCGCGCACACCTCGCTCAGCTACCGCCAGGCCGGTGT
>CAYTWU010000570.1:0-1845 GCA_964442175.1 uncultured Rubrivivax sp.
GCTCTGGTCATCGGCGTGGTCGAAGCACTTGCGGGCTTCTACCTGCCCGAGGGTTTCAAGGACATTGCGGCCTACGTGGTCGTGCTCATCATGCTGATGGTCAAGCCCAACGGTCTGTTCGGCGAAAAGCTGCGCAAGAAGGTATGAGATTCATCTTCAAGACCAGCTACGCGCAGGACATCAACCTCGCCAAGCACGGCGGCCATACCTTCTGGTACTCGGCCCTGGGCCTGTTCCTGGTGGCCTCGCCGTGGTTGTTGCCGGAGTACTGGCTGGCGCAACTGACCTTCGTGCTGATCTACTCGGTCGTGGGCCTGGGCCTGATGCTGCTGGCGGGTTTCACCGGCCTGTTCTCCATCGGCCATGCCGCCTTCCTGGGTGTCGGCGCCTACACGCAGGCGGTGCTCAACAACGCCGGCGTGCCGTTCCCCATCGCACTGGCAGCGGCCGGCCTGCTCTCGGCGGGGGTGGGCGTGCTGGTGGGCATGCCGGCGCTGCGCGTGAAGGGCATCTACCTGGGCATCGCCACCTTGTCCTTCGGCTTTGTGGTGGAAGAAGGTTTTGCGCGCTGGGAGTCGGTGACCGGCGGCAACGCCGGCATGCATGTCAAGGCGCCGGCCATCGGCAGCTGGCAGGTGGAGTCGGGCACGCCGTTCTACTTCCTCTGCCTGACCGTCGTGGTGCTGGCCACGCTGGCCATCCTGAACCTGCTGCGTTCGCCCACGGGCCGTGCCTTCGTGGCGATTCGGGATTCCGAGATCTCGGCCCAGAGCATGGGCATCCACCTGGCGCGCTACAAGACCTTGTCGTTTGCGCTGTCGGCGGCGCTGGCCGGCCTGGGTGGGGCGCTGTATGCGCACAAGATCCAGTTCCTGTCGCCGGACCAGTTCAACATCCTGCAGTCCATCGACCTGCTGCTGATGGTGGTGATCGGCGGCCTGGGCTCGGTGCACGGGGCCTTCCTGGGTGCCATCTTCCTGATCTCGATGCCGCAGCTGATCTCGCTGGGCAAGGATTTCCTGCCCGCGGTGGTGGGACAGGCACCAGGGCTGCAGTCGGCGGTCTACGGCTTCGTGCTCGTGGCCTTCGTGCTATTCGAGCCGCTGGGGCTGTACGGCCGCTGGCTCAAGATCCGCACCTTCTTCCAGGTGTTTCCGTTCTACCGCAAGGGCATGTTCAAACGCCAGAAGTCCTTCCAGAAATCGGACCGCCTGAAATGAGTACGCCGCTGCTTTCAGCCCAGGACATCAGCGTGCGCTTCGGCGGCGTGCTGGCCGTCAACAAGGTCAGCTTTGACGTGCAGCGCGGCGAGGTGTTCACGCTGATCGGCCCCAACGGTGCCGGCAAGACCACGGTGTTCAACCTGATCAGCCGCATCTACACGCCCACCAGCGGCCGCATCCAGTTCGAGGGGCTGGAGCTCACGGCGCAGCCGCCCGCCGCAGTGGCCGGCCTGGGCATTGCGCGCACCTTCCAGAACATCGAGCTGTTCGAACACGCCAGCGTGCTGCAGAACCTGCTGATCGGCCGCCACACGCACCGCCAGACCGGCCTGCTGGACGACCTGCTGTTCACCGCCAAGGCGCGCCGCGCCGCGCTGGAAGACCGCGAGAAGGTCGAACGTGTCATCGAGTTCCTGGACCTGCAGCACCACCGCGACACCTTGATCGCCGGCCTGCCCTATGGCGTGCGCAAGGTGGTGGAGCTCGCACGCGCGCTGTGTGCCGAACCCAAGCTGCTGCTGCTGGATGAACCGTCGTCGGGCCTGAACGTCGAGGAGACGCAGGACATGGCCTTCTGGATCGACGACATCCGGCGCGAATACGGCATCACGGTGCTGATGGT
>CAYTWU010000571.1:0-1841 GCA_964442175.1 uncultured Rubrivivax sp.
AAGAGGTGTTCATGAACCAGATGACCACCGGCGCCAGCAACGACTTCGAGCGCGCCACGCAGATCGCGCGCGACATGGTCACGCGCTACGGCATGACCGACGAACTCGGCCCCATGGTCTATGCCGAAAACGAGGGCGAGGTCTTCCTCGGCCGCAGCGTGACCAAGACCACCAGCATGTCGGAAGAGACCATGCGCAAGGTCGATTCCGTGATCCGCCGCATCATCGACGAGCAGTACGCCATCGCCCGCAAGCACATCGAGGACCACCAGGACAAGATGCACGCGATGGCCAAGGCCCTGCTCGAATGGGAAACCATCGACGCCGAGCAGATCGACGACATCATGAACGGCAAGCCCCCGCGGCCGCCCAAGGACTGGTCACCGTCGTCCTCGCGCCCGAGCGGCCCGACCCCGCCGGTCAACCCGGACGGCGCGCCCGCAGCTGCCTGACAGGCGGCCCGGCGCCTGCCGACATCCCACGGGGCCGCAAGGCCCCGTTCTCATTGAGCGCCCATGTTCTGGCAAACCTCCCGTTTCCGCATTCACCTGCAGTTGCCGCAGGTGATGGGCATCGTCAACGTCACACCCGACTCCTTCTCCGACGGTGGGCGTTACCTGGACGCGGCCGCTGCCGTTGCGCATGCCGAGCGCCTGCTGGCCGAAGGGGCGCACATCCTGGACATCGGCGCCGAGTCCACCCGGCCCGGTGCCCGCACCCCGGACACGGCTGACGAACTCCAGCGCTTGCAGCCGGTGCTGGCCGTGGCCGTGGGCTGGGGGGTGCCGGTGTCGGTGGACACCAGCAACCCGGCCGTCATCCGTGCCGCGCTGGACATGGGCGTGGACATCATCAACGACGTCCGCGCCTTGCAGCGCCCGGGCGCATTGGCCGCGGTTGCCGCCCATCCGCAGGCGGGCGTCTGCCTGATGCACATGCAAGGTGAGCCCGGCACCATGCAGCAGGCACCGGTCTACGACGACGTGCTGCAGGCGGTGCGTGACTTCCTTCGCGTGCGCTGGGGTGAAGCCCGGGCTGCCGGCATCGCCGACGAGCGTATCGTCCTGGATCCGGGCATCGGATTCGGCAAGACACCGGCACACAACCTGGCGCTGCTGAGGCGGCAGGCGGAACTGCTGGACCTGCCCCGACCCCTGCTGCTGGGCTGGTCGCGCAAGTCCACGCTGGGGCTGCTGACCGGCAAGCCGGCGGACCAGCGGCAGGCGGCCAGTGTGGCTGCGGCGCTGCTGGCGGTGCAGGCGGGGGCACGCATCGTGCGGGTGCACGATGTGGCGGCGACCGTTGATGCCCTGAAGGTCTGGCAGGCCACCCACAACGACAACATGAGCACACCATGAGCAGACGCTACTTCGGCACCGACGGCATCCGCGGCACGGTGGGCACCGCGCCCATCACCCCCGATTTCATGCTGCGTCTGGGCCATGCCGTCGGCCGCGTGCTTCGGCGCGCGCACGACCGGCCCACGGTGCTGATCGGCAAGGACACCCGCTTGTCGGGTTACATGATCGAATCCTCGCTGGAAGCCGGATTTGCCTCGGCCGGCGTGGACGTGCTGCTGACCGGCCCCCTGCCCACGCCCGGCGTGGCCTACATGACACGGGCCCTGCGCCTGGACCTGGGCGTGGTGATCAGTGCCTCGCACAACCCGTTCGACGACAACGGCATCAAGTTTTTTTCCGCCCAGGGCGCCAAGCTGCCGGACGACTGGGAGCGCGACGTCGAAGCCGCGCTCGACGAGCCCCCGGCCTGGGTGCACTCGTCGGCGCTGGGCAAGGCCCGGCGGCTGGACGATGCCAGCGGGCGCTACATCGAGTTCTGCA
>CAYTWU010000572.1:0-1840 GCA_964442175.1 uncultured Rubrivivax sp.
GTTCTCCGCCAGGTGGGTGTAGTAGCGCACGTCCTTGCGCGCGTTGTCGAGCTCGAACTTCAGGCCGTCCAGCTGCCCGTCCAGGGTCTTGGCCATGGCCTGGAACAGGCCGTTGTTCACCGGGCCCATGCCGATCAGCGCCACCAGCTGCTTCAGGTCCACGCCTGCCCGCTGGCCGACGGCGAAGGCCTCGGCCGTGGCGGTGCAGATGGATTGCGCGATGAAGTTGTTCAGCAGCTTGATCACGTGGCCCGCACCCGGCCCGCCGACGTGGAACACGTTTTCGGCAAAACAGCGCAGCACCGGTTCCAGCGTTGCAAACACGGCTGGCTCGGCGCCCACCATCACGTTCAGCCGGCCGGCCTCGGCCTCGACCGGCGTGCGCGAGAGCGGCGCGTCCACAAACACCATGCCCAGGGCCGCGCAGCGCGCGCGCAGGCGGCTGCTGCTGTCGGGCTCGGAGGTGGAGCAATCGACGATCAGCAGGCCGGCTTTCGGTGCGGCGAGCACGGTGTCCATCACGGCCTCGACCTGGGGCGAACCGGTGACGCACAGGAACAGGATGTCGCTGCCTGCAGCCAGCGCGGCAGGCGAGGGCGCTTCGGTGGCACCTGCCGCCAGCAGATCGGCCACGCGGTCGCGGTTGCGGTGCACGGTGAGGGCCAGTGCATGGCCCTTGGCCAGCAGATGGCGCGCCATGCCATGGCCCATCAGGCCGCTGGCGCCGACAAAACCGATGTTCATGGCTTCAGCCCCGCCCGACGTAAGGCATGTTCGTGGCCATCACCGTGGTGAACAACACGTTGGCGCTCAGCGGCAGCCGGGCCATGGCCAGGAAGGTGTCGACCACGCTTTGCAGCTCCATGCGCGGCTCTGGGCGGATGCTGCCGTCGGCCTGCGGCACACCGGCGACCATCTTCTGCGTCATGTCGCTGGCCACGTTGCCGATGTCGATCTGGCCGACCGCGATGTTGAACGGCCGGCCGTCCAGCGCCGCGGTCTTGGTCAGGCCGGTGACGGCGTGTTTGGTGGCGGTGTAGGCGATGGAGCCGGGCCGCGGCGCGTGCGCCGAGATCGAGCCGTTGTTGATGATGCGGCCGCCCATGGGCTGCTGTGTCTGCATCAGCTTGAAGGCCTGCGCGAGGCAGAAAAACGCGCCGTTCAGGTTGACGTCCACCGCGCGCCGCCAGGTGGCGGGGTTGTAGTCACCCGGCAGCGTGGTGGGCAGCGAGATGCCGGCGTTGTTGAACAGCAGGTCCAGGCGGCCGAAGCGGGCCTTGACGTCGGCAAACAGCTGCGCCACCGCGTGTTCGTCGCCCACATCGCAGGGCATGGCCACGGCGCGCGTGCCGGCTTCACCCGCAGCAGCAATGGCGGCCTGCAGCGCATCGGCGCGGCGGCCGACGAACACCACGTGCCAGCCGTCGTTCAGCAGGCCGGTGGCACAGCCCTGGCCAATGCCGCTGCCGGCGCCGGTGACGAGTGCAATCTTGGGTGAGGTGTCGTTTGTCATGGAGATGGGTGGGTTTGCGTGATGACTTTTCACCACCAAGACACCAAGACACCAAGACATGAAGGAATCTGCATGGGTCTCACTTGGTGTTCTTGGTGCACTTGGTGTCTTTGTGGTGGATCTGTTGCCACAGAGTCAATGGTTGTCCTTGGGCACAAAGGCGCCACGCTTGCCGCGCAGGAAGTCGAGGTCAGCACCTTCGTCGGCCTGCAGCACGTGGTCGATGTAGAGCTTCCAGTAGCCGCTGTCCAATGGCGGCTTGGGTGCCTGCCAGGCGGCACGGCGTTGTTCGAGCGCCCTTAGCAAGTCTTGTAAGCGTTGCTGATT
>CAYTWU010000573.1:0-1822 GCA_964442175.1 uncultured Rubrivivax sp.
AGGCGCTGCTCAAGGAGATCCAGACCGAGTCGCTGGTGATCGCACTCAAGGGCGCCACGCCGGAGTTGCGCGAGAAGATCCTGAAGAACATGTCCAGCCGCGCCGCCGAAACGCTGCGCGAAGACCTCGAGTCCCGCGGGCCGGTGCGCCTGTCCGAGGTCGAGGCGGAGCAGAAGGAAATGCTGAAGATCGTGCGCCGCCTGGTGGACGAGGGCCAGATCATGCTGAGTGGCGGTGGTGATGAGCAGTTCGTCTAAGTCCCCCATCCGCAACGTGCCGCCGCCGCCCGGCAGCAAGGCGGGCAACGCCTACACGCGCTTCATCCCGCGCGAAGAGCTGCAGGAGTTTGCCGCCTGGGCACCCGATTCCTTCGGCGGCGAGCGCCCTTCCCCGCTGGGCGCCGAGCCCGAACCCGGCCCGCCCACCGAGGCCGACTGGCAGGCCCAGGTGGCCGCCGCGCGCCAGGGCGGCTACCAGGACGGCTACCGGGACGGCCTGGCCGCGCTGGAAGGCTTCAAGCAGAGTTTTGCCGCCCAGGCGACGGCCCAGGTCGGCCAGCTGGTGCGCAGCCTGGACCAGGCCTTCGACGCGCTGGAAGCCCAGATGGCCCGCGCCGTGGCCGACACCGCGGTGCAGCTGGCGCGCCAGGTGCTGCGCAGCGAGCTGCAGGCGCAGCCCGAGCTGGTGGCCCGGGTGGCCACCGAGGCGGTGAACGCGGTGCTGCTGTCGGCGCGCCAGATCACGCTGCAGGTGCATCCGCAGGACCTGCCGCTGGTGGCCGACGGCGCCGCCGAGCTGCTGGCCGCACGCGGCACGCGGCTGATCGCCGACCCGCTGATCGAACGCGGCGGCTGCCGCGTTGAATCCGACCTCGGCGCCGTGGACGCCCGCATCGCCAGCCGCTGGGCGCAGGCCGCGGCCACGCTCGGCACCGAGGTGCCCTGGCACGAGGGCAGGGACGAATGAACAAGCTGCAGGAACGTGAGGCCCGCTGGGGTCGCTACCTGAGCGACCTGCAAACCTATGCCGCGCTGCCACAGCCGCTGGAGACCGAAGGCAGCCTGGTGCGCGTGACCGGCCTCGTGCTGGAAGCCGCCGGCGTGCGCGTGCCTGTCGGCTCGGTCTGCGAGGTGCGCAGCCCCGGCCAGGCACCGGTGCTGGCCGAGGTGGTGGGTTTCAACGGCGACCGCGCCTTCCTGATGCCCACCGGCGACCTGCACGGCCTGGCCAGCGGCGCACGGGTGCTGCCGCGGCCCGCCCCCAACGTGCCGCCCCGCTTCGGCCAGGAGAACCACCCCTGGCGCCGCAGCGAGGACCGCGGCCTGCACCTGCCGATGGGCGATGGCCTGCTGGGCCGCGTGGTCGATGCGCACGGCGTGCCCATGGACCGTGGCGGCCCGCTGGCCGCGGTGCACGACGAACCCATGGTGCGCCGCCCGATCAACGCGATGGACCGCGACCCCGTGCGCCTGCCGCTGGACACCGGCGTGCGTGCCATCAACGCGCTGCTCACGGTCGGCCGCGGCCAGCGCCTGGGCCTGTTCGCCGGCACCGGCGTCGGCAAGTCGGTGCTGATGGGCATGATGGCCCGGTACACGGCCGCCGATGTCATCGTCGTCGGGCTGATCGGCGAACGGGGCCGTGAAGTCAAGGAGTTCATCGAGGACATCCTGGGCGAGGCGGGCCGCGCCCGCAGCGTCGTGGTGGCTGCACCCGCCGATGCGCCGCCGCTGGTGCGCATGCAGGGCGCCAGCTACGCCACCGCGATCGCCGAACACTTCCGCGACCGCGGCCAGCATGTGCTGCTGCTGATGGACAGCCT
>CAYTWU010000574.1:0-1809 GCA_964442175.1 uncultured Rubrivivax sp.
CGTCTTCCAGGTACGGGTTGCGCTGCACGACCCAGATGTCGCCCAGCACCTCGTACAACATGCGGGCCGAGCGGCCGGTGCGGCGCTCCTGCCGCAGCAGGTCCAGCAGTTCCCAGGCGCGGCGGCCGAGCAGCCGCAGCACGATTTCGCGGTCGGAAAACGAGGTGTAGTTGTAGGGGATCTCGCGCAACCGGACCGCGGTGTCGAGCAGGGGCGCCGCGGGCGGCTGGAGGGGTTGCGGCGCGTTCATTGGAATCCGGAATGCTACCGCAGCGCAGCATTTCCGCTCTGCCGTCGAGGGGGTTATCCCCCTTGCCCATGACCCTGCGGACATGACAGAAACGGCACTGTCACAAAACAACATGACACTCCCGTGTCTTTACGCGGGGTACCGCTGACGGAGTCTTGCAGATGAAACTGAAATCGATCGCCCTGGCCGCCCTGACGGCTGCCGCCCTGCCCGCCTACGCCCAGGTTGAAATCCAGTGGTGGCACTCGATGAGTGGCCAGCTGGGCGAGTGGGTCAACGGCCTGGCCAAGGACTTCAACTCGAAACAGACCGCCTACAAGGTGGTGCCGGTCTTCAAGGGCACCTACCCCGAGTCTTTCGCGGCGGCCATCGCGGCCTTCCGCGCCGGCAACGCGCCGCATGTGCTGCAGGTGTTCGAGGTGGGCACGGCCAGCATGATGGCCAGCAAGGGCGCCATCAAGCCGGTGAGCGAGATCATGCAGATGGGCGGCGCCAAGTTCGACACCTCGGTCTACGTGCCGGCCGTGTCGGGCTACTACACCGCGCCGAACGGCCAGATGCTGAGCCTGCCGTTCAACAGCTCGACCACCGTCTTCCATTACAACAAGGACGCCTTCAAGGCCGCCGGCCTGAACCCCGACAGCCCGCCGACCACCTGGCCGGAAGTGGCCCTGGCCGCCGCCAAGCTGAAGGCCAGCGGCCACAAGTGCCCCTTCACCACCAGCTGGCAGAGCTGGACGCAGCTGGAGAGCTTCTCCGCCTGGCACAACGTGGAGTTCGCCACCCAGCGCAACGGCTTCAACGGCCTGAACACCCGCCTGGCCGTCACCACGCCGCTGCATGTGCGCCACATCGAGAACCTGGCCAACATGGCGCAGCAGGGCCTGTTTGTCTACAAGGGCCGCAACAACTCGGCCGACGCCACCTTTGTCTCGGGCGAGTGTGCGATGACCACCGGCTCGTCGGCCCTGTACGGCGCCGTGAAGCGCAACGCCAAGTTCCAGGGCGGCATCGGCACCCTGCCCTACTACCCGGACGTGCCCGGCGCGCCGCAGAACACCGTGATCGGCGGTGCCAGCCTGTGGGTGATGAACGGCAAGAAGGCCGAAGAGTACAAGGGTGTGGCCGAGTTCTTCACCTACCTGTCCAACGCCGACGTGCAGGCCAAGAGCCACCAGGAGACGGGTTACCTGCCCATCACCGCAGCGGCCTTCGGCATCACTGAAAAGAGCGGTTTCTACAAGCAGAACCCGGGCACGGATGTCTCGGTGACGCAGATGATCCGCAAGACCACCGACAAGTCGCGTGGCATCCGCCTGGGCAACTTCGTGCAGATCCGCACCATCATCGACGAAGAGCTCGAGCAGGTCTGGGCCGGCAAGAAAAGCGCCAAGGAAGGCCTGGAGACCATCAAGAAGCGCGGCGACGTCGAACTGGAGAAGTTCGAAAAAGCGAACAAAGGCTGATCTGAGCCCATCCCGCTGAACGGCAAGGCCTGAGGGCCTTGCCGTTTGTTTTGTACCATCCGCCCCCCAAGGGCTGCCGAAAATCGCGTTCGC
>CAYTWU010000575.1:0-1786 GCA_964442175.1 uncultured Rubrivivax sp.
TCGGATGCATCGGGGCGCAGTGTGCCCGCAGGCGCGGGCAGGCCCGGCGCCGCAGCGCTCGCTACACTGGCCGCCCGTGGAAACCAAGTGGCTCGAAGACTTCGTCAGCCTGGCCGAGACGCGCAGCTTCTCGCGCTCCGCGCAGCTGCGGCATGTCACGCAGCCGGCGTTTTCGCGCCGCATCCAGGCGCTGGAGGCCTGGGCTGGCATCGACCTGGTGGACCGCTCGTCCTACCCGACCCGCCTGACCCCCGCCGGTGAAACCCTGCGCGAGCAGGCGCTGGAGATCCTGGGCGGCCTGCAGGCGGCGCGCAACATGATGCGCGGCCACCAGGTGGCGGGGCAGGACACCATCGAGTTCGCGGTGCCGCACACGCTGGCCTTCACCTTCTTCCCGCACTGGCTGATGGACCTGCGGGCGCACTTCGGCGCGCTGCGCAGCCGGCTGATCGCGCTGAACGTGCACGACGCCGCGCTGCGCCTCACCGAGGGCGGCTGCGACCTGCTGATCGCCTACCACCACGCGAGCCAGCCGCTGCAGCTGAGCCCGGACCGCTACGAGATGCTGACGCTGGGCAGTGAAACGCTGGCCCCCTACGCCAAGCCCGACGACGCCGGCCGGCCGCGCTTCACGCTGCCGGGCCGGCTGGACGAACGGGTGCCCTTCCTGGCCTATGGCACCGGCGCCTACATGGCCCGCCTGGTGGAAGGCATCCTCAAGGCCAACGGCCACGAGGCGCAGCTGGAGACCGTCTACGAGACCGACATGGCCGAGGGCCTGAAGGCGATGGCGCTGGAGGGCCATGGTGTGGCCTTCCTGCCGGCGAGCTCGGTGCGCAAGGATTTGCGCGCCCGCCGCCTGGTGGCCGCCGCCAGCGAACCCGGCTTTGAACTGACGATGGAGGTGCGCATCTACCGCGAGCGCCCCGCCGCCGCCCGCCACCTCAAACCCGGCGCGCAGGCGCTGTGGGCCTATCTGCAGGAGCACGCGCCCCGATGATCCAGATCCGCCAGGTCAGCAAGTGGTATGGCCCCTTCCAGGTGCTCACCGACTGCAGCACCTCCATCGCCAAGGGCGAGGTGGTGGTGGTCTGCGGGCCCTCGGGCTCGGGCAAGAGCACGTTGATCAAGACCGTCAACGCGCTGGAGCCGGTGCAGCAGGGCGAGATCGTCGTCGACGGCATCGCCGTCACCGACCCCAAGACCGACCTGCCGCGCCTGCGGGCCCGTGTGGGCATGGTGTTCCAGCATTTCGAGCTGTTCCCGCACCTGAGCGTGACCGACAACCTCACGCTGGCGCAGACCAAGGTGCTGGGCCGGCCGCTGGACGAGGCCCGCACGCGCGGCCTGAAGATGCTGGAGCGTGTGGGCCTGCAGGCGCACAAGGACAAGTTCCCCGGCCAGCTCTCCGGCGGTCAGCAGCAGCGCGTGGCCATCGCCCGTGCGCTGAGCATGGACCCCATCGTGATGCTCTTCGACGAACCCACCAGCGCGCTGGACCCCGAGATGGTGGGCGAGGTGCTGGACGTGATGGTGCAGCTGGCCCAGGAGGGCATGACCATGATGGTGGTCACGCACGAGATGGGCTTTGCGAAGAAGGTGAGCCACCGCGTGGTCTTCATGGACCAGGGCCGCATCGTCGAGGATTGCCCCAAGGACGCGTTTTTTGGCGACCCGGCGCAGCGCTCACCGCGGGCGCGGGAGTTCCTGTCGAAGATCCTGGCCCACTGATGGAGCCCCCAAGCTCGCTGCGCTCGCTGCCCCCCGAGGGGGCGCGACGCCGGCT
>CAYTWU010000576.1:0-1778 GCA_964442175.1 uncultured Rubrivivax sp.
CATGCGCATCGCGAGCTGGTCGCGGGTGATGCCCGCGTTGTTGACCAGCACGTGCAGGCCCCCTTCGGCCTTGACCAGAGCGTCCACTGCTGCCTCGGCCGCGGCACCGTCGGTGACGTTGAGCACGACGCCTCGGCCGCCGAACGGCGCCAGGGCTTCGGTGATCGCGGTGGCACCGGCTTCGCTGGTGGCCGTGCCGACGACGCGGCAGCCCTGCTGCGCCAAGGCCAGCGCAATGGCGCGGCCGATGCCGCGGGTGGCGCCGGTGACCAGCGCGATGCGGGTGCCGAAAGTGGCGTCGCTCATGCCAGCAAGCCCTTGCTTTCGGCCAGCGTGGCGGGGTCGAGCACCACGCCGGTGACCGTGCCCTCGGGCACGATGCGCTTGATCATCTTGGAGAGCACGCGGCCCGGGCCACACTCGATCAGGTGCTGCACCCCGCGCGCCTGAACGGCGCCCACCAGCTCGACCCAGCGCACCGGACCAAAGGCCTGGCGGTACAGCGCATCGCGGATGCGCTCGGGCTCGGTCTCGACGGCGACGTCGATGTTGTTGATGACGGGGATGCTTGGTGCGGCGATGGGCGTGTCGGCCAGGCGAGCCATCAGCCGCTCGGCCGCGGGCTTCATCAGGGCGCAGTGGAAGGGGGCCGACACCGACAAGGGCATGGCCTTCTTCGCGCCCATGCGCTTGAGCAGGTCCACCGCCATGTCCACGCCGGCGCGCGTGCCGGCAATCACGGTCTGTTTGGGGTCGTTGTAGTTGGCGGCGGACACGATCTCGCCGCTGTCGCGTGCGGCCTGCTCGCAGGCGTGGCGCACCTGGGCGCTGTCCAGCCCCAGGATGGCCATCATCGCGCCGGTGCCCACGGGCACGGCGTCCTGCATGGCCTGGGCGCGGAAGCGCACCAGGGGCACGGCATCGGCCAGCGTCAGGGCACCGGCCGCCACCAGCGCGCTGTATTCACCCAGCGAGTGGCCGGCCACCACGGCCGGTTCCGGTCCACCTTCGGCGCGCCAGGCGCGGTAGTTGGCGACGCCGGCCACCAGCATCACGAGCTGGGTGTTCACGGTCAGGGCCAGCTGGTCTTCGGGGCCGGCGTGGATCAGGGCGCCCAGGTCCTGGCCCAGCACGGCCGAGGCTTCGGCCAGCGTGGCCGCAACGGCCGGGTGGTCGCCCCAGGCGTCCAGCATGCCGACCGACTGCGAACCCTGGCCGGGGAAGACAAATGCAAATGGGGTCATGGCGGGTGTCTCCGCGCGGGGCGGACGTGGCGCCCCTGCTGTGTGGTCTGTGAGGTTCTAGAAGTCCAGCAGGACGGCGCCCCAGGTGAAGCCGCCGCCCACGCCTTCGAGCATGACGGTGTCACCGGAGTTCAACCGGCCGCTGCGCACCGCATGGTCCAGCGCCAAGGGAATCGACGCGGCCGAGGTGTTGCCGTGCTGGTCGACGGTGACGACGAGCTTGTCCAGCGGCAGCTTCAGCTTCCTGGCCGTGCCCTGCATGATGCGGATGTTGGCCTGGTGCGGGATCAGCCAGTCCAGATCGGCTTCGCTGCGGCCGGCCTTGGCGAGCACGGCACGCGCCGACTGCTCCAGCACCCCGACCGCCAGCTTGAACACGGCCTGGCCGTCCATCTTGAGCAGCGGGTCGCCCAGCACGCCGCCGCCGCTGACGGTGCCCGGCACGCACAGGATGCCCACATGCTGGCCGTCGGCGTGCAGGTCGGTGGCCAGCAGCCCCGGCGTCTGGCTGCCTTCCAGCACCACGGCGCCTGC
>CAYTWU010000577.1:0-1749 GCA_964442175.1 uncultured Rubrivivax sp.
TAGACGAAGATCGGCCCCAGCACGTTGCCCAGCACGTGCACACGCACGATGGTGATGGCACCGGCACCGCTGGCGCGCGCGGCTTCGACGAAGTCGCGCGTGCGGATCTGCGTGGTCACACTCTCGGCCACACGCGCGATGGGCGGGATGAAGACCACCGTCAACGAGATCAGCGAGTTCGTGATGCCCGCGCCCAGCGTGCCGCTGAGCGCGATGGCGAGCAGCACCGACGGGAAGGCGTAGAACACGTCGATGGTGCGCATGATCACGGTGTTGGCCGCGCCGCCGGCATAACCGGCCGTGATGCCGATCAACGAGCCGATGACGAAGGCGCAGATCACCGGCGTGATGCCCATGAACAGGCTGAGTTGCGCGCCCACCATAAGCCGGCTCAGCATGTCGCGGCCCAGCTCGTCGGTGCCCAGCGGGTGGCCCTCGAAACCGATCGGCTTGAGCCGGTTCAGCATCGACGCGGCGTAAGGGTCCTGCGGCGCCAGGAACTGGCCGAACAAGGCCAGCATCAACAGCCCCAGGATGCCGATGCCGGCGGCGAGCGCGAGTTTGTCGCGCACCAGCCGGCGGGCGACGGTCTGCCAGTAGCCGGGCGAGCGCTCGAAGGCAACGGCGGGCACCTTGCTGGGATCGACAGTGACGTTCAACATCGTGTCAGCCCCGGGCAATGCGTGGATCGAGCAAGGTCTGGATCACGTCCACGACCAGGTTCAACACGACGAAGAACATCGCCAGCACGAGGATGGTGCCCTGCAGCAGCGGCAGGTCGCGCTGGAAGATCGCGCTGTTGAGCAGGAAGCCGGTGCCCGGCCAGGCGAACACGGTTTCGATCAGGATGCTGCCGCCCAGCAGGTAACCCAGCTGCAGGCCCATCACCGCCAGCGCGGTGGGCGCGGCGTTCTTGACCACGTGGCGGAAGATGCCGAAGTCCGTCAGCCCCTTGGCACGCAGGCCGACCACGAACTCCTGCGCCAGGATGTCGGCCACCAGCGCACGCACGGTGCGCGCGATGATGCCCATGGGGATCACGCTCATGGTCAGCGCCGGCAGCACCATGTACTGCAGGTGCTCCCAGTTCCACACCCAGTCGGCGCTGCTGCCGGGGCCGGCGCCGCTGGCGGGCAGCCAGGGCAGCAGCACGGCGAAGGCGATCACCATCACCATGCCCAGCCAGTAGTGCGGCACGCTGACGCCCAGCACCGCGGTGAAGCTGGCGGCCTTGTCGACCCAGCTGTTCTGGAAGTAGCCGGCGACGAAGCCGAACAAACAGCCGAACACAAAGCCGATCAGCGTGGCCAGCACCGCCAGGCGCAGGGTGTTGGCCACGGCCTTCAGCACCTCGTCCGTCACCGGGCGGCTGGTGGCGATGCTGGTGCCCAGATCGCCCTGCAGCGCGCGCCAGACCCAGCTGAAAAACTGCTCTGGCAGGCTGCGGTCGAAGCCATAGAGTGTGCGCAGCTGGTTCTGAAGCTCCACGCTGGCGTCGGGCGGCAGGATGCTGACCAGCGGATCGCCGGGGGACAGGTGCACCAGCGCGAAACACACCAGCGCCACGCCCGCCATGATGGGCAGCGCGTAGAGCAGGCGGCGCAGCAGGAAGGTGAGCATGTTGAGCTGGCCGCCAGGCGTTGTTTTATTCGACGCTCATCGGCGCGATGTCGATGAACCAGCTGCGCGGCTGCACCACGCCCTTGACCTTGGCGTTCATCGCCCGCGGGCCCACGTCGTGTGCGATCC
>CAYTWU010000578.1:0-1749 GCA_964442175.1 uncultured Rubrivivax sp.
AATGCAGCGATTCGCGGCACCAGCGGTGGCGGTCGGTCGCACCCCACCACGGCCGCAGGAGGCCGGCCCCGCCACCGGCCGGGCGCGCGGACTCTGCGTACGAACGTCCACCCTTCTCGCGCCTTGCTGCCAACAGAACGCTCAGCCATGAACACGCGCCTCCTTTCACCCAAAGGTTGGACCGCCGTGCTGGCCGCGCTGCTGGCCTTCGTGGTCGGCATTCCGCTGCTGAACCTGGTGGTGCCGGCACACAGCGTGCTGCACCTGTCGGACACCATGGTCAGCCTGATCGGCAAGATTCTTTGTTACGCCATCTGCGCGCTGGCGATGGACCTGATCTGGGGTTACACCGGCATCCTGAGCCTGGGCCACGGCCTGTTCTTTGCGCTCGGGGGTTACGGCATGGGCATGTATTTGATGCGCCAGATCGGCACCGACGGCCAGTACAAGAGCGAGCTGCCGGACTTCATGGTCTTCCTGAACTGGAAAGAGCTGCCCTGGCACTGGGCGCTGTCCGACAGCCTGGTGGCGCAGCTGATCCTCGTCATCGCCGTGCCCGGGCTGCTGGCCTTTGTGTTCGGCTGGTTCGCCTTCCGCTCGCGCATCAAGGGCGTGTACTTCTCCATCATCACGCAGGCACTCACCTTTGCCGCGATGCTGCTGTTCTTCCGCAACGAAACCGGCTTCGGCGGCAACAACGGCTTCACCGACTTCAAGCGCATCATCGACATCCCGATCGCCACGCCGCAGATGCGTGTGTTCCTGGCGGTGCTGACGGCGCTGGTGCTGATCGGCTTCTTCATCATGGCGCGCGCCATCGTCACCAGCCGCTACGGACGCGTGCTGCAGGCCATCCGCGACGCGGAAACCCGCGTGATGTTCACCGGCTACGACCCTGTGGCCTACAAGCTCAGCATCTGGACCTTGAGTGCGGTGATGTGCGCCATCGCCGGCGCCTTGTACGTGCCGCAGGTGGGCATCATCAACCCGAGCGAGATGACACCCGCGGCCAGCATCGAGATCGCGATCTGGGCCGCGGTGGGCGGGCGCGCCACGCTGATCGGGCCCATCGTCGGCGCGGTGTTTGTCAACGGCGCGAAGAGCTGGTTCACGCAGGCCTTCCCGGAGTACTGGCTGTACTTCCTGGGCGCGCTGTTCATCGCCGTCACGCTGTTCTTGCCGAACGGCATCGTCGGCCTCTTCCGCAAGAAGGGAGAGCGTGCATGACGCCCGACCTGATGGCCCAGGGCGCTGCGCGGCTGGCGCAGCAGGCTGCCAAGCCCAGCGCCAGCACGCGTGGTGCCCTGCTGCAGGCGGGGCCGGACTTCCGCAACGGCGTGGCGCTGTACGTGGAAGACATCAGCGTCAGCTTCGACGGCTTCAAGGCGCTGAACAACCTGAACCTCACCATCAACGTCGGCGAACTGCGCTGCATCATCGGCCCCAACGGCGCCGGCAAGACGACGATGATGGACGTGATCACCGGCAAGACCAAACCCGACGTCGGCAAGGTCTTCTTCGGCTCCACCATCGACCTGCTGATGCTGAAGGAGCCGCAGATCGCGCAGGTGGGCGTGGGCCGCAAGTTCCAGAAACCCACGGTCTACGAACAGCTCAGCGTGGTCGAGAACCTCGAACTGGCGCTGAAGGCCGACCGGCGTGTGCGCGCCGCGCTGTTCGCCAAACTCACCGGCGAACAGCACGACCGGCTGCATCAGATCCTGACCCTGATCCACCTGAAGGACGAGG
>CAYTWU010000579.1:0-1744 GCA_964442175.1 uncultured Rubrivivax sp.
GTCGAACGCTGTGCCACACGGGAGCAATCGCGTCTGCCGCTGGCACAGGGATATCCCGAGGGCCGGCGCGTGTCACGCCGGCCGTGCGCCGCACTCAGCCAGGCTTGTTCCAGCGCAGCTTGCGGTAGATGGTGTTGCGGCTGATGCCCAGGCGCTTGGAGGCCTCGGAGATGTTGCCCCCCGCGGCCTCGACGGCACGCCGGATGGCGTCCACCTCCAACGCCTCCAGCGACATCAGCCGGGCATCGGCCGGCAGCGGCAACGTGGCGTCGGTGGCGGTGGGCAATGCGGGCGATGGCGGTGCGGCCATCGCCGCCTGCCGCTGCAGATCGTCCAGAAAATCGTCGGGCAGGTGCTCGGCGGTGATCAGGCGGTCGGGCCCGGCCATCACGGCCGCGGTGCGCAGGACGTTGAACAGCTGGCGCACGTTGCCGGGCCAGGTGCAGCGCTGGAACAAGGCCAGCGCCTCGGGCGCCAGGCGCAGGTGGCGGGCATGTGCATCGCCGTCGAGGATGCGCCGCACCAATGCCGCCAGGTCGCTGCGCTCACGCAGCGGGGGCAGCTTGACGGCCAGGCCGTTGAGCCGGTAGTACAGGTCCTCGCGGAAGGCCTTGGCTTCGATCATCACGCGCAGGTTGCGGTGCGTGGCACACACGATGGCCACGTCCACCGGCGTGGCCTTGCTGCTGCCCAGCGGCGTGACACGGCGCTCCTGCAGCACCCGCAGCAGGTGAGCCTGCAGCGGCAGCGGCATGTCGCCGATCTCGTCCAGGAACAAGGTGCCGCCATCGGCCTGCAGGATCTTGCCCACCGCACCCTTGCGGCGGGCACCGGTGAAGGCCCCCTCTTCGTAGCCGAACAGCTCCGACTCGATCAGCGATTCGGGGATGGAAGCGCAGTTCACCGCGACGAAGGGCTGGCGGTGGCGCGCGGAATCCTGGTGGATGGCACGCGCCAGCAGTTCCTTGCCAGTGCCCGTCTCGCCCAGGATCAGGATCGGGATGTCCCGGTCCAGCACCCGCCGCACCTTGCCCACCAGCGCCCCCATCTGCACGTCGCCGGTCTGCAGGTGGGACAGGCCCACGGCCGGCTCGGGGCCGGGCTCGGGCGCTGGCGCTGCGCCCACCGGCGGCACGCTGGCGGCGACGGCTTCTGCTGGCTCGACCTTGTCGCGGGCCGCCTGCGGCCGGCGGGCCTGGGCAGCGGCTTCGGTGACATCGCTCCACACCGGCCAGTTGAAGCGGGCATGCAGGTGCAGGTGGCGGCCGTGGCCGGTCTGCACCGCCAGCGGCGTGGCCAGCGGGCTGCGGAAACGGTCCACCAACGCCCCCACCGAGGTGCCGAACAGCGACACCAGGCTCTGCATGCGCAGCGCCGCGCCCGACATGGCCAGCTGGTCCAGCGCGCTGCGGTTGGCACCGACGATGCGGCCGTCGGGTGTGATCGCCAGGATGCCTTCCATCAGCGTGCCGATGAACTCGACCCGGCTGTGGAAGTGCAGCCGCATCACATTGCGGAAGTCGTCCGACAGCCAGTGGTTCTCGATCATGCGCGCCGACATCTTCACCAGCGCCATCGTGTGCTGGTGGTAGCTGCGGTGGTCGCCGGTGACGTCGAGCACGCCGAGCATGCTGCCTCGCGGGTCGAGGATCGGCACCGCCGAGCAGGTGAGAAAGTGGTTCGCGTGCATGAAGTGTTCATCCGCATGCACGAGCGTGGGCAACTCTTCGATCAGGGCCGTGCC
>CAYTWU010000580.1:0-1740 GCA_964442175.1 uncultured Rubrivivax sp.
GCGCCGGAGTACGGTGCGACCATGGGCTTCTTCCCGGTGGACGAAAAGACCATCGACTACTTCCGCGGCACCGGCCGCAGCAAGGCGGAGATCGACGCCTTCGAGGCCTACTTCCGCGCGCAACAGATGTTCGGTGTGCCCCGCGCGGCCGACATCGATTTCACCCAGCTGATCCGCCTGGACCTGGGCACCGTGGCGCCCAGCCTGGCCGGGCCCAAGCGCCCTCAGGACCGCATCCAGATCGGCGATGTCAAATCCACCTTTGCCCGCGAGTTCCCGCGCGCGCCAGCCCCGGCCGACAGCCCGGTGCAGCAGGGCGATGTGCTGATCGCCGCCATCACCAGCTGCACCAACACCAGCAACCCGGGCGTGATGATCGCCGCCGGCCTGTTGGCCAGGAAGGCGGTGGAGGCCGGGTTGAAGGTGGGGCCGAAGGTGAAAACCTCGCTCGCCCCCGGCTCGCGCATCGTCACCGAATACCTCACTGCAGCGGGCCTGCTGCCCTACCTGGAAAAGCTGGGTTTTGCCGTGGCCGCCTACGGCTGCACCACCTGCATCGGCAACGCAGGCGACATCGACCCCGCCTTCAACGAGGCCATCAGCACCCACGGCCTGACCTGCGCCGCGGTGCTCTCGGGCAACCGCAACTTCGAGGCGCGCATCCACCCCAACCTGCGCGCCAACTTCCTGGCCAGCCCGCCGCTGGTGGTGGCCTACGCCATCGCCGGCAACATGGACGTGGACCTGATGACACAGCCCCTGGGCCGCGGCAAGGGCGGGCGCGAGGTGTTCCTGGGCGATGTCTGGCCCAGCAGCGACGAGGTGCACGCGCTGATGAAACACGCGATGGACCCGAAGGCCTTCCGCCGCAACTACGCCCAGGTGGCCAGCGAACCCGGCGCGCTGTGGCAGAAGATCAAGGGCGTGCAGGGTGCGGTCTACACCTGGCCCGCCAGCACCTACATCGCCGAGCCGCCCTTCTTCCGCGATTTCACGATGGACCCGCCACCGCTGAAACCCGGCGTGAGTGGCGCCCGCATCATGGCGCTGTTCGGCGACAGCATCACCACCGACCACATCAGCCCGGCGGGCAGCTTCAAGGCTGGCACACCGGCCGGCCAGTACCTGCAGGCGCAGGGCGTGGCGCCGGTGGATTTCAACAGCTACGGCGCCCGCCGCGGCCACCACGAGGTGATGATGCGCGGCACCTTCGCCAACGTGCGTATCAAGAACCTGATGCTGCCGCCGGCAGCCGATGGCCAACCCGTGGAAGGCGGCTACACGCGCCACCAGCCCAGTGGCGAGCAGGTGGCCATCTTTGATGCCGCGATGCGCTACCAGGCCGAGGGTGTGCCCACCGTCATCTTCGCCGGCGGCGAATACGGCACCGGCTCCAGCCGCGACTGGGCGGCCAAGGGCACGATGTTGCTGGGCATCCGCGCCGTGGTGGCCACGAGCTTCGAGCGCATCCACCGCAGCAACCTGATCGGCATGGGTGTGCTGCCGCTGCAGTTCAAGGCCGGTGATTCGTGGCAGAGCCTCGGGCTGAACGGCAGTGAAACGGTGGACGTGCAACTGGCCGATGAGATCCGGCCGCTGTCGGACGCGACACTGGTCATTGCGGCCAGCGACGGCACGCGGCGCGAGCTGACGGTGACGCTGCGCATCGACACCGCGATCGAGGTCGACTACTACCGCCATGGCGGCATCCTGCCGTTTGTGCTGCGGCAGTTGCTGGAG
>CAYTWU010000581.1:0-1738 GCA_964442175.1 uncultured Rubrivivax sp.
CGACCACCGGCAGGATGCCGCTGACCATGCCCATGTTGACGAAGGCGTAGGTGAACAGGCTCAGCGTGATGGCACCGGCCAGCAGGCGCGCAAACAACGTAGGTCCCATGGCCGCGATCCACAGGCCGCGGTAGATCAGGAACAGGAAGCTCAGCATCAGCGCCACCACGCCGGCGAGGCCGAACTCCTCGGACAGCGCCGCAAAAACAAAGTCGGTCGTGCGCTCCGGGATGAACTCCAGGTGTGTCTGCGTGCCCTGCATGAAGCCCTTGCCGGTGAGCCCGCCCGAGCCGATGGCGATCTCGCCTTGCAGGATGTGGAAGCCCTTGCCCAGCGGGTCTTTGGTCGGGTCCAGCAACGTGCAGACGCGGGTCTTCTGGTAGTCGCGCATGCCGGGCCACTTGACGCCGTCCTGGCAGATGCTGTCGCCGCTCAGCACCAGGGCCATGATGCCGATGGCGCCGATGGCAAACACCGGCACGATCAGTTTCCAGGACAGCCCGGCGAAGAAGATCACGAACAGCCCCGCCGCGAGGATCAGCAGCGAGGTGCCCAGGTCCGGTTGTTTGAGCACCAGGCCGACCGGCACCAGCAGCAGCAGGGCCGCAACGCCGAAATCCGGCACGCGCAGCTGGCCTTCGCGCTTCTGGAACCACCAGGCCAGCATCAGCGGCATCGCGATCTTCAGCATCTCGGACGGCTGGATCACGATGCCGACATTGAGCCAGCGCGTCGCCCCCTTCTTCGTGACGCCGAAAAACTCGACGCCCAGCAGCAACACCACGCCCAGGATGTACAGCGGCACGGCCAGGGCCATCAGCCGTTGCGGCGACACCTGGGCGACGATGAACAGCACCGCCAGGGCGATGCCCATGTTGCGCGCGTGATCGACGAAGCGGGTGCCATGGTCGAAGCCGGCGGAATACATCACCACCAGGCCAATGCTGGCCAGCAGCAGGATCGCCGTCATCAGTGGGGCGTCGAAGCCGTCGAAGATGCGGCCCGCGCGCCGCCACAACGATGGCTGCTCGAAGACAGCGCTCACGTTGGCCCCCAGGTCGCTGCGCGCCCGCCCCCCGAGGGGGTGAGCGCGTTTGGGGCGGCCCGGCGCGCGCTCACTGCGGCGCCCCCGGCCCCGCACTGCTGGGCAAGGCATAGGCCGCCGCCGGCCGCGGCTGGCCGATGGGCGCACCGGCTTCCCCGCGCTGCACCGCGGCGATGTCTTCTTCGCTGGGCACCACGCCCAGCAGCAGGTAGTCGATGGCACGGCGGGCGATGGGCGCGGCCGCGGCGGCGCCGAAGCCGGCGTTTTCGACGATCACGGCCAATGCGATCGTCGGCGCTTCCACCGGTGCCACCGCCATGTACAGCGAGTGGTCGCGCTGGAACTCGCCCAGCTTGCGCGCGTCGTACTTCTCGTTCTGGCGGATGGACACCGCCTGCGCGGTGCCGGTCTTGCCGCCGCTGCGGTAGGGCGCTCCGGCGAACACACGGGCCGAGGTGCCCTCGCGCGTGACACCCTCCAGCGCCTCCAGGATCAGCTGCGTGTGTTCGGGCTGCAGGGCCAGCGGCTCCAGCGCGTCGTTGGCCACGCGGCGGCGCTGGCCGCTGACGGCGTCTTCGATCTCGCGCACCAGGCGCGGCCGGAAGCGCTGGCCGTTGCTGGCCAGCGTGGCGGTGGCCGTGGCCAGCTGCAGCATCGTGAAGTTGTTGTAGCCCTGGCCGATGCCCAGCGAGA
>CAYTWU010000582.1:0-1734 GCA_964442175.1 uncultured Rubrivivax sp.
AACCTTTGGCTATCACCGCTTCGAGATCCTGGCGGCGGCCTTCAATGCGCTGCTGCTGTTCGGCGTCGCCGGCTACATCCTGTTCGAAGCTTGGCAGCGCTGGCGCCAGCCCGAGGAGGTGCAAACGACCGGGGTGCTGGTGGTGGCGGCGCTCGGGCTGGTGGTGAATCTCGCGAGCATGTGGATGTTGCGTTCAGGCAAGGACGCCAGCCTGAACGTCAAGGGTGCCTATCTCGAGGTGTGGAGCGACATGCTGGGATCGATCGGCGTGATTGCTGGCGCGATCGTGATACGCATCACCGGCTGGAACTGGGTCGATTCGGTGATCGCGGTGGCCATCGGACTGTGGGTTCTGCCGCGGACCTGGGTGCTCTTGAAGGACACCCTGAACATCTTGCTGGAAGGAGTTCCCGAAGGCATCGACATGGCGGCGGTCAGGCAGTCCCTGCTGGGCCTGCCGGGCGTGCTGGGTGTGCACGATCTTCACGTGTGGGCCGTCACCAGCGGCCGGACCAGTCTCACGGTCCACCTGGTGCATGCCCCCGACGTCGCGGCGCCGGTAGAACTTCTCGAGCGGGCACGCACAGTCCTCGCGGCGGAGCATCACATCACCCACACGACGATTCAGCTTGAGACGCAGCCCTGCGCACAAGCCGACGTGGCCGTCGGCCCTGGAGGCAGTGGCGAACTGGCATCGCGTGAGGATGCCCATGCCTAGACCGGCAGCGTGGACAGCTCGACCGGTGTGCGCCATGGAGTCTGGTTGCACGAGGAACCACGGCGCCCGCATTCCCAACCACCCGGGTGTCCGGTCGTCGCCGCGGCGACCACACGCCAAACCCGTCAACTGAAGGAGAACTGAGTGAACTTCGATCGACGCAAGCTGATCGCCGCAGCCCTCGGCGGCACGGCGCTGCTGACCACCGGTTGCATGACCAAACCCCTGCGCCCGGCCAACGCCGATGGGACGTACTGCTACCGCATCGGCAAGAGCTATCGCCCCAAACTGACCTGCACGCCGGGTCCTGTTCCCTCCGCGCAAGTCGAGTCGCAGGCTCGCGCTTTCGGTGGATCGGCCGATCGCCTCACGGTCTATCTCGTGCGCAAGCGCTGGGGTGATACGGAGCACGTGATCTCGGTGTCGACCCCAGGAACGGCCCCAGCGCAAACCGTGCCCGAGAGCTTTGCGCGCCTGCGGCTGGCGCCCGGACAGCACGTGCTGACCGCCACATGGCCCGAAGGAACGGCAGGCCTCGAGATCTCGGGCAAGGCTGGGGAAGTGCTGGTGGTGGAAGTGATCGGGCAAGTCTGGGTCTGGGGCAGCAAGTACCGCCTCGAACCTGGAACGATCGACGACGCCCGCGAACGCACGCGCAACCTCCGACTGGTTGCGGACGTTGGTTGAAGACGCTTGCGCCCTCGTGACGCGAGCGACTGCCGGTGCCCGAATAGCACGGGCAAGCGATTTCCAGCATGAGAGCCCGACTGGCCGATCCCGAGCTCTCGCTGGCGATGACCTGGATCTGGATCGGCGTGCTGCTGGCCGCGCTGGTGGCGTATGGGATCTTCCGCTGGTGGCGCCGTGGACATCCGCGCAAGCGGCCACCTACACCGCTGAGCTACTCCGCCGAACTGAGCCAGCGATTGCAGAAGAACATGAACAAAGGCACGAAGCGCAGGCGGCGCGGCAAGCCCGCGAAGAAGAAGCCGCCGTGCCGTCCGTGAAAGGTGTGC
>CAYTWU010000583.1:0-1732 GCA_964442175.1 uncultured Rubrivivax sp.
CACGCGGGCCACCATGTTCGTGGCATCGGTCGGGTCGGCCACGATGCTGGAGGCCTCGGCACCGCCAAAGCCCGCCAGGCCATAGCCCACGTCGGCGGCGTCAAAGCTGACGGGCAGGCTCATCTGCGTGCGCACCACCGTCTCGTAGGCCTGCTGCGCGCTGACGGCGGCGCTGGCGTTGCCCACGGCGTCGGTTGCGGCGCCCGCGGCCACGGTGATCTCCAGCGTGCCGCTGCTGTTGGGCATGGGGCTCACCACCAGCGTGGCGCGGGTGCCACTTTCGCGGGTGAAGGCACCCTTGGTGCCACCCGTGACGGCCACGTCGTCGATCGTGAAGCTGGTGCCCACGTCTTCGTTGAAGCTGAAGGTGAAGGTGACATCACCCGTGGCGGTGCCATCGACCACGCTGTCGGTGATCGTGACCACCGGGCCGGCCGTGTCGGGCGCGCCGCCGGGCGAGGTGGGTGGCGCTTCGCCGCTGCCACCGCCGCAGGCCGCAAGCAGCACCGCAACACAGGCCAGGGACAGGGACGTTCTAGACAAGGAGCAAGGCTTCATGGCGGAGGGTCCTGGTGAGGGTGTCGCGGCTCTGGTGTGCGGCGGCAAAAAGTGCGGGAACAGAAACTATGAAAGCGCTTTCACAAGTATGCGCAGCCGAGGCTGACCTTGGCAAGGACATGCGACCCCTGGCTTACCCGTAGCGCCGTGCGTTCAGCGGGCGGCGCTGGCGCGGCCCAGCGTGCCGGGGGCCACCGTGAGGCGCTGGCCGTCGCTGAAACTCACCTCCAGCGGCGTGGCGCGCGCGTTGAAGGCCAGGTAGCTGCGGGTGCCATCGGCGCGCTTGAACACGGCGTGCAGCGGCGTGTTGGCCGTGACGCTGAAATCGGGCGTGCCCATGGCCTCCAGGTTGAGCATGAAGTGCAGCGTGTAGCTGCGCGACGCGCCCAGTTCCACCGAGCCCCAGCGCTCCCAGGTCTTCAGCGCCTCGGCGGGGTCGGCCAGCGCCAGGTACATCGCAAAGATGTCCTGCCAGATGTCCTTGGGCGGCGGCGGGCTGGGTTTCTTGGCGATGCGGTTCCACAGCGCGGTCTCTGCCGGCAAGGTGGCCAGGCTGCGCTTGACGAAGGCCGGGTCGCGGCCCATGTAGGTGTGCCCGGTGGTCACGGGCAGCAGGTTGATGCCCTTGATCTGGCGCGGGTCGTCGATCCACCAGGTGTCGTGGCGGTACATGCCGCCAAAGACCTGGCTGACCTCGGCATTCTTGTACTCGGGCGCAAACACCAGGCCGTGGATGTCGAACCAGTAGTGGTTGATGGCCTCGATCTCGTTGGTGTAGAGGTAGACGCCCAGGTCGCGCAGCGACTTGTTGCCGGTGATCTCGCCCCACAGGATCAGCCCGATCCAGGCGTTGATGGCTTCGGACGAACTTTCGTTGTTGTTGCCGAACTCGCCCACGCCGATGCCGTTGGCCCAGGTGTGCGACTCGTAGGCGTCCCAGTTGCGCAGGAAGGGGAAATCTGCACGCCCACGCTCGGTGGTGGCGATGTCGGCGATCAGCAGCTCGATCATGCCGCCCCAGCGCTCCTTGGCGATCCAGCTGGGGTCGCGCAGCGCGATCTCGGCGGCGGTGCGGATCCAGTAGCCGAACCAGAACTGGTGGTCGTTGATCTCGGTGATCGCGAAGAACTCCTCGGGGTAGATCGACACCACGCCCAGGGACTTGTCCAGCTGC
>CAYTWU010000584.1:0-1732 GCA_964442175.1 uncultured Rubrivivax sp.
CGGCCTCGCACACGGCTGCGAGTTCCTCGGGCACCTTCATGCCGCGCGGCACGAACAGGTGCCGCTGCTTGAGCTCCCTGAGCCTGGGACACAGGTCGAAGCCCAGCAGCCGAGCCAAGGCCATCGCGAAGTCGGTATACCCATGCGTGTCCACCGCCAGTTGCGTCGTCTCCACCCGCTCTTGCCGCACAACGCCCTCGATGGCCGCGCCGGCCTGGCGCTCGTTGAGCACGATCGGCTGGGCGTGGAAGATCCCCCAGCGGTCCTTGACGTGGCTGTAGATGCCGATGGAGGCGGTCTGCCGCCTGGGATCCTGGCGCGCCTGCCAGACCCGGCGGCTGGTCTCCAGGCTCATCATGTCCGAGGAGGCCAGATCGGCGCGGCCCCAGCTGGCGGCGATGGCATGGCCCTGCATGAACTCCAGCACCGCCTGGCAAGCCATCGCCAGACGCCGCTCGTCACTGGCCCAGCGCATGGCCTGACGGATGCTGGCGGCCGACAGCTGCGGGATCATGCGCGCGCACTCGGCCGCGCTCAGGCTGGTACCGTGGGCCAGGATGCCGGCGTAGGCCATCAGCAGTTCCTGGCCCGATCTCGGCTCGCGGCCGAGCATGATCCAGCTGAAGCGCACTTCGGCGTCCACGGCCAGGATGACCTCCGGCAGCTGCACCTCACCGATGCGCTGGTCGAGCCGGCTGCGCAGCTTGGTGACTTCAGGATCTTCTTCGTCGGCCGCCAGCGGCGCCAGGTGCAATTCGTCGTCCACACGCAGCCTGCCGGCACGCACCGCTGCAGCCACCGCATCGACGCCGGTGCGCACCCGCTCCAGCAGGGGCGCGAGGAAGTTCGCGACCTTGGAGGGCATCTGCAGCCGTGCATAGTGGCGCCGTGCCTCGGTCTGCCAGCGTTCATCCGGGATGAACAGCCGCTCGCGGCCTCGGAAGCTCAGCGAGTGCTCGATCCAGATCGAGCCGTTGCGCAATCCCCGGCGCAGCGCGAACAGTGTGGCCACCTCCAGCGCGCGGAACGCCCGCTCGCGGTCGGCGTCGGCGATGTCCTGCCGCCACGCCGCGCCCAGACGCGCCGCCGTGACCTCCGGCGGCAGGGTCTTGTCGCCGGCCGCGTACTGCACCCGCAGGGTGTCCAGTGCCTGCAGCGCAGGATGCTCGCCCGTGGCCTTCCACGCCAGGCTGCTGGCGGCCACCAGCAGCGAGCGCACCGGGGCGATGGCGGCGATCAACTGCCGGCGGATGCCCGAGGCCCTGCTGGGCGCCCTCTGCGCACGCTTGGCCGCGATGAGTTCGAGCAGCCGTGTGCGCAGTTCGGCTGCCCGGTCTTCGTCCTGGGCCAGCTCAGCCAACTCTTGCAGCAGAAGCTGGTACTGCCGCGACCAGTCGATAGTCGCCACGGCGTCGTCGGCACACTGACGCCAGAGATCGGCCGCGCGCCGCTGGAACATGAGGATGAACTGGTCGGTGGCCGTCAGAAGACAGTAGCGCAGGAAGCAAGCCATCTCGACGGTCCGTGCTGGCTCCTTGATGCGCTCGCTGATCGACGGTCGCCGTGTGGCCATGCGCCGGGCGTAGCGACGCACGAGCGCATCGTTGAGCTCTCCCAGGTGCCGATCCAGGCCCAGGCCGTTGAGGAAGCTGATGCGCTCGAGCACCTCGGCGATCTGGCGGGTGGAGTGCTTGGCCGGTGCGCTCCACAGCCAGCTCTGGCAGTGCTGGCC
>CAYTWU010000585.1:0-1728 GCA_964442175.1 uncultured Rubrivivax sp.
CCGCCAAAGGGCAGGTTGACGGCCGCGTTCTTGATGCTCATCCAGGCCGACAGTGCCATCACCTCTTCCAGCGTCACGTCGGGGTGGTAGCGCACGCCGCCCTTGCCCGGGCCGCGGGTGAGCGAGTGCTGCACGCGGTAGCCCTCGTAGTGCGCGATGCTGCCGTCGTCCATCTCGATCGGCACGTCCACGATCAACGTGCGCTTGGGCCGGCGCAGCGTCTCGGCCCAGCGCGACAAGTGGCCCAGGTAGGGCATCACGCGGTCGATCTGCGAGAGGTAGGTGCCCCAGGGCGAATCGGCGCTGGGGTGGACGAAGGACAGCGGCTCGTTCATGGGGCCTCCCGCAGGGCCGCCCCAAGGGAGGCCAACGCCCCCTCGGGGGGCAGCGAACGGTAGTGAGCGTGGGGGTTCATGGTGTCTCCAGAAAACGTGGGGTGGTCGGCCGGCCTCGTGGGCCCGCCGCCATCGGTGCGCGACTGTAGGCGGGGGGCTGCCGAATTTCCTTCGGTTCGTCATGCGTGTTTTGCATGACACCCGCTATGACAGCCGCCCTAAACTGCCACGATGACCCCAGACACCATCGCATTCGTCGGCGGCGGCAACATGGCCGGCGCCTTGATCGGCGGCCTGATCAAGAGCGGCCGGCGCCCCGTGGACATCGTCGTCGTCGAGCCCTTCGAGGCCCAGCGCGACAAGCTGGCCGCCAGCTTCGGCGTGCGTGCCCAGCCGGCGGCCGATGCCCGGCTGGCCCAGGCCTCGCGTGTGGTCTGGGCCGTCAAGCCGCAGCTGTTTGCCGAGGCCGCCGCCCCTTGCAAGCCTTACGTGGGCGGCGCACTGCAGCTCTCGGTGATGGCCGGCATCCGCAGCGGCACCATCGCCGCGGCCACGGGCAGTGAGCGTGTGGTGCGCGCCATGCCCAACACCCCGGCGTTGATCGGCCAGGGCATCGCCGGCCTCTACGCCCGCCCGGGCGTGGACGCAGCGGAACGCGCGGCCGTGGAGCAACTGCTGGCCCCGACCGGCCGCACCCTGTGGGTGGACCACGAAGAAGACCTGGACGCCGTGACCGCGCTCTCGGGCTCCGGCCCGGCCTACGTGTTCTATTTGCTGGAGCAGATGATGGCCGCCGCCACCGAGATGGGCCTGTCGCCCGAGCAGGGCCGCGCCCTGGCCCAGGCCACGGTGGCCGGTGCAGCGGCGCTGGCCGGGCAATCGCCCGAGAGCCCGGCGGTGCTGCGCCAGCAGGTCACGTCCAAGGGTGGCACCACACACGCCGCGCTGACGGTGATGGAGGCCGCGGGTGTGGGCCCGGCCATCGTGCATGCGATCCGCGCCGCGCAGGCGCGGGCGCGGGAGTTGGGCGACCAGTTCTAGGCGAGCGCGTCAGCCGCGCGTGGCCAGGTCCACCACCACCCCGGCAAACACCGCAAAACCCACCCAGTGGTTGGCGCGGAAGGCGCGGAAGCAGCCCTCGCGCGTGCGCTCGCGGATCAGCGTCCAGTGCCACGCGGCCTGCGCACCCGCCACCGCCAGGCCGGCGATGAACCAGCGGCCCAGGCCCAGGCTGTGGCCGATGGCCCCCCAGCTCAGCAGGTAGGCGCCGTAGAAGCCCATCACCGCGGCCACGTCCCAGCGGCCCAGTGTGATGGCCGAGGTCTTCATGCCGATGCGCAGGTCGTCGTCGCGGTCGACCATCGCGTACTCGGTGTCGTAGGCCAGCACCCAG
>CAYTWU010000586.1:0-1728 GCA_964442175.1 uncultured Rubrivivax sp.
CGAAGGTGCCGTAGTTCTCGTACGAGCAGGCCATCTCGCACTGCAGGCAACCCGTGCACTTGTCCGGGTTGATGTGGAGGCTCTTTTGCATGACGCGTTGTCTCCGTCGGTGGGGAAGCTATGCAATGGTGTGCATAGCGGCCGACGGTCGAAACCTAGGCCTAACCCTGAGGGCTGTGCCGGCGCGTCACAGTCCGCGCCTGCAGGCGCGAACGCTTCCTATTTCAGCCCTGCTTTCCCGCGTTCGGGAAGAAAAGCTGCTCGCCGGCTATCTTGTAGTCGGCAATCGCCGCCTGGCCGGCCGGCGAGACGATCCAGTCGGCGAACTGCTGCGCCAGCGCCGTCTTCACATGCGGGTGCCTGGCCGCGTTGACGACCATCACGCCGTACTGGTTGAAGAGCTTCTGGTCGCCTTCGACCAGGATGGCCAGGTTGCCGCGGTTCTTGAACGAGATCCAGGTGCCGCGGTCGGTCAGCACGTAGGCGTCGGTGGAGGAGCCGATGTTCAGCGCCGGGCCCATGCCGCAGCCACATTCCTTGTACCAGGCGGGTTTGGTGGCCACGTCGACGTTGGCGGCTTTCCAGTAGCGCAGTTCGCCGGCATGGGTGCCGCTTTTGTCGCCGCGCGACACAAAGGCCGCACCGGCCGCCGCCACCTTCTGCAGGCCGGCGTGGATGTCGCGGCCCTTGGCACCGGCCGGGTCCCTGGCGGGGCCCACCAGCACGAAGTCGTTGTACATCACGGCCCGGCGCTGGGTGCTGAAGCCTTCGGCGACGAACTTCTCCTCGGCCACGGTGTCGTGCACGAAGACAATGTCGGCATCGCCGCGGCGGCCGGTGTCCAGCGCCTGCCCGGTGCCCACCGCGACCACGCGCACGTCGATGCCGGTGGCGGTCTTGAAGATGGGCAGCAGGTGCTTGAACAGGCCCGACTGTTCGGTGGACGTGGTCGAGGCCATCACGATGAATTTGTCCTGCGCGAGCGCAGGCAAGGCAGCCGCGGCGAACAACACCGCCAACAGACGACGAGAGATCAATGCCAAGGGAGTTCTCCTTTGAGGAAAGCGGCGGCCGCCGGTGGCGGCTGCACGGGGTCGAAGAAGCGGGCCACCGGCAGGTCGGCCAGCACGCGGCCGGCCTCCAGGTAGGCCACGCGCGTACACAGGCGTTTGGCCTGGCCCAGGTTGTGCGTGCTCATCACCAGGGTCACGCCGTCGGCGGCGAGCTGTTCGATCAGCGCCTCCACCTCCTTCTTCGCGCTCGGGTCCAGGCTGGCGGTGGGTTCGTCCAGGAATAGGATGTCGGGCTGCAGCGCCCAGGCCCGCGCCAGCGCCAGGCGCTGCTGCTGGCCGCCGGAGAGCGTGCGCGCCGGGCGCTGCGCCAGGCTGTCCAGGCCCACGCGCTGCAGCGCCAGGTGCGCGCGCGCGGCCCGCTCTGCCGCGGGCACACCGCGCAGCCAGAGCGCGAGTGTCACGTTTCGGAACACCGAGAGCTGCAGCAGGAAGGGCCGCTGGAACAACATCGCCGCCACCACCGGGCCGTGCGTCTGGCGGCCGGTGCCGGGCACCAGACCGTGCAGCAGGCGCAGCAGCGTGGTCTTGCCGGCGCCGTTGGCGCCCACCAGGGCCAGGCGTTCGCCGCGGTGCAGGGTCAGGGTCACGCCCTGCAGCGCGGGCTGGCCGCCGAACACCACGCGCTCATCCGTCAGGGTCAGCAGCGGCGCCGGCA
>CAYTWU010000587.1:0-1724 GCA_964442175.1 uncultured Rubrivivax sp.
GCTGCCGGTGGCCGAGGGCTGGCCCTGGGTGGCGGTGCTGGCCAACCACGCGGGCGCCGATGGCCGCGAGGTGCGCGCGCTGGTGCAGGCGGGTGTGCACGGCCTGGTGGTGGCCGGCACCGGCAATGGCACGGTGTCCCAGGCGCTGGAGGCGGCACTGCACGAGGCGCAGGCGGCCGGGGTGCTGGTGCGGCGCAGCTCCCGCTGCGCCCTGGGGCCGGTGCTGGACGGCCCGGACGGGCCGGCGCCCGATGCGCTGCCGTCGGCCGGCGAGCGCACGCCCTGGCAGGCCCGGGTGGACCTGCTGCTCGAGCTGTCGCTCAGGCTATCGTCAGCGTGACGTCGATGTTGCCGCGCGTGGCGTTCGAGTAGGGGCAGACCTCGTGCGCGGTGGCGACCAGCGCTTCCAGCGCGGCGCGTTCCATGCCCGGCACCTTGACCGTCATGGCCACTTCGATGCCAAACGCGCCGGCCTTGCCGGTCATCGCACCGATGCCGACCGAGGCGTCCACCGACACTTCCGCCGGCAGCGCGATCTTCTGGCGGGCCGCCACGGCCTTCATCGCACCGATGAAACAGGCCGAATAACCGGCGGCAAACAGCTGCTCGGGGTTGGTGCCCGGGCCGTTGTCGCCGCCCAGTTCCTTGGGCGTGGACAAGGTTGCGTCCAGGCGGCCGTCGGACGACTTGGTGGTGCCGGCGCGGCCGCCGGTGGAGGTGGCGTGGGCGGTGTAGAGGGCTTTGTCGATGGCCATGGTGCTTCCTTCTGCAGGGGTGGGGCCGCGCTCAGGCGGCACGGGGGGGTGAATCGAGCAGTTGCAGGCGCAGGGCCTGCAACCGGGCGGTGAGAGACGCGAGTTCGTCCAGCGCGCAGCCGCTGGCGCAGGCCACGGCCTCGGGCACGGCGAGCGCGCGGGTCTTCAATGCGCGGCCGGCGGGCGTCAGCTGCAGCAGCACACGCCGCTCGTCGGCGCTGTCGCGCAGGCGCTGCAGCAGGCCCTGTGCTTCCAGGCGCTTGAGCAGCGGGGTCAGCGTGCCCGAGTCCAGCGCCAGGCGCTCGCCAACCTGCGACACGGTCAGGCCATCGCCTTCCCACAGCACCAGCATCACCAGGTACTGCGGGTAGGTCAGGCCCAGCGGGTCGAGCAGCGGCTTGTAGAGCTTGGTCATCGCCAGCGAGGCGGAATACAGCGCAAAACACAGCTGGTGGTCCAGCTTCAGCCACTCGCTGCGATCCGGGGTCTTGGGGCGTGCCATGGCGCTAATGTAGCGCACAATTTAATTGCACGCAACTTAAATATTGCGCCTGTTGCTGGACGGTCGCGGCGGCCGATCAGCCGGCGGCGGTGATGGTTTCGATCTCTGTCTGCAGTGCCAGCCAGCGCTCTTCCAGCGTCGCCACTTCGGCGGCGATGTGGTTCAGGCGCCGGCCCGCCTCGGCGATTTCTGCGCCCGGGCGTTTGCCGGCCGAAAGAAGGGTTTCCAACTCCGCCTTCTCGGCCGCCAATTTCTCCATCCGGGCGTCGATCTGCTGCACTTCCATGCGCATCGGCCGCGTGCGGTTGGCGATCTGCGAGCGCGACTGCGCGGCTTGCTTGCGGTCGTCGCGACCGCTGGGTGCCGGTGCCGTGCGCGGTGCGGCGCGGGTTGCCGCGGCCACCGGCGTGGGCGCGGGGGCGGACACTGCCACGGCACGTGGTACCGGTGGTGCCGGCTGGCCTTTG
>CAYTWU010000588.1:0-1721 GCA_964442175.1 uncultured Rubrivivax sp.
CCGGCACTGCCATAGGCGCTGCCGATCAGCGCATCCACCGCCTGGTCCAGGTCGGCATCGGGCATCACCACCATGTGGTTCTTCGCGCCGCCCAGGGCCTGCACGCGTTTGCCGTGGTGGGCGCCAGTCTCGTAGATGTACTGCGCGATCGGCGTGCTGCCGACGAAACTGAGTGCCTTCACGTCGGGGTGGCTCAGCAGCGCATCCACCGCCACCTTGTCGCCCTGCACGACGTTGAACACGCCGTCGGGCAGGCCGGCCTGCTGCAGCAGCTCGGCCATGAACAGCGAGGGCGACGGGTCGCGCTCACTCGGCTTGAGGATGAAGGCGTTGCCGCAGGCCAGGGCCACCGGGAACATCCACATCGGGACCATGCACGGGAAGTTGAACGGCGTGATGCCGGCCACCACACCCAGAGGCTGGCGCAGCGTCCAGTTGTCGATGCCGGTGGAGACCTGGTCGGTGAAGTCGCCCTTCAGCAGCTGCGGTACGCCGCAGGCGAACTCGACGATGTCGATGCCGCGCGAGACCTCGCCCTGCGCGTCGGTGAAGACCTTGCCGTGTTCGGCGGTGATCATCGCGGCCAGCGTGTCCTTGTGCTGGTTCAGCAGCGCCAGGAAGTTGTTCAGAACGCGGGCGCGGCGGATGGGTGGCATCTCGCCCCAGGCCGGCTGCGCGGCCACGGCGGCGGCCACGGCGGCCTGCACGTCGGCCACCTCGGCCAGGCGCACCTGGCGCGCGGCGATGCCGGTGGCAGGGTTCCACACGGGCTGGCTGCGGCTGCCACTGCCGGCGCTGCGCCGGCCGGCGATCCAGTGGCCGACTTCGGTGGTCTGGGTGAAGGCTGCGGGCGCGCCCATGGTGGTTCTCCGGCGTGTCAAAACGACGAGTCTACGGCGCGGAGGCACCGCCGCTGCGGCCAAAAAAAGAAGCCCGGGCACCGAGGTGCGCCGGGCTTGTGGAAGCCCTCTCGCGAGGACGTCGTTGGGAGCGAAGCATCGGCCAGGGCCGAGGCTGCATGCATGCTAGGCAGCGCCACGGCCGCGCCCCATCCTGCAAGGTGGGGGGCTGGGGTGACAATCGTGGGATGTCTCAAGCACCCGCCCCCGGCCCCGTGCCGCTGACCGACGCCGACCTCGACACCCTGCAGGACCTGCTGGCCGCCGTGCCGGCGCCGCTGGAGCCGCTGGACGTGATGGCGCTGGACGGTTACCTCTGCGGCGTGCTGCTGCAGCCGCGCCAGGTGCCCGCCAGCGCCTGGCTGCCCGTGGTGCTGGACATCGAGGGCCGCCCGGCCCCCGCCGGCTTTGATGCCGGCCCGCTGAACACGCTGGTGCAACGCCGCCACGCCGAGCTGCAGCGGGCCATCGAACGCCGCGACTGGTTCGACCCCTGGATCTACCCGGACGACGACGCCGAGTCGCCATCTGCAGCCGTGTTGCCCTGGGTGGCCGGTTTTGCCGCCGCGATGGACCAGTTCCCGTCGCTGATGGCGCTGGAAGCGCCGGAACTGGTCGAGCCGCTGGCCCTGGTCTACCTGCACTTCGACCCGGCCGACCTGGAAGATGCCGACGCGCTGGCCGCCGTGATCGAGACCATCGAGCCCCCGGCCGACCTGGCCGAGGCGGTGCAGGACCTGGTGCGTGCGGTGATGCTGATTGCCGACGTGTCGCGCCCGCGGCGCCCGGCGCCGCCGCAGCGCACCCCGCCCAGCGTGCGCC
>CAYTWU010000589.1:0-1709 GCA_964442175.1 uncultured Rubrivivax sp.
CTGCAGCCAGGCCATGACCCGCGCGCCGGCCCGCGTCGTGGACAACCGCCAGCCGGTTTCGTCCAGCAAGGTCACGCCGGCGCGTTCCAGCAAGGCCCGGGTGCGGCGCACCAGCTCCCGGTCGAGCGCGACCAGGCCCACCGGGCCCTGCCCCTGGGCCAGCGCGTCGATGACCTCGGCGGCAGTCGCCTGGGCTTCGGCTTCGAAGTGGTCGCACAGCAGCTCCGAGGGCACCGCGCCGTCGGGCCTGGCCAGCGCCACAAAGGGGTCGTCGGGGTCGGCGTCGGCCTCCAGCCACAGGGCCGGGCCTTGCCAGGCGTGCAACAGGCCGGTGGCCAGCGGGTCGGCACCACCCGCCTGCAGCACGCACCAGGCGGCGGGCTGAAGGTCGAACAGTGTGTCGGTCGACGGTGCGGGCGAGTCTGCCGCCCAGGCCACCGCCACGCGCAGCAGGGCCTGCTCCAGGGCACCCGGACCGTCGCCACCACCGGCTGCGCGCTGCGCCGCCTGCCAGTATGCGTTGCGCGCCGCGGGCGCGCAGGCCGCGGCACCTTCGGCCACGCGCGCGGCCGCCTGGGCCAGTGCCAGCGCGGCGTCGGCAAATCCGCGTGGGTCCTGGGCCTGCCATGACGCGCCGCCAGCCTGCTGCAGCAGCAGCGCGGTGGCAGCCAGGCGGTCCTCAGCCGGGTCGGCACCCAGCGCCGTGTCGCCCGGCGGCGCCAGGCTGTCGGCCAGCGTGAGCGCGGTCTCGATCCGCGGTGGCCAGCCGCCCCGTTGTGCAAAGGCCGCACGCGCCGGTGGCAGCAAGGCGGCATAGGGCAGCAGCAGCACGGTGTCGCGCAGGGCCACCCGCTGTTCGCCACACCAGGTGGTCAGGGCGTGCGCCACCGCCGCCCACAGGGCCGCCGGTGGCAATCCCGGGTCCAGGCGCGTCCGCTCCACCTGGGCTATTGCTGCCATAGGCATCGTCTGCATGACCTTTATGTCAAAATCTTTGGACCTTGGCGCCGTGCCGTTCAAGGCCCCGGAGAATGCCCATGAGCAGTGATTTGATCAAACACGTGACCGACGCGACCTTTGGCGCGGAGGTGGTGCAGTCCGACAAACCCGTCCTGGTGGACTACTGGGCCGAGTGGTGCGGCCCCTGCAAGATGATCGCCCCGATCCTGGACGATGTCTCAAAGGAATATGCCGGCAAGCTCAAGGTGGCCAAGCTCAACATCGACGACAATCAGGAAACCCCGGCCAAGTTCGGCATCCGCGGCATCCCGACCCTGATGCTGTTCAAGAACGGCAACGTCGAAGCGACCAAGGTCGGCGCGCTGTCGAAATCGCAACTCGCTGCCTTTATTGACAGCAACCTGTAATCTCCGTACCCTCCCGGCCTGAAGGTGCGTTCCGCACCTTCAGGCAGACGCATAAAACGGCTGTAGCCGGCGTCAATCTCCCCACCTCAAGCAGCACTCCGCGCCCCCTCGGCCTCCGGCATTCGTCCGGCCCCGTGCAGGTGCCACACATTCGCACACATGCAACTTTCCGAACTCAAGACACTACACGTCAGCAAACTGCTCGATATGGCCACCGAACTGGCCATCGAAAACGCCAACCGGATGCGCAAGCAGGAGTTGATCTACGCCATCCTGAAAGCCAAGGCCAAGAACGGCGACACCATCTTCGGCGACGGCACGCTCGAAGTCCTCTCGGACGGC
>CAYTWU010000590.1:0-1696 GCA_964442175.1 uncultured Rubrivivax sp.
CGGGCTGCTGGCCCAGGCCGCGAAGGCGCTGTCCGAGGGCTACGACATCGAGATCATCGAGGCCCACCACCGCCACAAGGTGGACGCGCCCAGCGGCACCGCGCTGGCCATGGGCGAGGCCATCGCCCAGGCCCAGGGCCGGCAGCTGAAGGACTGCGCCGTCTACGCCCGCGAAGGCCACACCGGCGAACGCCAGCCCGGCAGCATCGGCTTTGCCGCCATCCGCGGTGGCGATATCGTGGGCGACCACACCGTGTTGTTCGCCGGCACGGGCGAGCGCATCGAGATCACGCACAAGGCCAGCAGCCGCCTGGGTTATGCCCAGGGCAGCCTGCGCGCAGCGCACTTCCTGGCCACGCGGCCGGCCGGCCTGTACGGCATGGCCGACGTGCTGGGCCTGAACACCTCCGCATGAACACCCGATGAGCGATTGGCAGGACTACTGGCAACTCGCCGACGGCGTAGGCCGCGCCGTGGCGCTGGCGCTGCTGTTGATGTCGGTCGCGGCCTGGGTGCTGATCTTCTGGAAGGCCTGGGTGCTGCGCCGCGCCAGCGCCGACATCGCACGTGCCGTGCCCCTGTTCTGGGCCGCCGCCACGCTGGCCGATGGCCGCAGCCGGCTCGGCGGCATGGACCGCGAGCAGGTGCTGCTGCCGCTGCTGGAAGCCGCCACGGCGCAGGCCGCCACCGGCACGCTGGCCAGCGGCAGCACGCAGGAGGCCCAGCTCACGCGGCGCCTGCGCGATGCGCTGCACCGCGGCCTGGCACACCTGCAGTTCGGCCAGGTGCTGCTGGCCTCGGTGGGCAGCACGGCGCCCTTCGTGGGCCTGTTCGGCACCGTCTGGGGCATCTACCACGCGCTGGCCGGCATCGCCAACGCGGGCCAGCTCACCATCGACAAGGTCGCCGGCCCGGTGGGCGAGGCGCTGATCATGACAGCCGCCGGCATCGCCGTGGCCGTGCCCGCGGTGCTGGCCTACAACCTGTTCGGCAAGTGGATCGCCGCCAGCGAGGCCGAGCTCGAAGGTTTTGCCCACGACCTGCGCCAGATGGTGCTGGACCGCCGCGCCTGAGCACCCCGCCATGGCCTTCGGTCGCCTGGAGCGTTCGCCCACCTCGCAGCCGATGAGCGAGATCAACATGACGCCGCTGATCGACGTCATGCTGGTGCTGCTGGTGATCTTCATCATCACCGCACCCTTGATCGGCAGCAGCCTGAAGCTGGACCTGCCCAAGACCGATGCCGGCCAGAACCAGGACGCACCGGTGTTCGTGGCGCTGGCCATCGACGCACAAGGCCAGCTGTTCGTCGGCGACGAGCCGGCCTCAGTGGAGGTGGTGACGGCCCGTGTGCAGGAGGCCGCACGGCGCGATCCCACCACCGAGGTGCAGCTGCGCGCCGACCAGGCCGTGCCGTATGGCCGCGTGGCCGAACTCATCGGGCTGGTGCAGCAGGCCGGGCTGAACCGCATCGGCTTCGTCACGGAAGCGCCAGCACCGAAGTAGGCAGGCCGGCTCCCTACAATCTGCGGCATGAACGACAAATACATGCCCGCCGAGGTTGAAGCCGCCGCCCAGGCGCACTGGGACGCCACGGGCGCGGCCCGTGTGACCGAGGACGCCTCGCGCCCCAAGTTCTATGCCTGCTCGATGCTGCCCTACCCCAGCGGCAAGCTGCACATGGGCCACGTGCGCA
>CAYTWU010000591.1:0-1683 GCA_964442175.1 uncultured Rubrivivax sp.
GCGCCCGGTCTGCCAGCGTCACGAACTGCACGAACTTGGCGTTGCCCGTGGGCTCCACACGTTTGATCAGTTCCGCCACCGACCAGCCCACCCAGGGCACCACCATCGACCAGCCTTCCACGCAGCGCAGCCGGTAGATGCGTTCTTCCATCGGTGCCAGTTTCAGCAACGCGTCCAGGTCGTAGGTGCCGGGTTTTTTGACCTCGCCCTCGACCACCACCGTCCAGGGCCGGGGCTTCAGCGTGCCGGCGTTGCGGGCCGGGTCTGACTTGTCGGTGCCGAACTCGTAGTAGTTGTTGTAGCTGGCGACATCGGCGTAGGGCGTCGGCTTGTCCATCACCACCGCGCCGGCCACCGTGCTGCGCATGCCGGGCAGTGCGGCGAGCCTGTTCGGGCGGGCCGTCTGCGCCAGCGCCTCGCGGCCGCCCAGGCCAGCCAGCAGCGCGCCGCCGGCAGCCAGGGATTGCAGCCACGCGCGGCGCTGCAGGTAGGTCGCCTTCGGTGTGATCTCCGAGGGCAGGGGGTGGTTGAAACCGCGGTCAGGCAAGTGCTGCATGGAAGTTCGGTCGGTTCAGACAACTGAAGCTTACAGAGACCGGCCAACCCTGAAAGACAAAGGGCCGGTCAGTGACCGGCCCTGGGTAAAAACAGCCGGTCAGTGACCGGCCCTGGGTGCCCGATGTGGCGCGCGCTCAGCGCAGGCCGGCCACGTAATCGGACACGGCCTTGATCTCGGCGTCGTTCATCTTGGCGGCCACACCCGTCATCTGCACGTTGTTGGCGCGCAGGCCCGAGCGGAAGGCCAGCAGCTGGGCCTCGGTGTAGTCGGCATGCTGGCCCGACAGCTTCGGGTACTGGGCCGGGATGCCGGCGCCGTTGGGGCCGTGGCAGCCGGCGCAGGCCGCGATCTTGCGGTCGGCGATGCCGGCGCGCCAGATCTTCTCGCCTTGCAGCACGGTGGCCTTGTTCTTGGCCGCACCGGGCTTGGGCTCCTTGCTGGCGTAAAACGCGGCGACGTTGCGGATGTCGTCGTCCGACAGCGCAGCGGCCATGCCTTGCATGATGGCGTTCTTGCGCTTGCCCGACTTGAACTCGTGCAACTGCTTGGCGAGGTACTCGGCGTGCTGGCCTTGCAGGATGGGGTTGGCCGGTGCGCCGCGCGAGCCGTCGGCGGTGTGGCAGGCCATGCAGGTGGCCGCCGTGGCCTGGCCTTTGGCCAGATCGGGTTTGGCGGCGGGCTTGCTCTCGGCGGCCACGACAGGCGCGACGCTGGCGGCGGAAACCAGCGCAGCGAGCAACAGTGCAAAAACGGATTTCATGCTCGGGGACAGCCTTGAGAGGTGTTTGGCGATGCCAGCAGCGGGCAGTGCGAAGGAACAAACCCGCTGATTTTACAATGTCCCATGACGAACCCACTGCCGGACATCGATCCGACCGCCCGGGCGTTGGCCTGGACCCACGGCGCACGCTTTTTCACCACGGCCAGCCAGCTGGTGCAACTGCCCCCCAACGAGCTGCCGGAGATCGCCTTCGTCGGCCGCAGCAACGCCGGCAAGTCCACCGCGATCAACACCATGGCGCAGCAGCGTCGGCTGGCGTTTGCGTCGCGCACCCCGGGCCGCACCCAGCACATCAACCTGTTCCAGTTGGGCCCCAAGGACCAGCCCGATGCCTGGTTTGCCG
>CAYTWU010000592.1:0-1673 GCA_964442175.1 uncultured Rubrivivax sp.
ACCGCATCGGCGTGGACAAGACCGAGAGCTACGGCTTTGTGCGCGATTTCATCGGCACCGTGGCCGAGGCCGGCTGCAGCGTGTTCATCGTGCACGCGCGCAATGCCTGGCTGCAAGGCCTGAGTCCGAAGGAGAACCGCGAGATCCCGCCCCTGCGCTACGCGCTGGTGCACCGGCTGAAGGCGGAGTTTCCGCAGCTCACCATCGCCATCAATGGTGGCATCGCCGGTGACGAGGCCATCGCGGCGCAGTTGCCGCATGTGGACGGCGTGATGGTCGGCCGCGACGCCTACCACCACCCCTGGCACATGGCCGACTGGGACCGGCGTTTCTGGGGCGCAGCCACCGAGCCGCCCACACGCGAGGTGGTGGAAGAGCAGATGGTGGCCTACATGGCCCGCATGGTGGCCGCCGGCCAGCCCTGGGGCTGGGCTGCGCGCCACATGCTGGGGCTGTGGAACGGCACGCCGGGTGCGCGGCGCTGGCGCCAGGTGTGGTCCGATCACCGGCTGAAGGCCGAACCACCGGCGCAGGTGGCGCGGCTGGCCACGCAGGCGCGCCTGGCCGCCGCAGAATCCGCGGCCCTGGCCGACTGAAAGACAAGCGATGCTGGTGAACGGACACCCCACGCGGCCCCTGATGCCCGCGCCCGAAGCCGATGCGGTGCAGGTGATCGACCAGCGGGCCCTGCCGCACCGCCTGCAATGGCAGCGCGTGGGCGACCTGGCCACGGCCCTCACGGCCATCCGCGACATGTGGGTGCGCGGTGCGCCGCTGATCGGCGTGACCGGCGCCTACGGCCTGGCGCTGCAGGCGCGGGTGGAGGCGTCGGACGCGGCCCTGGCCAGCGCGGCGCAGGCGCTCATCGCCGCCCGGCCCACGGCCGTCAACCTGGCCTGGGCCGTGCAAGGCCTGCACACGGCGCTGTTGCCGGTGCCGGTGGCCGAGCGCGCCGCACAGGCCTGGGCGCTGGCGGGCGCGCTGGCCGAAGAGGACGTTGCCGTCAACGCCGCCATCGGCCGCCACGGGCTGGCGCTGCTGCAGGCCATCGCTGCCCGCAAGGCCCGCGTGAACGTGCTGACCCATTGCAACGCCGGCTGGCTGGCCACGGTGGACTGGGGCACGGCCTTGTCGCCCGTCTACCAGGCCCGGGCCGCGGGCCTGGACCTGCACGTGTGGGTGGACGAAACCCGGCCCCGTAACCAGGGTGCCAGCCTCACGGCCTGGGAGCTGGGCCAGCAGGGCGTGCCGCACACCGTGATCAGCGACAACGCGGGTGGCCACCTGATGCAGCATGGGCAGGTGGACATCGTCATCGTCGGCTGCGACCGCGTGACGGCACGTGGCGATGTCTGCAACAAGATCGGCACCTACCTGAAGGCGCTGGCGGCACACGACAACGGCGTGCCGTTCTACGCCGCGATGCCGCTCTCCACGCTGGACCTGACGCTGCAAGATGGCTTGCGCGAGATTCAGATCGAAGAACGCAGCGCGCGCGAGCAGACGCACATCACCGGCCGCGCCGCCGATGGCACGCTGGTCGAAGTGCAGCTGGTGCCCGACGGCAGCCCGGCCGCCAACCCGGCCTTCGACGTCACGCCCGCGCGGCTGGTGACGGGCCTGATCACCGAGCGCGGCGTGGTCGCGGCCGACGAAGCCGCCCTGCGCGGGAT
>CAYTWU010000593.1:0-1672 GCA_964442175.1 uncultured Rubrivivax sp.
AGCAAGACCGAGAAGCGGGCGTCGGAACTGTTCCGCAACGTCGAGCCCGAGGACCTGATCAAGTTCGGCCTGATCCCTGAATTGGTGGGTCGCCTGCCGGTGGTCGCCACGCTGGGCGAACTGACCGAAGACGCGATGGTGCAGATCCTGACCGAGCCCAAGAACGCCTTGCTCAAGCAGTACCAGAAGCTGTTCAGCATGGACGGGGTCGAGCTGGAAATCCGGCCGTCCGCGCTGGCGGCCATCGCGCGCAAGGCCCTGGCGCGCAAGACCGGTGCCCGCGGCCTGCGTTCCATCCTCGAACATTCCTTGATCGACACCATGTTCGACCTGCCGGCGCTGGACGGCGTGGCCAAGGTGGTGGTCGACGAACACATCATCGAAGACGGCGCCAAGCCGCTGCTGGTCTACCGCGAGCAGAAGGCCAGCGCCTGACGCTGCCCCTGGCAAGCGCCCGCTGCCGGGCTCCTGGCGGCCGCACTTGCAAACCCCGGCCCGGTCCCCACGTGGGATCGGGAAAGGAAACCTCCCATGTCCGGTCACCCCGTTCTCCCCTCCGAACCCGTCACGCTGCCGCTGCTGCCGCTGCGTGATGTGGTCGTGTTCCCGCACATGGTCATCCCGCTGTTCGTCGGGCGCCCCAAGTCCATCAAGGCGCTCGAAGCGGCGATGGAAGCCGGCCGCCAGATCATGCTGGTGGCGCAAAAGGCCGCTGGCAAGGACGAGCCCAAGCCCGAAGACATGTTCGAGATCGGCTGCGTCTCCAGCATCCTGCAGATGCTGAAGCTGCCCGACGGCACCGTGAAGGTGCTGGTCGAAGGCATACAGCGCGCGCGCACCGTCAGGATCACCGATGAAGAAGACCACTTCACCGGCGAAGTCGTGCCCATCGCGCCCGAAACCGAGCCCACGCCCGAGATCGAGGCGCTGCGCCGTGCCGTGACGCAGCAGTTCGACCAGTACGTCAAGCTCAACAAGAAGATCCCGCCCGAGATCCTCACGTCCATCGCCGGCATCGACGACCCGGGCCGCCTGGCCGACACCATCGCCGCCCACCTGCCGCTGAAGCTCGAAGCCAAACAATCGGTGCTCGACCTGTTCAGCATCTCGCAGCGGCTGGAGAAGCTGCTGGAGCTGCTGGAGCACGAGGTCGACATCCTGCAGGTGGAAAAGCGCATCCGGGGCCGCGTGAAGCGCCAGATGGAAAAGAGCCAGCGCGAGTACTACCTGAACGAGCAGGTCAAGGCGATCCAGAAGGAGCTCGGTGACGGCGAAGAAGGCGCCGACATGGAGGACCTGGAGAAGAAGATCCTGGCCGCCAAGATGAGCAAGGATGCGCGCAAGAAGGCCGACGCCGAGCTGAAGAAGCTCAAGCTGATGTCGCCGATGTCCGCCGAAGCCACCGTGGTGCGCAACTACATCGAGACCCTGGTCAACCTGCCCTGGGCCAAGAAGACCAAGATCAAACACGACCTGGCCAACGCCGAGGCGGTGCTGAACGAAGACCACTTCGGGCTGGAGAAAGTCAAGGACCGCATCCTCGAGTACCTTGCCGTGCAACAGCGCGTGGACAAGGTCAAGGCGCCGATCCTGTGCCTGGTGGGCCCCCCGGGCGTGGGCAAGACCTCGCTCGGGCAGAGCGTCGCGCGTGCCACCGGCCGCAAGTTCGTGC
>CAYTWU010000594.1:0-1657 GCA_964442175.1 uncultured Rubrivivax sp.
GGGCAGCGTCCATTGCAGCTGCGTCGGCAACCCGGAGTCGCCGGAGTTCTTCCAGTAGGTGTGCCACTCGGGCTGGTGCGCCACCTGCAGGCCCACCCACACGGACTTGCCGGGGGCCACGCCGTCCGGCGCATGGGCCATCAATTCGGCGCGCACGCGCTCGGTGGTGGCGACGCTCTTGGCGCCACCCTGGGCCAGGCCGGCGGCGGGCAGCGCCAGGAAGGCCGCGGCGGCGACGGCGCAAAGGACTCGGAAGGGATTCATCACGGTGTGGGAGCTCGTCGGTAGGCGTTTGGTTCCATCAGGCGAAGCCCAATACGACGCGCCGGGTGGTGGCGCTCTTCTTTTCGATCTTGGTGACGACCACGGCGCCGATCTCGGCGGTGTTGGCCACGTGGGTTCCGCCGCAGGGCTGGAAATCCACCGGCTCGTCGCTCCCGATCCGGATGGTGCGGATGAGCCCGGTGCCGCGCGGCGGCTGCACCGACATGCTCTTGACCAGCGCCGGGTTGGCGTCCAGCTCCTCGTCGGTGATGGCGCCGATCGCCACCGGGTGGCCCGCCGCGACCAGGCGTGCGATGCCTTCGGTCAAGGCTTCCTTGTCGAGCGGGTCGGTCATGTTGAAGTCCAGGCGCGCATAGTCGGGCGTGATCGAGCAGCCGTTCACCAGCTGCGGGACCAGGTGGCACAGCAGGTGCGTCGTGGTGTGGAAGCGCATCAGCTTGTGGCGGCGCTCCCAGTCGACCTTAGCGGTCACCGCGTCGCCGGGCGTGAGTTTTGTCAACGCGCCCTCCTGCCCGGCCGCCGGCACATGGCAGATTCCCGCGGCCGGCCGGCCCTCCGGGTCCTTGCGCTTGCGGGTGTCGGCAATGGCCAGTTCGCTGCCGTCGGCCAACACCAGGACGCCGCTGTCGCCGGCCTGCCCGCCGCCCAGCGGGTAGAACACGGTGCGGTCCAGCACGATGCCCTGGTCGTCGATGGCCGCTACGATGGCGGCGCAGTCACGCAGGTAGGCGTCGGCGCGGAAGAGCTCTTGGGTCATGCCCGCATTTTCGCGGTTTCCGCCTACAGGTGCCCGGCGGGGCACGGAACAGACTTTCGCCTTATGAGGAAACCATCTTTTGCCAGTGTGTGCGGGCTGGTCGGGGCCGCCGTGGTCGGTTGTGCCGCGGTGGCGCAATCCCCGCCGAATGCCGGCGTCGGCCCGAACCCGCAACTGCCCGCCCCCGAAAAAAGCCTGATCCCCACCGTGGACATCGCCCGGGCGGTGGGCTGGCCGCAAGGCGTGCAACCCAAGGCGCCGGCCGGCTTTCGCGTGACGGCGCTCGCCACCGGGCTGGACCATCCGCGCTGGGTCCACGTGCTGCCCAATGGCGACGTGCTGGTCGCCGAGAGCAACAAGCCCCCGCCCAAGGACGGCGCGAAGAACGTGCACGGCGAGGGCCTGCGCGGCAAGGCGATGGAGGCCGTGATGAAGCGGGCCGGCGCCGGCGTGCCCAGCGCCAACCGGATCACCCTGCTGCGCGATGCCGACGGCGACGGCGTGGCCGAGGTCAAATCGGTTTTCATGAGCGGGCTTTTCTCGCCCTTCGGCATGGCGCTGGTGGGCAACGAGCTGTTCATCGCCAACGCCGACGGCATCGTCAAGGTGCCCTAC
>CAYTWU010000595.1:0-1647 GCA_964442175.1 uncultured Rubrivivax sp.
GGCACCGAGGCCTGCGACTGGGCCTCGATGCTGCTGCGCCAGTACCTGCGCTACTGCGAGCGCAAGGGCTGGAAGGTGGACGTGCTGGAAGAAAGCGAAGGCGACACGGCCGGCATCCGCAGCGCCACGCTGAAGGTCGAGGGCGACTACGCCTTCGGCCACCTGCGCACCGAAACCGGCGTGCACCGCCTGGTGCGCAAGAGCCCCTTCGACAGCGCCGGGGGCCGGCACACCAGCTTCGCCTCGTTGTTTGTCTACCCCGAGGTCGACGACACCATCGAGATCGACATCAACCCGGCCGACGTGCGCGTGGACACCTTCCGCGCCAGCGGTGCCGGTGGCCAGCACATCAACAAGACCGATTCGGCCGTGCGGCTGACGCACATCCCCACCAACATCGTCGTGCAGTGCCAGAGCAGCCGCAGCCAGCACAGCAACCGCGACGAGGCCTGGAAGGTGCTGCGCGCACGCCTGTACGAACACGAGATGCGCAAGCAGATGGAAGCCCAGCAGAAGCTGGAGGACACCAAGACCGACGTCGGCTGGGGCCACCAGATCCGCAGCTACGTGCTGGACCAGAGCCGCATCAAGGACCTGCGCACCAACGTCGAGGTGTCCGCCACCCAGAAGGTGCTGGACGGTGACCTCGACCCCTTCATCACGGCCAGCCTCAAACAGGGGCTCTGAGTGCCGAACCCGGAGAACTGCCCCCATGCGTGAAGGCACTGCCCCCCTGGTGCAGCGCGAGCACTACGCCGCGCCCGCCTACTGGATCCGCCAGGTCGAACTGACGTTCGACCTCGACCCGGCCAAGACCCTGGTCACCAGCCGTCTGCACATCGAGCGCAACGCCGATGCCGCCGGTGGGCCGCTGGTGCTGCACGGCGAGGGCCTGACCCTGCTGCGTGTGCAGGCCGATGGCCAGAGTGTGTCGTTCCGGCACGAAAACGACACCCTGGTGATCGAGCAGCCGCCGGAGGCCGCGCAGTTCGTGCTCGACATCCGCAACACCTGCGCCCCGGACAAGAACACCGCGCTCTCCGGCCTGTACCTCAGCGGCAGCGGCCTGTTCACGCAGTGCGAGGCCGAAGGCTTCCGCCGCATCAGCTTCTTCCTGGACCGGCCCGACGTGATGGCGGTCTACACCGTGACGCTGCGCGCCGACAAGGCCCGGTACCCGGTGCTGCTGAGCAACGGCAACCTGGTCGAACAAGGTGCGCTGGACAACGGCCGCCACTTCGCCAAGTGGCACGACCCCTTCCCCAAGCCCAGCTACCTGTTTGCCCTGGTGGCGGCCGACCTGGTGGCGCGCGAGCAGCGCATCCGCACCCGCAGCGGCACCGAGCACCTGCTGCAGGTCTACGTGAAACGGGGCGACCTGGAGAAGACCGAACACGCGATGAACTCGCTGATGGCCTCGGTGGCCTGGGACGAAGCACGCTTCGGCCTGCCGCTGGACCTGGAACGCTTCATGGTCGTCGCGGTGGAAGACTTCAACATGGGGGCCATGGAAAACAAGGGCCTCAACATCTTCAACACCAAGTACGTGCTGGCGAATGCCGCCACTGCGACGGATGCGGATTTTGCCGGCATCGAGAGCGTGATCGGCCACGAATACTTCCACAACTGGACCGGCAACCGCATCAC
>CAYTWU010000596.1:0-1647 GCA_964442175.1 uncultured Rubrivivax sp.
TGCCCAAGCTGGGCGTGGTGGGCAACTCGGCCATCATGAACGTGGAGCCGGTGTTCGCCCTGGTGCTGGCCTGGGCCCTGCTGGGCCAGGCCATTGCGCCGGTGCAGGTGGCGGGTGCGCTGCTGGTGGTGGCGACCGTGGTGTGGCTGGGGCTGCGCCGTTGATCAGGCCGGTCGCAGCACCGGCTGCGGCTTCGCCTCGCGGATCGGCAGGTTGACCACGGCCGCCGCCAGCGCCAGTGCGGCATCGGCCCACCACATCCAGGTGTAGTCGCCGGTGTTCACCACGGCCAGCCCGCCCAGCCAGGCGCCAAAGAAACCGCCCACCTGGTGGCTCAGCAGCGTCAGGCCGAACAGCGTGGCCAGGTAACGTGTGCCAAAGAGCTTGGCCGTCAGCCCGGCCGTGGGTGGCACGGTGGCCAGCCAGGTCGCGCCCAGCACCGCGGCAAACACGTAGAAGGTCCAGGGCTCCTTGGGCGCCGCCATGTAGGCCACGATGGCCAGCGCCCGCGTGGCGTACATCCAGAACAGCAACATCTTCATGCGGACCCGGTTGCCCAGGGCGCCGACGGCCAGGCTGCCGCCGATGTTGGCCAGGCCGATGATGGCCAGCGCGGTGGAGGCCACGCCGGCACTGAGCCCGCACAGCGCCACCTCGCCCGGCAGGTGCGTGACCAGGAAGGCGATGTGGAAGCCGCAGGTGAAAAACCCCGCATGCAGGCACCAGTAGCTGCGGTCGCGCAGTGCGATCTTCACCTGCGCGCCCAGGCCCATTTCCACCGGCGCCGCGGCCTGCTGCGTGGCCGTGAGCGCCGGCTTCTTCGGGCCCCGCATCCACCAGGCCAGCGGCGCAGTGGCCAGCGCGGTGACGGCCATCATCCACATCGCCGAGATCCAGCCGAAGGCCGAGATCACGGCCTGGTTCAGCGGCGCAAACACGAACTGGCCGAAGCTGCCGCCGGCGTTGATGAAGCCGCTGGCAAACGCCCGGCGCTCGGGCGGCAGGTGCTGCGCCGTGGCGCCGATCAGGATCGAAAAACTGCCAGCACCGGCGCCTGCCGCCATCAGCACGCCGAGCGCGAAGGTCAGCCCCAGTTCGCTGGACACCTGGGTGGTCAGCGCAAAACCTGCGGCCAGCAGGAAGGCGCCCAACACGATCACGCGCGCCGGGCCCCAGCGGTCGGCCACGGCACCGAAGATGGGCTGCGCCGCGCCCCAGACGAACTGCCCGATGGCCAGCGCAAAGCTGATGGTGGCGATGCCCAGGCCGGTGTGTGTGTTCAGCGGCGAGACAAACAAGCCGATGGACTGGCGCATGCCCATGGTGATCATCAGGATGGCCGCTGCAATCAGCATGAACAGCCAGGGGCGGGAATGGTGGGCAGGCATCGGGGGCTTCCAGCGGGGTGCCGAAGGCTACGCCATTCGGCCGGATCGTGCAGGCCGCACCCGGCCACCGCCAGCGACGCTCACACCCAGCCCAGCGCCCCGGCCACCGCCCCGGCACCGAGCATCCACAGCAGGTGCAGCCGTGTGCGCCAGACCAGGCCCATGACCACCAGCGCCACGGCCACCAAGGGCGCCAGCCCGTGCGGCCCGGGCTGCGCCGCCACCAGGATCCAGGCCGTGGCCAGCAGCAGGCCGATGA
>CAYTWU010000597.1:0-1631 GCA_964442175.1 uncultured Rubrivivax sp.
GCAGCCCTCGCAGACCAGTTCGTTGATCACGACGCGCTTGTCGGGCGTGGCCAGCTTGCCGCGCTTGCGGCGGCGGCGCTTCTCGGTCGCGCAGGTCTGGTCGTAGAGGATGACGGTCGTGCCACTGAGCTCACGGAATTCGCGCTGGATGCGGTCCAACTCGTCGCGGTGTTCGACGACCACGCCCGGTTCCAGCGCCACACCGCGGTACTTTTCCGGCTGGTCGGTGACGATGGTGAGCTTGGCCACGCCTTCGCTGACCAGGCTCTTCATGATCTGCAGCACCGAGTGACCCTCCGGCCGCTCGCCCACCTGCTGGCCACCGGTCATGGCCACGGCGTCGTTGTAGAGCACCTTGTAGGTGATGTTCACGCCCGAGGCGATGCTCTGGCGCACCGCCAGGATGCCGCTGTGGAAGTAGGTGCCGTCGCCCAGGTTGGCGAAGATGTGCTTTTCGGTCGTGAACGGCGCCTGGCCCACCCAGGGCACCCCCTCGCCGCCCATCTGCGTGAAGGTGGTGGTGCTGCGGTCCATCCACACCGCCATGTAGTGGCAGCCGATGCCGGCCACGGCGCGGCTGCCTTCGGGCACCTTGGTGCTGGTGTTGTGCGGGCAGCCGCTGCAGAACCAGGGCAGGCGGTCGCCGGTGTCGGTCTTCAGCACCGTCAGCTCGCGCTCGCGGGCGGCGATGGTGGCCAGGCGCTGGTCCATGCGGGCCGCGACGTCTGCCGGCACGCCCAGCTTCTTCAGCCGCTTGGCGATGGCCTTGGCGATGATGGCGGGCGTCAGGTCGGCCTTGGCGCGCAGCAGCCAGTTTTCGCTGGGGTTGGGCATGCTCCATTCGCCGCCGGTGTTGTCGCCCTCCGGCTCCTCGAACTTGCCCAGCACGTTGGGGCGCACATCAGGCCGCCAGTTGTAGAGCTCTTCCTTCAGCTGGTACTCGATGACCTGGCGTTTTTCTTCGACCACCAGGATCTCCTGCAGGCCCTGCGCAAAGTCGCGTGTGATCGTCGCTTCCAGCGGCCAGACCACGTTGACCTTGTGCACGCGGATGCCCAGCGCGCGGCAGGTGGCGACGTCCAGGCCCAGGTCGTGCAGGGCCTGGCGCATGTCGTTGTAGGCCTTGCCACTCGCGATCAGGCCAAAACGATCGTTCGGGCCCTCCACCACGTTGTGGTTGAGCTTGTTGGCGCGCACGTAGGCCAGCGCGGCGTACCACTTGTAGTCCATCAGCCGGGCTTCCTGCTCCAGCGGCGCATCGGGCCAGCGGATGTGCAGGCCGCCGGGCGGCATGATGAAGTCCTCCGGCAGCACGATGTTGACGCGGCCCGGGTCGACGATCACCGAAGACGCCGATTCCACGACCTCCTGGATGGTCTTCATGCCGCTCCACACACCCGAGAAGCGGCTCATCGCAAAGGCGTGCAGGCCCATGTCCAGGATGTCCTGCACGCTGGACGGGAAGAACACCGGCAGCCCGCAGGCCTTGAAGATGTGGTCGCTCTGGTGCGGCGCGGTGCTGCTCTTGGCCACGTGGTCATCGCCCGCGATCGCGATCACGCCGCCGTGTTTGCTGGTGCCCGCCATGTTGGCGTGCTTGAAGACATCGGAGCAGCGGTCCACCCCCGGGC
>CAYTWU010000598.1:0-1625 GCA_964442175.1 uncultured Rubrivivax sp.
GGTCGCCCGAGCGCAGGTTTTCCTTCGGGATCATCTCGTTGCGGCGCAGCCGGCCTTCGACGCGGCCGCTCTCGACGATGATGTCGCCCTTGTCCAGGCGCTTGACGGTGCCGACCATGGTCTTCTCGCCGCGCGAGAGGTAGTCGCTCAGCAGCTGTTCACGCTCGGCGTCGCGGATCTTCTGCAGGATGACCTGCTTGGCCGCCATCGCACCGATGCGGCCGATGGGCACGGAATCGACGGCTTCTTCGATGTAGTCGCCTTCTTCGATGTCCGGGATCTGCTCCTGCGCCTCGAACAGCAGGATCTCGGCATCGGGGATCTGCAGGCCGGCGTCGTTGGGCACCACGTGCCAGCGGCGGAAGGTTTCGTATTCGCCCGTGTCGCGGTCCACCGCAACGCGGATGTCCACGTCAGCGCCGTGCAGCTTCTTGGTGGCAGACGCGAGCGCGGCCTCCACGGCCCCGAACACCACGTCGCGCTCCACGCTCTTCTCGCGTGAAATCGCCTCGACCAGCATCAGCATTTCGCGGTTCATCGATCCAGCTCTCCATTCAGCGCGGCGTCGGCTGCCGCCGCCGAGTCCGCTTCCTTGTTCTTGCGCCGGCCCTTGAAATCGACCACCGGCACCAGGCGCGCCTCGCGCACCTCGTCGAACCGGAAATCGAGCGCGCGGTCGGTATCAAGCTCGGCGGCCGCCGACGCAGGCTTCTTCCTGGCACCTTTGGCCGGTGCCGGCGGCGCCAGCAGCAGACGCCAGCCTTCGCCTTCGGCTTGCAACACACCGTTCCAGTGCTTGCGGCCCTGGAACGGCAACTTCAATGTGATGGCCACGGCCTCGCCGGCGAAGCGCTTGAAATGCGCCTCGGTGCGCAACGGGCGGTCCAGCCCGGGCGACGACACCTCCAGCCGCTCGTAAGCCAGGTTGGCCACCTCCAGCGCATACTGCAGCTGGCGTGTGACACGCTCACAATCGTCCACCGTGATGAACTCACCCGCGTCGGGTGCCCCCGGCGTGCCGTACACCTGCCCCGGCAGCCGGTCGATCGTCACCCGCAACAGCCCACGCGCCAGCCGCTCCACCTCGACCAGCTCGTAACCGAGGCCGGTGACGGTGACTTCGATGGCGTCGGCACGTGGTGTGTTCACGACGTTCCTCGGTTCAGCGGTCAGGTTGGGCAAAGTGCTCAATGGCAAGAGGTCAACGGGGCCAGTCGGGGCTCTGAAAATGGCTCGCGCAAAAAAAATGGGCAGGAAGTTCCGCCCACGCAGGTCATACCGGGAAATGAGCATTATAACCACCGGTTGATTCCCGGGCAAGCCACGGCCGTCGCGTGGTGGGCACGTGCCAGAATCCCGGCCGCTGCAACCCCCTCCAAGAAGATCACCCCATGGGATTTCTCACCGGCAAGCGCCTGCTCATCACCGGCGTGCTCTCCAACCGCTCCATCGCCTATGGCATCGCCCGGGCCTGCCGCCGCGAGGGCGCCGAACTGGCCTTCAGCTACGTGGGTGAACGTTTCAAGGAGCGCATCACCGAGTTCGCCAAGGAGTTCGACTCAGACCTGGTCTACGACTGCGACGTCGGTGACGACGCCCAGATCGAACGCCTGTTCGCCCAGCTG
>CAYTWU010000599.1:0-1620 GCA_964442175.1 uncultured Rubrivivax sp.
GCGCCCAGCCGGTGATGCCGGGCTTCACCAGGTGGCGGAAATGATAGCAGGGAAGGGCCCCGCCGCAGGGGCTGTTCGGCTGGGTGGACATGGGCCAGGACACCGAACGGCTGGCGCTGGCCCTGCTGGACAGCGGCTGGCTGCTGGCACCCGGCACGCTGTTCCAGGTCGGGCGGCGGCCCAGCACCTGCATGCGCATCAACTTCGCGGCCACGCAGGACGGGCGCTTCTGGCGCGCCCTGCCGGCCGGCCTGCGCACCCGCTGATCCGGGGGGGATTGCACCGCCGAGAGGCCCCCGACTGCTTACCATCGCGGCCGTGACGCCCCAGTTTCCGTCCACCCTGCCCGTCGGGGCCCCTGAATTGATGCGGGTCAGCGACTTTCGCCGCTACCTGCAGGAGCAGCAGGCCCTGATCGACCGTGCCGACCGCAGCCCTGCGACGCGGCTCAGTTCGCTCAGCCCGTCCCTGTTGCTGGACCTGCTGCGCTTCGAGCGCGAAGGCCGGGGCAGCGACCTGCTGGAGGTCATCGCCGCGGCGCTGCGGCACAACAAGCGCCTGCTCATCCACCTGGCGCTGGACGGGCACGTGATCCCGCTCACCGTGTTTCCGGTCGAACGCCTGGCCCATTGCCCGCTGACGAGTGAGCAGTTGCTGTCATCGCGCCTGAGCGGCCTGGAGGTGATGCAGGTGGAGCCGGCGCTGCTGAGCGCACCCGGCCCGAACGAGCGCGCCCTGGTGGCCGACGCCGCGCTCTACAGCCCGCTGGGCCCGCTGATCTGGGCCCTGGCGCTGCGTGGCGCGCGCGACAGCCTGCTGCCCGAGCTGGCCGGCAATGCCGCCTACCGCGTGACACCGGTGGCCGACCTGCAGGGCCTGGACCTGGGTGGCACGCTCACCGCCGCCGTGGCCCGGCTGCGGCGCGAAACCACCAACCTGCGCGAGATCTCCGAGTGGCCGGGCTTCGACCGCGAGCGGGCCATGCGGCTGCTGAACGCGCTGTACCTGCAGGCGGCGCTGATGGTCACGCGCAGCCACCCGGCCGCCACCAACGACGGCTGGCGCAGCCACGGCGGCTGATCAGCGCGCGCCCAGCAGTTCCCAGCGCTCCAGCGCGGCCAGCAGCTCGGTCTCGATGGCCTCATGCCGAGCCTGCAGCACGGCCACGCGCTGCGGCTCCTTCTGGTAGACCTCGGTGCCGGCCAAGGTGGCGGCAATCTCGGCCTGCTCCTGCTCCAGTGCCTCGATGCGCGCCGGCAGTCCATCCAGCTCGCGCTGCTCCTTGTAGCTGAGCTTGGCCTTGGCGGCGGGCTTGGGCGCGGGCGCGGCGGTGGCCGGCGCAGGGGCGGGCGCCGGTGCCGCCACGGCCACGCGGCTGCGTGCGCGCTGGCGTTTCCATTCCTCGTAACCGCCTTCGTACTCGCGCCACAGGCCAGGGCGGCCGCCGAAGGCCGGATCGCCCTCCCAGGCGATGGTGCTGGTGACCACGTTGTCCAGGAAGCGCCGGTCGTGGCTGACCAGGAAGACGGTGCCGGTGTAGCCCGCCAGCAGCTCTTCCAGCAGGTCCAGCGTGTCGATGTCCAGGTCGTTGGTGGGCTCGTCCAGCACCAGCACGTTGGC
>CAYTWU010000600.1:0-1611 GCA_964442175.1 uncultured Rubrivivax sp.
GCTTCGTCCAGGCCCTGGTAGTGGATCCAGCGCCAGCCGTGGCAGGCGATCTCGTGGCCCAGCTCCACAAAGGCGGCCGTCACCTCCGGGCAACGCTGCAGCGCCATGCCGACGCCGAACACGGTGAGCGGCAGGCCACGGCGCTCGAACTCGCGCAGGATGCGCCACACGCCCACACGCGAGCCGTATTCGTAGATGCTCTCCATGCTCAGGTGGCGCGCCGGGAAGGCCGGCGGGTTGGCCATCTCCGAGAGGAACTGCTCGCTGCCGGCGTCGCCGTGCAGCACCGAGTTCTCGCCGCCCTCCTCGAAGTTCAGCACGAACTGCAGCGCCACGCGCGCATTGCCCGGCCACTGCGGGTGGGGCGGGTGGCGGCCGTGGCCTTTCAGGTCGCGCGGGTAGCGGGTGGCGGTCGGATCAAGGGCAGGCATGGGGCTTGCGATATCGTGTTCGTCGGTACGGAGTGTGCCGAACTTTTTGGAAAGCGCCGCCGCGATGGGCCACCTCAGCACCCATGTTCTCGACACCGCCCACGGCCGCCCGGCCGCCGGCATGGCGGTGCACTTGCAACGTTTGGGCCCGGCGGGGGCGGAGACCGTCAAATCCCTGCGGCTGAACGCCGACGGCCGCACGGACGGCGGCCCCTTGCTGGACGCCGCCACGATGGCGGTGGGCCGCTGGCGGCTGCTGTTCGAGGTGGCGCCCTATTTCCGTGCATGCGGTGTCGCGCTGCCCGAGCCGCCCTTCATCGACACCGTGACGCTGGACTTCGGCATCGCCGACGCCGCCGGCCATTACCACGTGCCGCTGCTGGTGAGCCCGTGGAGCTACAGCACCTACCGCGGCAGCTGAGCAAAGCACACCACCCCGATGGACGCCTACCTCATCGACTGGGCCAACCTGCTGCTGCGCTGGGCGCACGTGATCACGGCCATCGCCTGGATCGGCTCGTCGTTCTACTTCGTGATGCTGGACAACAGCCTCAGCCCCACGCCGCACGACGACCTGAAGGCCAAGGGCGTGGACGGCGAACTCTGGGCCGTGCACGGCGGTGGTTTCTACCACTCAAACAAGTACATGGTGGCGCCGCGCTGGCTGCCCATCCCGCAGAACCTGCACTGGAGCTACTGGGAGAGTTATTCCACCTGGCTCACCGGGTTTGCGTTGTTCACGGTCTCCTACCTGTTCCACGCCAGCAGTTTTTTGATCGACAAGACGGTGTTCGACTGGTCGCCGGCCGCCGCCATCGCCACCGCGCTGGGTTTCCTGGTCGTGTTCTGGGGGGTCTACGACGCCATCTGCCGCACGCTGGGCCAGGGCGCAAAAGGTGACTTGATCGTCGGCGGGGCCGTGCTGGTGTTCGTGGTGTTCGCTTCCTGGCTGGCCTGCCAGCTGTTTGCCGGCCGCGCGGCGTTCTTGCTGGTGGGCGCGATGCTGGCCACGGCGATGAGCGCCAACGTGTTCTTCTGGATCATCCCCGGCCAGCGCCAGGTGATCGCCTCGCTGCGCGCCGGCGAGAACCCCGACCCGGTGCACGGCCGGCGCGGCAAGCAGCGCAGCGTGCACAACACCTACTTCACGCTGCCGGTCATCATCGCGATGCTGTCCAAC
>CAYTWU010000601.1:0-1595 GCA_964442175.1 uncultured Rubrivivax sp.
CCTCGACGTGGGCGTCGGGCAGCCAGGTGTGCACCGGCCACATCGGCACCTTCACGGCGAAGGCCGCGAAGAAGGCACCGAAGAGCAGCGCCTGCGGCGTGGCGCCCAGCGGCAGCTTGTGCCAGTCGAGGATGTTGAACGAGCCGCCCGACTTGTAGTACAGGAAGACCAGGGCCACCAGCATCAGCAGCGAACCCAGCAGCGTGTACAGGAAGAACTTGAAGGCCGCGTAGACCCGGTTCGGCCCGCCCCAGATGCCGATGATGATGTACATCGGGATCAGCGTGGCCTCGAAGAACACGTAGAACAGCAGACCGTCGAGCGCGCTGAACACACCCACCATCAGGCCCGACAGGATCAGGAAGGCGCCCATGTACTGGGCCACCCGCTCGGTGATGACTTCCCAGCCGGCGATGACCACGATGACGGTGATGAAGGCCGTCAGCGGCACGAACCACATCGACAGGCCATCGACGCCCAGGTGGTAGTGCACGTTGAAGCGCTCGATCCAGAGCTGCTTCTCGACGAACTGCATCGTCGCGGTGCTGGTGTCGAAACCGCTGATCAGCGGCAGCGTGACCAGCAGCGAGAGGATGGCGCCCAGCAGCGCGGTGGTGCGCACCAGGCCGGCGTTCTGGTCGCGCCCCACCGCCAGCAGCAGCGTGCCGAAGGCGATCGGCAACCAGATCGATGCACTCAGGAGACCCATGTGTGTTCTCTGTTGTTCTTGTCGGGGGTTGTCAGCGGGTCAGCATCGGCCACAGGCGCCAGGTGAGGAAGCCGAAGATGCCGACCACCATCACCAAGGCATACCAGTACAGCTGGCCGGTCTGCACACGGCGCACCACACCGGCGAGTGCGCCAATGCCACGCGCCGAGCCGTTGACCAGGGTACCGTCGATCAGGGCCTGGTCGCCGCCCTTCCACAGGCCGGTGCCCAGCAGGCGCGCACCGACGGACAGCACCTTCTCGTTGAAGGCGTCGAAGTAGTACTTGTTCTCCAGCATGGTGCGCAGCGGGCGCAAGCGGGCGTCCAGCGCGGCCGGGATCTGCGGTGCCTTCAAGTAGAACAGCCAAGCCGTGAACACACCGCCCACGGCCAGCCAGAACGGCAGCGTGACAAAGCCATGCATCGCCATCGCCACCGCGTGGCCGGCGTGTTCGCCCACCGCAGCCATGGCGGGGTGCTTGGCGGCGTCGACAAAGATCGCGTCCTTGAAGAAGTCGCCCACCAGCATCGGCGCCATCGTGAAGCCGCCGATCAGCACCGAGGGGATGGCCAGCGCCACCAGCGGGCCCCAGACCACGAACGGGCTTTCGTGCGGCACATGCACGTGCACATGGCCGTGTTCATCCGCGTGGTCGTGTTCACCCGGGAAGGGTTTGTGGCGGAAGCGCTCCTCGCCATGGAACACCAGGAAGTACATGCGGAAGGAATAGAAGGCCGTGATGAAGACGCCGGCCACCACCGCAATCTCCGCGAACCAAGCGCCCGGCAGCTTCGATGCATGCACCGCCAGGATGATGCTGTCCTTCGAGAAGAAGCCCGAGAAGAACGGCGTGCCGATCAGCGCCAGCGAGCCCAGCAGCGAGGT
>CAYTWU010000602.1:0-1576 GCA_964442175.1 uncultured Rubrivivax sp.
CTGGGACGCGGTGCTGGACACCAACCTCAAGGCCGTCTTCCGCCTGAGCCGCGCCGTGATGCGCACGATGATGAAACAGCGCTGGGGCCGCATCATCAGCGTCACCTCGGTGGTGGGCGCCTCCGGCAACGCCGGCCAGGCCAACTACGCCGCGGCCAAGGCCGGTGTGGCCGGCATGACCCGCGCGCTGGCGCGCGAGCTGGGCAGCCGCCACATCACGGTCAACTGCGTCGCGCCGGGTTTCATCGCCACCGACATGACCGAGCAGCTGCCCGAGGCCCAGAAGGCCGCGCTGCTGCAGCAGATCCCGCTGGCGCGCCTGGGCACGCCGGACGAGGTGGCTCATGCCGTGGCCTTCCTGGCCAGCCCGCTGGCAGGGTACATCACCGGCACCGAACTGCACGTCAACGGCGGCATGTACATGGCCTGAGGGCCGCCGCCAGTCCATCCCCATCCCGCCGGTAGAATCGCCGGCTGTCAGTTGGATCCACTCCTGGAGGAGTCATGAGCGATATCGAAACCCGTGTCAAGAAGATCATTGCCGAGCAACTCGGCGTGCCCGAGTCGGACGTCACCAACGAGAAGGCCTTTGTGGCCGATCTCGGCGCCGACTCTCTCGACACGGTCGAACTGGTGATGGCCCTGGAGGACGAGTTCGGGATCGAGATCCCCGACGAAGAGGCCGAGAAGATCACCACCGTGCAGTTGGCCATCGACTACGCGGTGAAGCACCAAAAGTGAGCCGGCGGCGCGTCGTCGTCACCGGCCTGGGCCTCATCAGCCCGGTCGGCAACAGCGTGGCCGAAGGCTGGGCCAACCTGGTGGCGGGCCGCAGCGGCATCGATCTGATCACCAAGTTCGATGCCTCGGCGATGGCCTGCCGCTTTGCCGGTGAGGTGAAGGGCTTCAATGTCGAGGACTACATGCCCGGCAAGGAAGCCCGTCACATGGACAGCTTCATCCACTTCGGCTTGGCAGCGGCCTTCCAGGCGGTGCAGGACGCGGGCCTGCCCACCGGTGACGCGCTGACGGAAGAAACCGCCGAGCGCATCGGCTGCATGGTGGGTTCGGGCATCGGCGGCTTGCCGATGATCGAGGCCACGCACGAGGAGTACCGCACCCGCGGTCCGCGGCGAATCTCGCCGTTTTTCGTGCCGGCCTCCATCATCAACATGATCTCCGGCCACCTGTCGATCAAGTACGGCTTCACCGGCCCGAACCTCGCCATCGTGACCGCCTGCACCACCGGGCTGCACTGCATCGGCGAAGCCGGCCGCCTGATCGAGTACGGCGATGCCGACGTGATGATCGCCGGTGGCGCCGAGAGCACGGTGTCGCCGCTGGGCATCGGTGGTTTTGCCGCCGCCCGGGCGCTGTCCACACGCAACGACGACCCGAAGACCGCCTCTCGCCCCTGGGACAAGGGGCGCGACGGTTTTGTGCTCGGTGAGGGCGCGGGCGTGCTGGTCCTCGAAGAGTACGAACACGCCAGGAAGCGCGGCGCCAGGATCTACGCCGAACTCGCCGGCTTCGGCATGGGGGCCGATGCCTTCCACATGACGGCGCCCAACGTCGA
>CAYTWU010000603.1:0-1570 GCA_964442175.1 uncultured Rubrivivax sp.
CCAAAGGCCGGGCTCCAAAACCTGACTGGAGCACCCTCCCGGAGGGGGCTAGGGGGAGCGCACGGAAGAGCCCGAGCGCAACAAACGCTTCAGCGTTTGTTGCGAATCGGGATGGCCATGTCGCTGGCCTTGATCTCACGCACCAGTTCCGGCACGCCCCAGGCAAAGGCCGGGTCGTCCTTGATGCGGAAGTGGTACATGTCCTGCATCGCCTGGTGGTCTTCCTTGCGGAAGGTCATGGTGCCCTTGGGCGTCTGGAAGCTCATGCCTTCCATCGTGCTGATCAGCTTGTTGGTGTTGGTGTCGCCGTTGGTCTTCTTGAGCGCCTCCACCACCGCGATCGCTGCGCTCATGCCACCGGCGGTGAAGAAGTCCGGCGGGCTCTTGAACTTGGTGTAGTGGTTGGCCACCAGCCACTGGTTGACCGGGTTCTGCGGGATCGCGAAGTAGTAGTACAGCGCACCTTCCATGCCCGGGTAAGCCTTGTAGGCCACCATCGCCGGCAGGATGTTGCCGCCGGTGGCCATCTCGATGCCGTAGCGCTTCTTCAACTCCAGCTCGGCGAACTTGCTGAAGGGCGAGGGCGCGCCGGCCCAGTACACGTAGACGTACTTCTTGCCCGGCTGGTCCTTCAGCTTGTCGATGATGCGCTGCAGGCCGGCGGTGAAATCGGCGGTGCCGGGCGCGAGGAACTCCTCGTGCACGAACTTGCCCTTCTTGATGAACTCCTTGAAGGCCTTGACGCCATCGCGGCCGAAGGCGTTGTCCTGTGCCAGCGTGACGATGTTGTTGCCCGGCAGGTCCAGCGCGGCGGCGTTGGCGGCGGCGTCCTGGCTGCTGTTGCGGCCGGTGCGGAAGATGTACTTGTTCCACTTGTCGCCGGTGATGCTGTCGGCCACGGCCGGCTCCACCAGCAGGATCTTCTTGTACTCTTCGGCCACCGGCAGCATGGCCAGCGCCACCGGGCTGGCGGTGGGGCCGACCGCGATGTCAACCTTGTCGTCGCCGTAGGCCGCGGCCAGCTGCGCCTTGCCCACGTCGGGCTTGCCCTGGTCGTCCTTCTCGATCACCACCAGCTTGCGGCCGGCCACGGTCATCGTGCCGCCGGTGGCGTACTCCAGGCCCAGGTTGAAGCCGACGATGGTCTGCTTGGCATAGGCCTCGAGCGGGCCCGATTTGCTGGCGATCAGCGCGATCTTGATGTCCTTGCCGGCCTGCGCAAACGCGGGCGTGGCAGCCGCCAGCGCAAGCGCGGCGGCGGTGGAAACGGTGGTGAGCAGGTGGCGACGGTTCATTCGGCTTGTCTCCGTGGAAGTGCCGTTCACTCCGCAATTGGCGTGCCGGGCGCACCGGATCCGTGCAAACCCGGTGTTCGGATGCCCGAATTCGGGTCAACCCGGATCAGGGTGATCGTGTGTCAGACACAGTGCGGTGTCGTCGCTGTCTGAACATCAGTCGATTCAAGTGTCTGACTCCAAGACAGGTCCGGCCCGCTATCCTGCCGCTGCCACAGGAGCTGCTGCATGAACGAGACGACCTCGTCGTCTGAGGCCCCTGAACGCAGGGGCCC
>CAYTWU010000604.1:0-1567 GCA_964442175.1 uncultured Rubrivivax sp.
GGCGCGGAACACCATGCGCCCGATGCGGCCGAAGCCGTTGATGCCGATCTTGATGGTCATGGGAATCTCCTGGGGTTGAAAGACAGCGGGGTCAGAGGTCCAGCTTGGCGCAGGGCACGCTGACGGTGAAGGTGTCGCCCAGCACCTGCTGCGACTGCTGGTCGCTGAGCTTGAGTTCGACCTGCGCCAGCCAGTCGATGAAACTGCGGCGGCCCGGGTGGGCCGGCTCGATCTGTTTCACCACGTGGCGCGCGTACGGTTGGCGGTGGGTGACGCGCAGGTCGAAGGGGCAGCCCATGGTGCTGAAGTCGAAGCTGGCCGGCAGCGGCATGCGCGCCGCCGAGCCCAGCATCTGGGTCAGCCGCATGTCCTTCAACACGGTGCGGGGATAACCATCGATGCGGAAGCTGTACAGCAGGTCCAGTTCCACCGGCGCCGTGCCCATGCACGGCAGCCGGTACTCCTGGGCAAAGCCGTTCAAGGCCCGGCGCAACGGAGCGTGCTGCGGGCCGGCCACGATGCGGATCTCCGGCGCGGCAGCCGGGTTGGTGAATCGCAGACGTACCAGGTAATTGCCTTCCTGGCCGTCGTCCTGGGCGCGGCGCGGGTATTCCAGCGCCGGGCCGGCAATGCGGGTCAAGCATGCCGCCAGGCGGTGCCGACCGGGCTCGTCCAGGTCCTCCGGTGCCAGCGCAGCCACCCGGCGGCCATCGTCGGGGCGGAACACGTAGTCCTGCGCGATGCGCGCGGGCTCGGCGCCGGGCGGCAGGCAGGGCACGCGCAAACGTGCGGCATGTGCCCGCACCGCATCCTCCAGGCCCGTTGACGCCGAATCGTCGAGCACACGCACGGCCGGCGCGCGGTCCGGCGCGGTGAACACCAGTTCCACACGCACCGTGCCGCCGATCTTGGCAGTCACCAGTTCGGCCGGGTAGGCCGGAAGACCACGCTCGGGTTCAGGCGGTGTCATGCAGGCGAGCGCCTGCGACGGTGCCAGCGTCACCACCTGCGCCGACGCACCGGCGCCCGCCAGGCTGACCACCACAGCGAGCAGGGCGCGCCGCACGGCCTCAGCCCTTCAGCACCTGCCGCACCACCGCCGCGACGTTGTCCGCCGTGAGCTGGAAGTGCTGGAACAGCGCCGGTGCGGGCGCACTCTCGCCGTAGCGGTCCAGGCCGACCACGGCGGCGCAGCCGTACTTCCACCAACCGTCGGTGACACCGGCTTCCACCGCGATGCGCGGCAGCTTGGCCGGCAGCACGCTGGCCTTGTACTGCTTGTCCTGGCGGTCGAACACCGTGGTGCTGGGCATGCTGACCACACGCACCGCGATGCCGTCCTTGGCCAGCGCGGCCTGCGCGTGCAGCGCCAGCTGCACCTCGCTGCCGGTGGCGATGACCACCGCCTGCGCTTTTTTCTTCAGCCCCACCTCGGCCGGCTCGGCCAGCACGTAGGCGCCCTTGCCGATCTCGTCCAGCCCGGCCTTGGGCAGGTAGGGCAGGTTCTGCCGGCTCAGCAGCAGCGCGCTGGGCCGGGCGTTGTTGGCCAGCGCCATGGTCCAGGCGA
>CAYTWU010000605.1:0-1566 GCA_964442175.1 uncultured Rubrivivax sp.
GCGCCGAAGAAGGCCGCGAAGAACATCACCTCCGAGAAGATGAACCAGCTCATGCTCCAGCGGAAGCTGACGTCGATGCGGTCGGAGTACAGCCCGCCTTCGCTTTCGCGCACGGCCTCACGGAACCACTGGAACATCACGGTCAGCCAGACCACCAAGCCGGCCAGCAGCGCATAAGCGCCCCAGCCGTGGCCGTTCACCCATTGGCCGGCACCCAGGATCACGAGGAACAGGCCGCTGGCCATCAGCACCGGGTGGCGCGACGGTTGGGGGATGTAGTAGTACGGGGTGGTGCCCGCGGGGGTCATGGCCGCCATGGAAGGTTCTCTCCTCGAATCGGGATCTGGATGAAGTACAAAAGTCTGTTCAAGTCGCCACGCCGCTGCCAACCACCCAGCGCACGAGGAACACGATGCTCAGCACGAACAAGGCCGCGCCGATCAGGCCGGCGATGATCACATGCACCGGGTTGAGTTTCTGCACGTCCTGCTGGTAACCCGCGCCCTTGCGCAGCCCCACGAACGACCAGCTCACCGCCTTGACGGTCTGCAGGAAGGACAAGGGCCGCTCGGCGGCCTCTCGGAGGTCCTGGCTCATGAGCGTTCGTCGCCTTTGGCCTTGACGGCCGCTGTCGGCGCCGCCGGAACCTTGCCCCCCACCTCGAAGAAGGTGTAGGACAAGGTGATGGTTGTCACGTCCTTCGGCAGCTTGGGGTCGATCACGAAGACCACGGGCCACTGCTTTTGTTCGCCCGGGGCCAGCGTGTATTCGTTGAAGCAGAAACACTCCAGCTTGTTGAAGTGCGGGCTGGCCTGGCGCGGGGCGTAGCTGGGGATGGCCTGGGCCGCCATCGTGCGGTCCTGCTTGTTGCGGAACTCGTACATCACGGTCGTCAGCTCACCTGGATGCACCTGCAACGACGACACGGCGGGCTTGAAATCCCAGGGGCCCCGGGCGTTTGCGTCGAACTCCACCGTGATGGTGCGGCTGGTGTCGACCTGCGTGTTGCCAGCGCCCGGTTTGCTGCTGCCCAGCCAGCCCTGCGCGATGCGCTGCTCCGAGACCGACAACACGTTGATGCCCAGCGCGTCGCAGATGGCGCGGTACATCGGCACCAGCGCATAACCGAAGCCGAACATCAGCGCCGCCACCACCGCCAGCTTGCCCAGCATGCGGCGGTTGTCGACACCCAATGAACGGCTGCGTGTGTCGGCCATGGTTCAGTTCGGACCCATCAGCGAGATCTTGGCGAAGAAGCCGAGCGCAAACACGGCCGCCAGCGATGCCAGGATCAGCGCCAACCGGAGGTTGGCCCTGCGTTGCCGGGGGTCTTGGGCGGACATGGATCAGCCAATCACCTTGGTGGCGGTGGCGTCCAGCTTGGGCGGCTGCTCAAAGGTGTGCCAGGGGGCCGGCGACGGCACTTCCCATTCCAGGCCTTCGGCGCCACGGCCGTCCGGGTCGTTCCAGGGGCGTTGCGGTGCCTTCTCGCCCTTGCCCATCATCATCGGCAGCACGACGAAGACGAAGAAATAGACCTGCATCAGGCCGAAACCGAAGGCGCCC
>CAYTWU010000606.1:0-1536 GCA_964442175.1 uncultured Rubrivivax sp.
GGCGCAGTTCCTGGTCAAGGTGAAGACCCCCGACGAGGTGCTGGAGTACAGCGGGGCCTTCCTCCAGCTCTACCGCCTGGAAGGCTGGTACCTGGAGCGCACGGTGCACTACATCCACCGCGTCGGCCTGGACCATGTGAAGAAGAAGATCCTCGACGACCACGAAGGCCGGCGTGCGCTGTGGGCGCAGCTGCAGTTCAGCCTGGACGGCGAGCCCGACCCCTGGTTCGAGTTCGAGAAGGCGCAGGTGGACCTGCGGCAGTTTGAACCGGTGGCGAAGATCAAGACGCAGGAGCCGGCATGAATCAGGAATGGACCGTGATCTGCCGCGTCGAGGACATCCCGAAACTCGGCGCCCGGCGGGTGGCGAGGGAGCAGGGCGCTGAAGTCGCCGTCTTCCGCACCGCCGACGACCAGGTGTTTGCGCTGCTGGACCGCTGCCCGCACAAGGGCGGGCCGCTGTCGCAGGGCATCGTCAGCGGCCACGGCGTGGCCTGCCCGCTGCACAACTGGACCATTGGTCTGGACGACGGCTGCGCCCGCGCGCCGGACGCCGGCTGCACGCCGCGGTTTGCCGTGCGGGTGGAGGCCGGCCAGGTGCTGCTGGACGCTGAAGAGCTGCGCACCCAGGCCGTGGACGCCACCGCCTGACCATGGCGGAGACACGCTCCACCTGCCCCTACTGCGGCGTCGGCTGCGGGGTGATCATCCGCAGCGAGGCGGGGCAGGTCACGGGTGTGCGCGGCGACCCGGAACACCCGGCGAACTTCGGACGCTTGTGCAGCAAGGGCCAGACCCTGCACCTCACCGCCGCCCCGGCCGTGACCATGCAGGTGCGTGCGCTGCAGCCGATGCGGCGTGCCGGGCGCGGGGCGCCGCTGCGGCCCGTGGTCTGGGATGCAGCGCTGGACGAAGTGGCCGACCGATTCGCCCGCATCATCGAACGTGACGGCCCGGACGCCGTGGGCCTGTACCTCAGCGGCCAGTTGCTGACCGAGGATTACTACGCCTTCAACAAGCTCGCCAAGGGCCTGATCGGCACCAACAACGTCGACACCAACTCGCGGCTGTGCATGAGCAGCGCGGTGGCGGGTTACAAGGCCAGCCTGGGCAGCGACGCGGTGCCGGCCTGTTACGACGACATCGGCTTGGCCAGGACCGTGTTCATCACCGGCTCGAACATGGCCTGGGCACACCCGGTGCTGTACCGGCGGCTGGAAGACGCGCGCCGTGCCGACCCGGCGATGAAGGTGATCGTGGTCGACCCACGCCGCACCGAGACCGCGGCCGAGGCCGACCTGCATCTGCAGATCCTGCCCGGCACCGACGTGGTGCTGCACCACGCGATGCTGCACCTGATGCTGTGGGAAGGGCTGGTGGACCACGCCTACATCCAGGCCCACACCAGCGGCTTTGACGCCTTGCGCGACCGCGTGCGCGAGTTCAGCCCGGCGCATGCCGCCAAGGTGTGCGGCGTGAAGGAGGCGGACATCGTGCAGGCGGCACGCTGGTTTGCGCAGCAGACCCCCACGCTGT
>CAYTWU010000607.1:0-1527 GCA_964442175.1 uncultured Rubrivivax sp.
CTTCGGCCGCCGGGATACCGGTTTCCTGCAGCAGCTTGATGGCGCGCTGGCGGGCCTCGGCCTCGCTCACCGGCAGGTGGTTGCGGATGGTCTCGATCAACTGCCGGCCCACGGTGTACAGCGGGTTCAGCGAGGTCAGCGGGTCCTGGAAGATCGCGCCGATCTTGCGGCCACGGATGTGGCGCATCTTCTCGCGCGGCAGGTTGTCGATGCGCTGGCCTTCAAAGTGGATCTCGCCACCGGCCACGCGCCCGGGCGGCTCCAGCAGGCCGATGATGGCCGCGCCGGTGAGCGATTTGCCGGCACCGGATTCACCCACCACGCCCAGGATCTCGCCGGGCTCGATGTTGAAGGAAATGTCGTCCAGCGCCAGCAGCGTGCCGTGGCGCGTCGGGAATTCCACCCGCAGGTTCTTGACTTCAAGCAGCGCCATGTTCAGCGGAGTCTCGGGTTCAAAGCGTCGCGCAGCCAGTCGCCGAGCAGGTTCACGCTGAGCGCGATCAGCACCAGCATCAGGCCGGGGAAGATGGTGATCCACCATTCGCCGGAGAACAGGAAGTCGTTGCCGATGCGGATCAGCGTGCCCAGGGACGGCGAGGTGGGCGGCACGCCCACGCCCAGGAAGGACAGCGTGGCCTCGGCCAGGATGGCCTGGCCGATGTCGATGGTGGTCAGCACCAGCACCGGCCCCATCACGTTGGGCAGCACATGCTTGAGCATGATGCGCGCCTTGGAGACACCGATCACGCGGGCGGCCTGCACGTATTCCTTGTTGCGCTCCACCAGCGTGGAGCCGCGCACCGTGCGGGCGAACTTCACCCAGCCGGTGAGTGCGATGGCGATGATCAGCACCGCGAAGGCCAAGGTGTCGTGCGCGTTCGGGAACATCGCGCGGCCCACACCGTCGATCAGCAGCGCCACCAGCAGCGCCGGGAACGACAGCATCACGTCGCAGACCCGCATGATGAAGGCGTCGATGCGGCCGCCGACAAACCCCGACAGCAAGCCCAGCGACACGCCCAGGACCACCGACAGCGTCACCGCCGCCAAACCCACGAACAACGAGATGCGCGCGCCGTACATGATGGTGGACAGGATGTCGCGGCCCTGGTCGTCGGTGCCGAGCAGGAAGCGGGTGTTGCCGCCCTCGATCCAGGCCGGCGGCAGGCGCGCATCCGAGAGGTCGATGGACGCCAGGTCGTAGGGGTTGTGCGGCGCCACCCAGGGCGCAAACAGCGCGCAGAAGATGCACAGGAAGGCGGTCACGGCCGCCACCATCGCCATCGGCGACGAGCGGAAGCTGAACCAGACGTCGCCGGCAAAAAAGCGTGCCAGCGCACCAGGGGCCCGGGTCACGGGTGCGGAAATGTCAGACATGGTGGCTCAATGTCCCGTGGTGGGCCGTTCGATGCGCAAGCGCGGGTCGACGGCGAAGTACAGCAGGTCGACGACCAGGTTGATGACCACGAAGATCAGCGCGATCAGGCACAGGTAGGCCGCCATCACCGGAATGTCGGCGAACTGCAC
>CAYTWU010000608.1:0-1526 GCA_964442175.1 uncultured Rubrivivax sp.
TCATCGAACTGGCGGTCTGCTGCAGGTTGCTGGCCGTCTGCTCGGTGCGCTGCGAGAGATCGGTGTTGCCGGCGGCGATCTCGCGGCTGGCGTGGCCGATGGACTGCGTGGACTCGTGCACCGTGCGCAGCGATTGCACCAGCGCGCCGCGCATGCCCTCCAGGCTGCGCAGCAGGGCCGCCACCTCGTCCTGGCCGTCGCTGCGCAGCGGTGTGCCCAGCCGGCCGGCGGCGATCTCGTCTGCAGCGCGGCCGGCACGGCCGAGGTCGCGCACCACGCGGCGCTGGATGCGCCAGCCCAGCGCCACCGCGCCACCGGCGGCCAGCAGGGCCAGCGCGCTCAGCAGCACGTGCAGCTGCGTGGCAGCGGCCTTGGCCTCGGCGGCGTCGGCATCGGCCCGGGCCTGCAACTGCTGCACCACCTGGCCCAGGCTGCCCGCCAGCTGCGCGAAGTTGGCGTCAGCGCCCTGCAGCGCGGCGATGCCGGTGTTGGTGTCCACGGTGGCCAGGTCGATCGCCGCGTCGGCCTTGGTGGCGTAACCTGCGATCTGCCTGGAGGCCTCGGCCAGCGTGGGCTTCAGCGCCTCGGCGTCCTGCGACACTCCGGCCAGGCCCTGGTTCAGGGCGCTCAGGCGGGTTTTCAGGTCGGCCCGGAAAGCCTGCACCTTGGCGTCGTCCAGCGAAGCCATCAGCGCCACCGTGCGGTACACGCTGGCGTGCGCTTCGCCGAGCTGCGTCTGGGCCTTCGCCAGCTGGCGGAAGTGGTCGAAATTCTGTGCCGACCGGGCCTGCGCCGCCGCCGTGGCACGGGCGGCGAGCCAGGCCTCGACCTGGGCCACGCCCAGCACCACGGCGGCCGTCAGCACCGGCGCGGCGATGAGCTTGGTGGCGAGTTTCATGCCGGCTTACTTGTAGACGCCGCCGCAGACCACGGCGTCATCCAGCTTCTCGCAGTACATGCTCTTGGGCTCGATCTTCTTGCTCACCGGGTTGGTGAACTTGTAGTCCTGCCAGAAGGTGCCCTTGGCCTGTGCCAGCTCCACACGTTCCTTCACGAAGGCCTTGCCGTCCACGTCCTTGAGCTCGATCAGGTTCTTGCCGATCATCTTCTCGTTCGCGCCATGGGCACGCACGGTGCCGTCCAGGCCGTAGACCACCAGGTAGAGGTCGCGGTCGATGAAGGCGCCCTTCTTGTTGCTGATCTCGGCGTGGCCCTTGTCCTTGCCGTTGGCCTTGATGTAGGCCACGCCCTTCTTGACCATGGCCGTGGCATCGGCCGGGGTGGCGTCGGTGTTGGCCAGGGCCAGGCCGGCGGTCAGGAGCAGCGCCAGCGGCGCGTGTTGCATCAGCTTGTTCATGGTTGTCTCCGTCAGGGGGGTGGGAAAGGGTTGGTGGCTCAGTGCACGTTGTCCATGAGCCCCATGTCCGGGGCGCTCATCAGGCGTTCGATGTCCATCAGGATCAGCATGCGTTCGCGGGCGTCTTCGCCCTGGCCGCTCTGGATGGCGCCGATGCCGGTGATGCAGC
>CAYTWU010000609.1:0-1523 GCA_964442175.1 uncultured Rubrivivax sp.
TGGACAGGCGCAGCGCCCAGGTGCGTGCACGGGAGGTGCTGCGCCAGGTGGGGCTGGCCGACTTTGAAGCGGCCTACCCGCACCAGCTCTCCGGCGGCATGAAACAACGCGTGGCCATCGCACGCGCGCTCGCCATGCAGCCGCGCGTGCTGCTGATGGATGAGCCCTTTGCCGCGCTGGACGCGCTGACCCGGCGCCGCATGCAGGAAGAGCTGCTGACGCTGTGGGAGCGGCTGCGGTTCACGCTGCTGTTCGTGACCCATTCCATCGAAGAAGCGCTGGTGGTGGGCAGCCGCATCGGCGTGCTGACGCCGCACCCGGGGCGGTTGCGGGCCGAGATCAACGCGCATGAGTTTCACTTTGCCAGCCAGGGCAGCGAACGCTTCCAAGCGGCGGCGCAGCGCATCCACGGGCTGCTGTTTGGCGAGGCACTGGCGGCATGAGCGCGATCCCGATTTTTCCGCCCGAGCGGCCCGATGCCGAATACGCGCTGCCCGCACTGGGCGACACGCCGGCCGAGCGCCCGCTGCCGCTGGCGCGGCGCCTGTGGGCGCAGGCGGCGGTGCGCAAGGGCGTGATCCTGCTGGCGCTGGCGCTCCTGTGGGAGGCCCTGGCCCGCTGGCAGAACAACGACCTGCTGCTGCCCACCTTCGGCCAGACCGCACGCGCCTTTGTCGATGGCATCGCCGGCGGTGAGCTGTTGCTGCGCGCCCAGGCCTCGCTGCGGGTGCTGCTGCAGGGCTATGCCGGCGGCATCGTGAGCGCGCTGCTGTTGACCACGCTGGCCGTCTCCACGCAGATCGGGCGCGACCTGATGGCCACGTTGACGGCGATGTTCAACCCCTTGCCCGCCATCGCGCTGCTGCCGCTGGCGCTGCTGTGGTTCGGCTTGGGCGATGCGAGCCTGGTCTTCGTGATCGTGCACTCCACGCTGTGGCCGCTGGCGCTGGCCACCTTCTCCGGCTTCCAGGGCGTGCCGGAGACGCTGCGCATGGCCGGCCGCAACTACGGTCTGCGCGGGCCGCGCTACGTGCTGCAGATCCTGGTGCCGTCGGCGCTGCCGGCCATCCTGGCGGGCCTGAAGATCGGCTGGGCCTTTGCCTGGCGCACCTTGATCGCGGCGGAGCTGGTGTTCGGCGTGTCCAGCGGCCGCGGTGGCCTGGGCTGGTACATCTTCCAGAACCGCAACGAGCTTTACACCGACAAGGTGTTCGCCGGCCTGGCCATGGTCATCGCCATCGGCCTGCTGGTCGAGAGCCTGGTCTTCCAGACCCTGGAGCGCCTGACCGTGCGGCGCTGGGGCGTGCAACGATGAACTTCCAGCAGCTGCGATCGGCGCGCGAAACGCTGCGCCAGGGCTTCAACCTCACCCACGTGGCCGATGTGCTGCACACCTCGCAGCCTGGGGTCAGCCGGCAGATCAAGGAGCTCGAAGAAGAGCTGGGCGTGGAGCTCTTTGTGCGTGTGGGCAAGCGCCTGACCGGGCTCACGCCGCCCGGCACCACGGTGCTGCCCATCGTCGA
>CAYTWU010000610.1:0-1510 GCA_964442175.1 uncultured Rubrivivax sp.
CCATGTGGTCCACCACCACGGTGGTGGGCAGCGCGGTGAAGAAGTCCCACAGCTCGGGCAGGTCCACCGCCTCGAAGTAGATCACCACATGCCAGCCGAGCTTGGCGATGCGCGCGGCAATCTCCATCAGCTCGTCCTTGGGCGTGAAGTCCACCAGGCGCTTGACGAAGTTGAAGCGCACGCCGCGCACGCCGGCCTCGTGCAGCTGCTGCAACTCGGCATCCCTGACGCTGCGGCGCACGGTGGCCACGCCACGTGCCTTGCCGCCCGAGGCGAGGCAGGCATCCACCATCGCCCGGTTGTCGGCACCATGGCAGGTGGCCTGCACGATGACGTTGCGTGCAAAACCCAGGTGGTCGCGCAGCGCAAACAGCTGCGCCTTGCTGGCATCACACGGTGTGTACTTGCGCTCCGGGGCAAACGGAAACTCATCGCCCGGGCCGAAGACATGGCAATGCGCGTCCACACTGCCGGCGGGCACCTGGAAGCGGGGTGTCGCGGGGCCGGCGTACCAGTCCAGCCAGCCGGGGGTTTTTTCGAAGCTCATGTCTTGTTCCGGGTGAGGATGCGATCGGCTTCCTGGCGCCAGTCGGCGCTGCGGGCGAAGCCAGGGCTGCCCTTGGCGCCGAACAGCCCGGCATCAGCCAGGTCGGCGATCCAGGCCTGGCGGTCGGCGGTGCCGCTGGCGCTGTGCGGCACCAGGCCGGCTTCGCGCACGGTGACGGCGACCTCGCGCACCTCTTCACTGCGGCGGCGGCCGTGTTCGATCACGCGCTGGAAGAAGTAGGCGGCCTGCTTCTCCCAGTCGATGGCGGGGAAGGTTTCCTTCAGCGAGGCGAGCACCGCGTCTTCCACGCCGTAGTGGCGCGCGGTGGTGAAGCTCTCGATGACCATGGCCTCCAGGCCCTTGATCATCACGCTGCGGCACATCTTGGTGGCGCTGGCCACGCCCAGCCGTTCATCGGCCACCCGGGCCTTGAAACCCAGGGCGTTGATCAGCGGTTCCAATGCCGCGGCATCCGGCCCACCCAGCAGCAGCGGCACGGCGATGCGGTAAGGCGGCACCGAGGTCATCACCGCGCCTTCCACATACCGCCCGCCCGCCGCGTTGACGATGCCGGCGGCGCGGATCTTGGCACCCGGCGAGGCCGAGTTGAAATCGAGGAAAAACGCGCCGCGCGCCAGTGCCGGCGCACAGGCCTCGGCTACCGGCACGGCCTGGGACGCGGTGACGGCAGAGACCACCAGGTCGGCACCTGCCACTGCCTGCGCGTGGCTGCCCCCAAAGGCCACGCCGTGCTGGGCGGCATGGGCGCGACCATCGGGCTTCAGGTCGAAGGCCGTGACGGCCAGGCCCTGTGCACGCAGGTCTTCCGCCAGGATGCGGCCGACCTCGCCGTAGCCGATGAGGGCGACGGTCTTCATCGTCAGTCGATGTAGCGCAGGCCGGCCTGGGCCAGCGGCTCGCGCATCTTGTACATGTCCAGGCCCAGCACGCCCGAGGCCAGCT
>CAYTWU010000611.1:0-1508 GCA_964442175.1 uncultured Rubrivivax sp.
CCGGCAAGAAGATGGCCGAGGGCCAGCGCATCATCAGCATCGCCTTCCGCGAGCCACCCAAAAGCATGTTCCCGCCCGGCTCGGGCGTGGGCGCGCAGGGGCCGGACCATTTGACCTTCGACCTGGCCGACGCCAGCAAGATGAGCCTGAGCTTCTACGGCAAGCGCCCCGGCCCCGGCATGCGGCTGGACAAGCTGAGCCTGCAGTTCGCGATGCACGACACCGGCCTGGCCGGCGATGTGCTGGAGGCCTACGAGCGCCTGATCCTGGACGCGATGCGCGGCGACCGCACGCTCTTCACCAGCGCCGAGGGCATCGAGCGGCTCTGGCAGGTCTCCACCGCACTGCTGGATTCGCCGCCGCCGGTGCGGCTGTACGCCCCGGGCTCCTGGGGCCCGAAGTCCATCCACCAGCTGATCGCGCCACACGCCTGGCGGCTGCCTTTCGAGCGCGCCTGGCGCAACCCGAACAAACCTGAAGGCTGAACTGACGGCTGAAAGTATGTAGAATTGATGCATACCTATCCAGTCAGACAGGAGTCCGCATGGAAGCCACCGTCGCCGAACGTGGACAGATCACCTTGCCCAAGGCCGTGCGCGACGCGTTGGGCCTGACCAAGGGCAGCAAACTCAAGGTCGAGCTCATCGACGGCCGCATCGTGCTGCGCAAGGACGTGGGCGACGCCTTGTCTCGGCTGCGCGGGCGCTTCAAGCTCGCCGAAGGCTTCAAGACCACCGACGACGCCCTGCGCGCCGTCCGCGGGCGGGCCCCCGGCGACCCCTACCTGCCGCCGGAGGACGAGCCGGCGTGATCGCGGTCGATTCTTCCGTGCTGCTGGACGTGTTGACCAACGACCCCCACTTCGCCCTCAGCTCCGCCGCGTGCCTGGAGCAGGCCATGACCTTGGGCGAGGTGGTGATCTGCGACGCCGTGGCCGCCGAGGTCCAGGGCATGCTGGACACGCGCGAGACGGCGATGGATGCACTGGCCGAGTTCGGCATCCGCTACCTGCCCACCAGCGAAACCGCGGCCGTGCGCGCGGGCCACATGCAACGCCGCTTCCGCGACCGTGGCGGCCGGCGCGAGCGCGTGGTGGCCGATTTCCTCATCGGCGCGCACGCCCTGCTGCAATGCCAGGGCCTGATCACGCGCGACGCCGGCTTCTTCCGTGATTACTTCAAGGGCCTCAAGGTCATCGTGCCTTCTTCCTGACGCGCCCGTGACGCCAGCCTGAGCCCGCACACCCCCCACCCGATTCCCAAGGAGCACCCCATGCTGCAAGCCTACCGCCAACATGCCGCCGAACGCGCCGCGCTCGGCATCCCGCCGCTGCCGCTCGACGCCAAGCAGGTCGCCGAGCTGATCGAGCTGATCAAGGCCCCGCCCGCGGGCGAAGAAGCCTTTCTGCTGGACCTGCTGACGCACCGCGTGCCGCCGGGCGTGGACGATGCCGCCAAGGTCAAGGCCAGTTTCCTGGCCGCCGTGGCGCACGGCGACATCGCCGTCGG